>JAFPZY010000039.1 GCA_017417025.1 Paludibacteraceae bacterium | reverse complement strand
CATGTACAACGGTTGGCAGTTCTTCGGCGAGGTGACCACGCGCTACAATAACCTCTGGGGCGAGACGCTGGAGTACGGCGAGTTCTACCATCATATCGGGCTCGGTTACAATGCCGACAAATGGGGCTTCCGTGCGATGCTGATGAATCCCTTCTCCGTCAAGGGCTACAGCATCGAGACCAAAGACCTCTCCGCTCTTGCCCCGAACACACAGCACGCCGAGATGCGCGACTTCCGCCAGATGCTCATTCTCAACTTTCATTGCAACCTCGATTTCGGGTCGAGAGCCTCGACACGCGAAAATAAGCGCATCAACAACGAGGACAAAGAAAATGGTATCTTGAGTGGTGCAAAATAAGTGAATAAACAGTCAGGCTTCTTTGAGAAAATCTTTGCCTGACTCTCCCCCGCATGCACCAAACATGCGGGGGAGATATAGAAAGAAATGGTATAACACAAAGATAGAAAGGACTTAACATAATGTAATGAGAACTTAAGGCACATATTGAGTTACATAGATTGGTTGTGAGCGACAGCATCTTTTTGCCGTTGCTCTTTTTGTGTTATACCTGTGCAAGACCGCCGCCATAATGCTATGTGTTGTCAGTTTTCCAGAATACTGTTCGGGCTGATTTTTTCTTCCATTGTCCCGATTTTGATTCGGGGCTTTCGTCTAACAATCAACAAATAGCATTATGGCAAAATACAAATCAATGACCCGTACCGAGTTGGCAGACTGTGCGGGTGTGAGCCGTCGGACTTTCTTCCGCTGGCTTAGTCACAAAGAACATAAAAAGGCTTTGCGCAAGTTGGGAGCGGAAAACATGAAACTGCTCCCGCCTGCCGCAGTAAGGTATATTTGCGAAACTTTTGAGATAGATATCCCATAGCGCCCCCTTTGCGGGGACATATAGTGCCAATGTGTACCAAATGATGCCTGATGGTGTCAGATGGTGCCGGAATGGGACAACGCCAATCCCCGCTATCGTACCTTTGCACCGTCAAACGGAAAAACCGCAGCACAAGTACACCCGCCTTTCGGGTATGGATCCGGCTCAAGGACGACACAAACAGGTGCTGGCGGTATTTAACCGGAGACAAAAACAAACAAAAAACATTAACCTAAACCTTAACTTTATTATGGCAAAAGTAAAACCAATGGGACTCATCGAGTCCATGTCAGGCAAAGTGTGCAAACACTCTGATTTGTATTTCTTCAGCCGCAACGGAAAAATCTTCACCGGCAAGCGCTGCCACCCGAGCACCAAAGCCCCGACCGAGGCACAGACGGCGCAGCAGAGCAAGTTCGCCACCGCCCGCGCCAACGCAGCCGCAGCACTGGCAGACCCGCAGCAGAGTGCGGCACTGCTGGCAGCCTTCAAGAACCAGCAGAAGTACAGCACCCTGAACGGATACGTGTTCGCAATGGAGTACAAGAAACTGAACAGCTGACCCTGAAACAGACACGCGCATGAAAAAGAAAAAGAAATCATTGCAGTTGTGTCTGGCGACCCTGACGGTGGTATTCGGATGCGTGCTGATAGGAGCGGCGTTCCTGGTACCCCCGCAGGGGGTCATCGACCCGACCGTGCTTGCCGCCTTCGGCGAGATACTGACCTTCGCCGGCGCACTGACCGGAATGAAGGCGATGGAGAATTGATAGTCGAAAGATTTTAGTCGAAAGCTTTTAGTCGAAAGTCGAAAGTCGAAGGTCGAAAGCCTAATTACTTCCGACTGCACAAAACATAACCGGCTTGTGACCTCAGATTTCAGGCTTTTGGCCCTTGACTTTCGATTTCAGGCTTTTGACTTTCGACTTTCGACTTTTGACTTCAGTCTTTTGACTTTTAACTTTTAACTTTAGACTAAAAAATATTATGTTACTCTCATTGATAAGAACCGGTCTTTCGCCTCTGGAGACAAGGGGCACACTGCTCATCGGCAACAAGCCGCTGTGCAACACACTCGAGCCGCCCGTAGTACCCAACGCACAGCACCCCAAAGGGGCTGTCCCCTTAGGGTGGTACAGGCTAACACTAACACAATCGCCCCGCTTCGGGCGCGTGCTGCCCTTGCTGCACTATGTGCCGGGCTTCGAGGGCATACGCATCCACGCAGGCAACAACCGCGACCACACCGCAGGCTGCATACTGGTGGGGAAACTGAGCGGCAGCACGCTGCTCAATTCGCGCCGCACAGAAAAAGAGATTGTTGAACTACTGAACAAGCACAAAAATGAAGAACACTACATCGAAATCACTACGCCGGAGCGTTTCTGCACTGAGCATTGCGGCACTAATGCTGACATTGAGTGCCTGCTCTGCAACAGAAAACGCGACCGTCAGCAGGCATCTGCAGAGTTCTGAGCACATGCAGCGCGACAGCGTGTTTGTGCACGACAGCGTGTATGTGCGCATCCGTGCAGACACGGTGTATATGGAACGCTGGCACACGCGGTGGCGCGACAAGGCAGTGCTCCGCACCGACACAGTGCAAGTGGAGACGGTAAGAACCGAAACAAGGCAAGTGAGGTATGTACCGGGGGTGTACAAATGGTGCGCCGCCCTTCTCGCCGTTGCAGTGCTGCTGCTTCTGCTGAAAGCCGCGCTATACATCTACGGCCGTTTCCGCTGACGGACCCGTTTTTACGCGTAATACAGCAGAGACAATCAGGCAATATGCGGCATTTGGCGTTGCAAGTTTTGTTTTTGCATAAATAAATTTGGAAGATTGAAAAAAAGAATGTAACTTTGTGCCGTTTTTTGCAAAACCGCAAAAAACCACACACAGGAAACACCAACAAAACACCAAATAAAACCAACAAAAAACACATTTTGTCATGCAAAAGCAAACTGTTGTAGTTCGATTCTGCGGTGACTCGGGTGACGGCATGCAGCTGACGGGAAACATGTTCTCGTCGCTGAGCGCCATTTTAGGGAATGAGATTTCCACCCTTCCCGACTTCCCCGCAGAGATTCGTGCTCCGCAAGGCACATTAGGCGGAGTGAGTGGATTCCAAGTATGTCTGGGCAACGGCGTTTATACGCCCGGAGACAAGGCAGACGTGATTGTGGCTATGAACGCCGCCGCGCTGAAAGTGTGCACATTAGGCAGCAAGTTCAATGTTGCCGGTGCGCGCTACGACGAGACGGAGAGCATGTTCACGAAGAACGCCGTGGTGATTGTAGATACGGACTCCTTCACCGACAAGGACCTTGAGAAAGCCCTCTACAAGACCGACAACCCCTTCACCGAGCTCGGTATTCCGGAGACGGTGCAGATTGTTCCCGTTCCCCTGACCCAGCTCACCAAAGAGAGCCTGAAAGACAGCGGCATGGACAACAAGGCCGTTCTGAAATCGCGCAACATGTTTGCCTTAGGCGTAGTATGCTGGCTCTTCAGCCGCCCGATAGACAAAGCCATACACTTCCTTGAAGGCAAGTTCGCGAAGAAACCAGCCCTGATAGCCCCCAACGTGAAAGTGCTGACCGACGGCTACAACTACGGCAACAACACGGCGATGAACATCAACACCATCACCGTTGAGAAAGCCGAAGACCTCGCCCACGGCACCTACACCTCTATAGCCGGCAACAAAGCCACGGCATGGGGACTGATTGCCGCCGCGCACAAATGCGGCAAGAAGCTCTTCCTGGGCAGCTATCCTATCACCCCCGCCACCGACATCATGCACGAGCTGGCAGCAAGGAAGGACATGGGTGTGATGGTGGTTCAGGCAGAAGACGAGATAGCAGGCGTTTGCACCGCCATAGGCGCATCGTTTGCCGGCGACCTGGCCTGCACCAGCACCTCCGGCCCGGGTCTGAGCCTGAAGAGCGAAGCCGTAGGTCTGGCTGTGATGGCCGAACTGCCGCTGGTTGTGATAGACGTTCAGCGCGGCGGTCCGTCCACCGGTCTGCCCACCAAGACGGAGCAAACCGACCTGATGCAGGCCGTATATGGGCGCAACGGCGAATGTCCGGCAGTGGTTATAGCCGCCTCGACAAGCGCCAACTGCTTCCAGTACGCCTACGAAGCCTGCAAGATAGCGCTGGAGAACATGACACCCGTCATCCTTATGACCGACACTTATCTTGCCAACGGCACAGGCCTGTGGAAACTGCCCAAGCTTGCCGAACTGCCGGAGATAAAGCCCCAGGGCGTGCCCGCAGAACTGAAAGGACACTACAACGCCGCCCTCCGCGACGAGAACAGCATCCGCTACTGGGCAGTGCCCGGAATGGAAGGCTATGAACACCGCAACATAGGTCTGGAGCGCGACAGCAAGACCGGAGCCATCTCCACCAACCCCGAGAACCACGAGCGCATGGTGAAAGCACGCCAGGCCAAAGTGGACCAGGTGGCCAACAAGATACCCGAACTGAAAGTGCAGGGCAATGCCGCAAGCGACACACTATTAGTAGGTTGGGGCTCGACCGAAGGACACCTGCACGCAGCCGCCAACGAGCTGAACTGCGCACTGGCACACTTCAACTACATCAACCCGCTGCCCAAGAACACAGCCGAAGTGCTCCGCCGCTACAAGAAAGTGGTGGTATGCGAGCTGAACAACGGCCAGTTTGCCACCCTGCTGCGCTCGAAAGTTCAGGGCGTGGACTTCAAGCAGTACAACGAGATAATGGGTCAGCCCTTCGCGGTTGAACGTATAGTAGAACACGTAAAAGCCTTATAATCATGGAAGCAGCACAATTCAAATCAGACCAATACGTACGTTTCTGCCCCGGCTGCGGCGACCATGCCATCTGCGCCGCCCTGCAGAAAGCAATGGCGGAAATAGGAGTTGAGACCTACAACACGGTAGTCATATCGGGTATAGGCTGCTCGAGCCGTATGCCTCACTACCTGAACACCTACGGCTTCAACACCATACACGGGCGCGGAGGCGCCATAGCCACCGGCGTGAAGACCGCACACCCCGAACTGACCGTATGGCAGATGTCGGGCGACGGCGACTGCCTCGCCATCGGCGGCAACCATTTCATACACGAAATACGCCGCAACGTGGACCTAAACATCTGCCTGTTCAACAACCGCATCTACGGCCTGACCAAAGGCCAGTACTCGCCTACCTCGCCCAAAGGCTTTGTCAGCAAGTCGTCGCCATTCGGCACAGTGGAGCGTCCGTTCATCCCCGCCGAGCTGGTGATGGGAGCACGCGGCACCTTCTTTGCCCGCACACTGGACGTGGACATGCCCAACACCGTGGACTGCCTGAAGAAAGCACAACAGCACAAAGGTGCATCGGTGGTTGAGTGCCTTGTAAACTGCGTGATTTTCAACAACGGCACCCACAACTGGATAGCCGACCGCGAGACCCGCGCCGAGCGCAGCATAGTGCTCCGCCACGGGGAAAAGATGATTTTCGGAGCGAACAAGGACAAAGGTCTGGCTCTTGACTACAGCGAACTGATGCCGCGACTGACAGTGGTTGCAGCCGATGACCCGCGTGTGCTCACTCACGATGCACATCTGCAGGACCCGGCTCTCCACCGCATGCTCGCACTCATGGGACAGGAAAAGTTCACCGACGTGCAGAACGCCGACATGCAGCCCGAACTGCCCATAGCACTGGGAGTTATACGCGATGTGGAAGCAGAGACCTACGATGAGGCCGTGAACCGCCAGATTGCCGACATCCGCAGCAAGAGCATGGCGCAGACCTTCGACCAGCTGCTCGGCACTCTCGAACAGTGGGAGATGTAAAGCAACAAGACCTGCTTACAAAAAGACACTGCCTGCCGGAACCGACAGGCAGTGCTTTTTTAACAAGGGGCAAGCATCAGCGGCGTGTGCTGCGTACAGAGCCGCCGCCCGACGAGCCGCTGCTGCGCATCATGCCCGACGACGAGGATGAACTGCTGCTACGCATCATGCCCGACGACGAGGACGAGCTGCCGCTGCGCATCATGCTTGAGGATGAGGACGAGCTGCTGCGCACCATACCGGACGAGGAGGACGAGCTGCTGCTACGCAACATGCCGGACGATGAGGACGAGTTGCTGCTGCGCAACATGCCGGACGATGAGGACGAGTTGCTGCGCGTAACACCTGAAGCAGAAGAGTTAGTGCTCCTCAGTATGCCGGAAGAGGCTGTGCCTGCCGCCACATAACGGCTGCGCGTTGATGAGCCGGTGCCGCTGTAAGTGCTTCTGCTTGTTACACCACTGCCGGCGGAAGCCGTGCTGCGCGTTACCGCCCCGTTGTTGGCGGAGGCAATGCTGCGCACAGTGTTGTCAGTGCTGCGTGCAGACGCTGTTGCAGCGCGTGCCGCACGTGTATTGGTGCTTCCGAAAGTGCTGCGTGTGTCCCTCGAAACCGCTGTTACAGAGCGTGTTGAAGCCGTCCCCGCAGATGCGGCCGATGCCATAGTACTGCGTGCAGTTCCCGCCGAAGCATTGCCTCGTGAGGATGCAGCCGGTGCATTGGTGCGGAGTTGGCGCACATTGGTTGCAGCAGACACCCCGCGCGCTTCCGCACGTGCCGTGAAACGGGTTTCGGGATGAGCGGCAGCCCAGTCGTTGCGGACTATGCGCGCCCCGCGCTCACTCTGCCTCAAGCCCGACACGCCATGACGGGCAGTGTGTGCATAGTGGAAACTGCAACGGGGGTGGTGGTGGTGATAAGCGTGAACATGGTAGTAGTAGTCATTCCAGATCCACGGATTATAGCAGGTGTACCAGCCGGGGTAATAACCCCAGTAATAAGGCGAGTGCCAGCAAACCCAAGCAGGTCCCCAGAACCAGTCGTAAATAACAGGGCGATAGAGATATACAGGCTCAATAATATAGTTGGTGCCATATACATACTCGTCACCTATGACCTGCACGGACACTGTCTGGTCGGCCTGACGCTCAACATAGATGGAGGCTACATCCTGATAAATGTCCTTTGCAAGCACAGCCTGCAGGACGATAAGGCGGTTCTCCCCCTCCCCTATTTCGACGACGCGCAGATAGTCCACCACTCCGTCGCCGTTGAGGTCGAGGTTGTTGAGATGGCGCTCCTCGGAATTGAGTTCTTTTTCAAAGTCCTCAAGATTGTTCACTTCGCCGAAGAGAGTAGCCACAGCCTTGAGGTCGAGGTTCTCGGCTATGTCGGCGTTGGTTGATGACACTGTGACGGTTTCGTCAGCATTGGCAATCATGATTCCGGTCATTAAGAGGACCAGAGCCAGAAGAATTCGTGAGGTTCTCATAATCATACCAATTTTAGTTCGTGATGCATTTTCTCCTTCTTGGTGCGCATGTACCGCACGTTATAGGGATTCGGAGCAATCTCTATCGGAATATTCTCTACAATTTCTATGCCATAACTTTCGAGCCCCACTCTTTTCACGGGATTATTGGTCATCAGGCGCAGGCGTTTTGCCCCCATTTGGCGGAGTATCTGCGCTCCTACCCCGTAGTCGCGCTCGTCAGGGCGGAAGCCCAAATGGAGGTTGGCATCAACGGTGTCGTCGCCCTGCTCCTGCAGGCGGTAGGCGCGTATTTTGTTCATCAGCCCTATGCCGCGGCCTTCCTGGTTCATATACACCACTATGCCGCGGCCTTCCTTCTCAATCATCTCCATGGCCTTGTGCAGCTGTTCACCGCACTCGCAGCGCAGGCTGCCGAAGGTGTCGCCCGTCATGCACGAGCTGTGTACGCGGCAGAGCACAGGCTCGTCCTCGCGCCACTCGCCTTTGGTGAGCACTACATGCTCCAGCCCGTTGCTCAGCTGCCGGAAAGGTGTGAGGCGGAACATGCCGTAGGCGGTGGGCATGTCCACCGTGTCGCCTCGCTCGACGAGGCAGGCATCTTCGTCGGTGTCCACCCGGCTGTTGTCGGCATTGGTCAGAGGCTCGCCGTCGGAGGGGAAATGGTGGGTCAGGCGGTAGGCGATGAGGTCCTTGATGCTGATGAGGCACAGTCCGTACTCAGCCGCCACTTTCTCCAGCTGCGGCATGCGCGCCATGGTCCCGTCGTCGTTCATAATCTCTATCAGCGCGGCAGCCGGATAGAGTCCGGCCAGGCGCATGAGGTCGATGGAAGCCTCGGTGTGACCGGCACGGCGCAGCACTCCGCGCGAGCGGGCGTAGAGCGGATTGATATGCCCCGGGCGGCCGAAAGTCTCCGGCTTGGAGGCGGGGTCGGCCAGTGCGCGGATGGTGGCGGCACGGTCGGCAGCGCTAACGCCGGTGGTGCAGCCCTCAAGCTTGTCAACCGTAACGGTGAAAGGAGTACCGAGCATAGATGTATTGGTAGCCACCTGGTGCATCAGTCCGAGCTCGGCACAACGCTCCTCAAGCAGCGGCGCACAAAGCACACCGCGACCGTGCTGAAGCATGAAATTGACCTTCTCGGGCGTAATCTTCTCCGCCGAGATGATGAAATCGCCCTCGTTCTCACGGTCCTCGTCATCAACGACAATAACAAACTTGCCTGCCCGGATGTCGTCCAGAGCCTCTTCGATAGTATTCATTTTCTGTATCTGTTTTTAAGTTTTACCATATATTGTTTAGCCTTTGCCGAAAGGCGCTCGGCTTCTTTTATCCATACTTCGGTGTTGAACAGGCCAGAGTCGGTGGCCGCCTTGTAGGTGAGGAAGATGCCTATCGGCAGCAGCACAAACGAGCTGAGCCACATGCCTTCCCATACGGGCCAGAGAGCCTCTCGCGCCATCTTGTAGCCGGCATTGTCGATGATGTAGTAGATGATGAACAGCGCCACCGATATGACCACCGGAGCCCCCAGACCGCCCTTGCGGATGATGGCTCCCAAAGGCGCACCGATGAAGAAGAAGATGAGGCAGGCAAAAGCCAGAGTGAACTTGCGGTGCAGCTCTATGGAGTGCTTGCGCATGTAGCGCTGGTAGTCCTCAAGCAGGATTCCGTTGTAGTTAATCACGTCGCGCGCAAAGCCCGCCCGCTTGATGGCATAATCAACCGCACGTATTTTCTGCTCGCGGCTGAAGTGCGCATAAATGGAATCGGGGTCGCAGTAGCGGCGGTCGTCCTCCTCCACTGCCGCCAACACCTTCTGCGCCCTGTGCTCACGCCCGAGATAGCGGGTGTCGCGCAGTTTGTCGCTCTGCTCTCGGCTGCGGCCTGCGGCAAGCACGCTGATGGAGTCTATCGATTCCACCAGCTCGCGCACATCCTTGCTCACATGCTGGTCGCGCAGGACGGACTCGTCAAGACGCACAAACTGGGAGTTGAAGTCAATGAGCAGACTCTTCTGCCCGAACATCTCGCGCCTGTAAGGGACACTCTTGTCGGCTTTGGCGGCACGCTGCGCCTGCTTGTCAAGGTTCTCAAACGACTCGCCGCTGTAAAGACGGAGCAGCAGGTGCCCCCTGTCGTCAGTGAAATAGAGGCGGCCAGAGTCGGCCACAGTGACCGTCGCGTCCTGAAAACCGCGCGAATAGTCGTATATCATCACCCCACGCAGCAACCCCGTTGCAGCATCCTTGCTCTGCACATAGATGTTGTAGCCCGTCACACCAGGATAAAACTCGCCCTGCGGGATATCCAGCTCGGGCGACTTCTGCCTCAGCGAGAAAACAAGCGTCCAGAACTTCAGCTGCGACTGCGGCAGCACGTAGTTGGAGAAGAAGAACGCCCCCACACTCACCATAGCGATGAACACCGTCAGAGGGCGCATGATGCGGAACAGGCTTATGCCCGCCGCCTTCATGGCCGTCAGCTCGAACTTCTCGCCCAGATTGCCGAATGTCATCAGCGAAGCAAGAAGAATGGCAAGCGGCAGAGCCATCGGCACCACACCCAGAAAGGCGTAAAACAGGAACTCCATCAGCACATCCACCCCGACTCCCTTGCCCACGATGTCGTTGATTCTCATCCAGATAAGCTGCATCAGCAAGATGAAGCAGCAGATGGCGAAAGTCATGAAGAAAAGCCCCAGAAAATTCTTGAGCATGTAAACATCCAACTTCTTGAGCAACTTCATCACGCACCGCCATCAACCTACTGACACTCAGCTTGCCGGCAAATCTTCGGCAAAGAAACCGAGAGGCAGCAAGGCCTCCGCACTCTCAACCACATAAATCTCGTCCGCCCCGTAAAGCAGCACCTCCATCGGCCTGCCGAAGCGGTGCTCGGTTTCTATCATCACCTGCCTGCACGCCCCGCAGGGAGCGCCGGGCTTGGCCGTGAATCCGTCGGGCTTGCGGCATGCTATGGCAAGCGACTCAACCGCCTTGTCCGGATAATTGGCATTGGCGGCAAACAAGGTAGTGCGCTCGGCGCACAGGCCGCTCGGATAGGCGGCGTTCTCCTGGTTGCTGCCCTTAACCACCACACCGCCCTCCAAACGCGCAGCCGCACCGACGCGGAAACGCGAATAAGGGCAATAGGAGTTGTCTGTCATTCCTTTTGCTGCTGCAATCAGCTCCTGCTGCGGGAGGGTCAGCTCGTCCCAAGAGCAGACTTTTATCACGGTTTTGAGGTTGTATTCTTTCATGTGCGCGTACTTATTTATATGTTCAGCCCGCAAAGTTACGGCTTTTTTCCGATATATGCAAGCGCAATGACGAAAAATAAACAATTTGCCACGCTTTTTGCCGCAAAACACGCCCCGAAAGACGGCAAAACACCCGCCGCCGCAAAGACGGCGGACCACAAAACAACTCTCCTGCACACAGGGGTGAGCAGGAGAGTGCAGGAACAGCGCGCAAGCCCTTATTCTACGACTGCGCCGGTGATGTTGAAGCGGATTCCGTTGCGGACAATGTAAATGCGGCCGTTCTCAACCACCTTTACAGCCCTTGCCTCAACCACAGCCTTGTCCAGTGCCGTAACCGACGAGGCGGTCAGATAGATGCAACCTTCGTGCCAGCCCTCACCGCCGTCTTTGCCGGGACGGAAATAGATGTCGTACTTGCCGTCGGCAGCAACAACATAATTATTGCCCATTCCGGCAGGAAACCATTCGTCGGCGTCACTCACAACCTTGAGTTCATCGTCCTTTTTCAGGTCAGCCGTCAGCATGTACTCCGTGACACCCACAGCCTTTTCATTGAGGACAAAGGTGTACTTGGCCTCGACAATTTTGGTCCATTCGGTCATTGAGCCGACCAGATAATAATCGGTGGCGTTGATACCAACTGCGGCTACAAACAATGCGCAGATTACAAGTAATGTTTTCTTCATAAATCCGTGTGTTCTTTTTGATTGTTAGACTTTTATTTTTGCGTGCCTGCCTTTCCGGATTGCCGGACTCCAGCCCGACCCGCGGCAAGTGTCTGTTTGCTTTACGCCGCAAAATTACACAAATATACGCAAACAAGCAAATAAAATTGCACTTTTTTTTCGTTTTTTTGCAACCCTCACAAAAAATACAGCCTGTCAGGGGCTCCAACTGCCCGCCCTTACCGCCCGAGACCGAGAGGCGCGAACAAAGCCTCCACCTGCCTGCGCCAACAGCCGCTGACTATCACATGGTGGTTGGCTATCGGCTCGCGAAGCAGAAAGGCGGCATCCTCCGGTGCCGACCGAAGCACCACCTGCGTGCGACACAGATTGCTCTCGCAGCTGTTACGCAGCAGTCTAACCTCGCGGACAAACAGGCGTTTCATATCGCCACCCACCTTCATCAGCGTGGCTTCGCCCTCGGGCAGTTCGCCGTGAAGAGCCACGCCTATACCCGACTCAAAATGAGTGTCATAGCTGTAATCGCGCACCATGTCAAGCGGCACTGTGCAATGCGCAAAAACCATCTCGCCCGTCTCCGGATTGATGCGCGACGGATTAGCCTGGAAGCCGCTCCTGCCCGTCAGGGCCTTGGCCGCCATCATCGTCAGCAGCGCCGGCACATCGCCCTCGCACGACGACGGCACTCCTTCGCTGTTAAGCAAAGCCAGAGCCAGGCAGCCGGTGTTGTGCAAGCTTGTCAGCAGGTCGAAGCACCTCAGTGTCAGCCCGTTCAGGCCGTGACGCGCCACAAGCACGCGCAAAGCCTCGTAAATGCGCAGTGCGCCGTCAAAATACGCGCTCGGGCACTCTTTCAGCTTCAGACGTGTGTCCGCACCGACCTCTTTCACCCTGCCAACCTCCTCCAACAGCTCCTGCATGCTTATGTGCCGGACGCTGATGCCGAGCAGGTTACGCAGAGCCGTCTCGTCAGCGCGGCTTGCTATGAGCCAGTCAGACGGCTCTCCTATAACGCCTATTACGCTCCCCTCCAGCTCACGGCGCGCATGCTCCACCCTGGCTATCTCCGTCAGACGGCGGCCTATGTACTCCGCACTGCCGTGCAGAATCTCGCCGCTGCCGCCGTGGTCACGGACATACGACAATATCTCCATCGACGCGGCAAGCGAGTTGTTCCCGCCCGAGGTCAGCAAATACACAGGCCTGCCTGCGAGCACCGGCACCTTTCCGGCAAACTGCATCTCCACGCCTCCTGTCCGCACGTAAACAACACTTGCACAGCCTTTTGCATTATCTGCTGCGCCATTGTCACCCGCCCCGTCAGCTTCCACTATAAGCCGCACCGGCGTATGTTCCTGTATTTCCGCCACGAAGCGTGCCGACTCCTCTTCTATGCGCCGCCTGTCATGCAGCGCCGATGTCAGTGTAATAATCCGTATATCCATGACTGTCAATTATCAATTGCCAAACTTTCCGCTTGCAAAGATAATACAAAAAAACCGCTTTTCCAAATTTTCTTTCATTTTTTAGCCGCATCCGCATCAAAACAAGCCTTTTCACCCCCGCCCCACTAACTCCGTGCACCTGCAAGCAGGCTTCCCGGGCGCACGATTTTCACGGCATTTTTATCCGTCCGCCAAGCAACAGACATTACAAAATGCAGAAAAAAAGAACAAATTCCGCATTTTTTGCAAAAACTCTTGCATATTCCGATTTCTTTTTGTATCTTTGCCGCTTGAATTGTATTATTATATAATAAGGAATAGTAAACATAACACAAACCTGATTAACAACAAGAGGATACAGGCCCAAATCAGGAAAAAATGACAACAAAAGACAACAAAATTAACAAAAATGCAAAAACACTTGCATAAATATAAAATTATTCGTAACTTTGCCGCCCAATAAGCCAACTCTCCGGAAATAATCACGCCCCATGCGGGACTGATGCGGGGATAAAGATGAAGTTTTCATAAGAATATGTTATAGATTTTAATTTTTTCGATGGGGCAAGAAACAAATATACAATTATTCGAAAACGCCAAGATACGCGTAATATGGGATGACGAACAAGAGAAACACTTCTTCTCTGTTGTGGATGTTGTCGGCGTATTAAGCGAGCAGGCTACCGCCCGAAATGCTTCCGTATATTGGGCCGTTGTCAAGAAGCGGTTAAAAACTGAAGGAGCAGACGAACTGATTACAAATTGTAAGCAGTTGAAGTTACTTGCAACCGATGGAAAGATGCGCCTTACAGATGTTGCCGATTTAGAGGGGATACTGCGTATTGTTCAATCTATACCGTCGAAAAAGGCAGAGCCGCTCAAACGCTGGTTGGCGCAAGTCGGAAGCAAACGTATAGAGCAGATGATAGATCCGGAACTTTCCATCCAACAGGCTGTTGCTGATTACAAAAAGATGGGATATTCGGATAAATGGATTGCCAACAGGGTTAAGTCAATTGATGCGCGTAATGAGTTGACAAATGAGTGGAAACGTGCCGGACTGTCTGAAGGACGGGATTTTGCCATACTGACTGACCTGATAACCAAAACATGGAGCGGGAAAACAACCAAAGAGTATAAGCAACATAAAGGCCTGACAAAGGAGAATCTACGCGACAATATGACAACGATAGAGTTAGCTCTAAACACATTGGCAGAAGCCTCTACGACAGAAATATCAAAGCGCAAGAATCCCAAGACGATGAGCCAGAATATGCAAGTTGCCAAGGAAGGAGGGAATGTAGCCAAGGCTGCGCGTCAGCAATTGGAAAATACAATAGGTGAGAGTATAGTGTCGCCTCTTAAAGCAAGTGATTATATTCGTCCGGTCGAAGATAGCAAGACACACCAGTTGTCTTTTGATGAAAATGATATTCAACGCAACGAAAATAACAAACATAAAAACTAATACAACAATGAAAAACAACAACTCTAAATTCAAATCAGTCGTGCGGAGCAAAGCACGGTGGTTATTTACTTGATTCGCTTAAAAACATGACCACGGAGGAAAAGATACAATACTGGTTGGATATAGCCGATTATGATTTGGATACGGCAGAAGCAATGTACAAAACCGGTCGATGGTTATATGTCGCATTTATGTGCCATCAGGTGATTGAGAAGACGCTGAAAGCATATTGGTGCAAAACTCAGTCAGAAGATGCTCCTTACACACACAACCTTATTTTGTTGGCTAATCAATCCGGATTAGCGGATATGATGAGCGATGAACAGAATCTGTTTCTTGCCCGGATAATGCCAATGAACATTGCAGCGCGTTATCCGTCATACAAAGACCAATTGAGTAAGATGTTGGACAAAAACACATGTCGATTAATAATTGATAACACACAGCAATTACAAGTATGGATAAAAAACAAGTTATAGGTATAGTCAATTCTTACAAGCAGGCTATTCTACCCATAGTGAGCGATGCTAAAGTGTACTTGTATGGTTCATATAGCAAGGGGACGGCTCGTAAGGACAGCGATATTGATGTTGCCGTTGTTGTACCAAAGCTACAGGCTGACTGGTTGGATATTAGTTCGCAATTGTGGAATAAGACACGCCGAATAAGCACTCTAATTGAGCCCGTATTGATAGAAGCGGAACAACCATCGCTTTTATATGATGATATTATACGAACCGGCATTGCCATTTAACATGTATTTATCAACTTGATCTTACTACGCAAAAAGACGACAAAAGGCGATTAATCAAGAAGTTGCAGAGATGAGGTCAAAAATTTTGACCACATCCGTAGAAAACACTGAAGATGAGCGGATTAAGCATAACTTAATAAAAAGTCATTATAATCCTGTCGCTTTCACAGAACGCGGCTTATATATGATGGCCACCATTCTAAAAAACATGTTAGAGACTATCGCATATAACAAGACTACAGATTTGATTGCTGATGCCAAACAAATCGTCGAATCTGCCCGTCAATTAGCATATAGAGCTGTTGATGTCGTTCTGATTCATCGGAATTGGCTGCTTGGCAAGCGTATTTATGAGGAGAATTTAGAAAATAACACACGCAAAGAGTTATACGGCAATCAAACGATTACATCGCTATCCAAAGAACTCACTTGTGCCTACGGAGGTGGATTTGACTTTAGCAGTTTGTATAAATATGTCCGCTTTTACCAATGTTATCCGAACATTTTGGACACAGCGAATCCAAAATCTTTTCAGCTCAGTTGGTCGCATTACAAAACGCTATTGTATGTTCGGATGTATGATGAACTGAAGAAAGGTAAAGATGACAACCCCACCATAGGAATTGTACTATGTGCGGATACAGATGAAGATATAGCACGTTTTTCCGTATTGAAAGGTAACGAACAACTTTTTGCCACTAAATATCAACTATACCTTCCTACGCAAGAACAATTGCGTAAGAAGATTGAAAGACAAAAAGAGATTTATCAAATACAACATAACCTATCATAGCAAAATAATAAAAACATAAAAAATAACTACAATGAAAAACAACAACTCTAAATTCAAATCAGTCGTGCGGAGCAAGGCACGATGGTTATTTACTTTATTCGCCCTCCTCACCCTCGGAGTGGGACAGATGTGGGGATGAGTAATTTGTAGCAATCTTTATTAGGCAATAGGGAATATGGCATTAGACAAACGATTTGACGTTTATTTTTTGGGTGAAGCGAGAGATTTCTTGCAATCATTGAGTAAAGGCGAAAAAGAAGAAATTTTGGCAGATATAAAAGCAGCCACCCAAACTATCAATTCAACATTATTCAAAAAATTGAGCAATGAAATATGGGAGTTCCGCAGCAAATACGGTGGCAGACAATTTCGGATGTTAGCGTTTTGGGATAAGAAACAAAAAGCGATGGTGATAGCAACTCACGGATTTATTAAAAAAACTCAGAAAGTCCCACAGAGAGAAATAGAAAGAGCGGAACAAATAATGAGAAAGTATTATATGAATATCTAAAAATATACCAATAATATATGAAAACAGTAGGTAAAGATATGCAAGTATGGTCTTTAGATGAACTAATAGATCAAGATATTGCAGTGAAAGGCACGCCTGAACGTGCTATATTTGATGCTAAAGTAGAGGATAAGGTTCGTCAGCAGGAACAATACACTTCTATGCGCATCAAAGTGCCGGTATATATGCGCGATGCTATTCGTAGCAACGCCCATGCTCTCGGAGAGAGTGCAAGTACATATTTGAATAACATTATAGCCAAGTCCATCGTCCCGAAGGCACTCTGACACAAACAAAATAACAAACATAAAAAAACAATATAACAATGAAAAACAAACACTCAAATTTCAAATCAGTCGTGCGGAGCAAAGCACGGTGGTTATTTACTTTATTCGCCCTCCTCACACTCTGCGTGGGACAGATGTGGGCGGATGTGACTTATCGTACCATCTACACCATTCCGCAATTGCTATTAAATGGTAAAACCGGTTGGACTACTGATGGAAACGCTTATTATAACCACCAGTATGGTGATAACAACTGGGACAATGGTATGATGACTAAAACTTCCGACACCTATCATGGATACACAGTTTATTCCGCTTCGTTGCCGGATGAATTTGGAGGTTTAAAGTATTTGGAAATCAACTCTGGAGGAGATGGTCATTGGGGCGATAATAACTACGCATATAAATGGTCTCCTGATGGATCTTGGTCTGCCAATTCCAACTGGGAGAATAAAATATATATAGGCTATTATAGCGATGCTCACACTTGGAAGGATGATGGGTTTGATGCCAATACTTCCACGACGGTCTATTATGTGACGTCAACAAATAAGACCGTCAAGCTGAACCGCAAATATTCCAATCTGTGGGACTTGTGGCAACAGACCACAATGACCAACACATCCATGACATATAATGGTACGCCTATCTATTCAGCTACATTTACAGACCAACGTGAGGCAAGTCTGTATTTGCAATTCCAATTGTATAACGGAAGTACTTATGAGAGCCAAGAAGAAGTGATTAGTAACTCTTGGACAACAAACTCCACCTATGCAGGTAAGATGTATGCCAACTCTTCTTGGAACACTCTCGCTTACGATGTCACTCTTGACCGTCAAAACGGCACTACTGGTTCTATTTCTATAGTAGCCACTTGCGGTTCTACAATGCCTAGTGCTACCATGCCGACACGTGACGGATACACGTTTGCAGGTTATTATACCGGCACAAGTGGAAGCGGAACGAAATACTATAATGCAGACGGTTCCAGTGCTGCCACTTGGCCAAGCGACGGTACGGGTCCGACGACTCTTTATGCCTACTGGACACAAGATCCGGGTGTCGCCACGCTGACAGCAGCTGGGAATGCTACGGAATTGTGGATTGGAGAGAACCCCTCTTCCGCATTAACATTTACGGCCAAATCAAGTAATGTAAGCAGCGGGACATCCGTCACATGGAGTTTAACAGATAATACAGGTGATTGTACAGTAAGTACAACGACCAGTAATTATTCGGGAGCGACATTCAGTTATACTCCGGGTTCAACAGGAGCCAAGACAATTACCGTAACAATGACTATTGGCGGTAATAATTATACCAAGACTTATAACCTTACCGTCTATGAGCGTTGGAATATCTACGTTCAGAATAACTGCAATTGGGAAACAGTAAAATTATATCAGTATATTAGCGGTGATAATAAAAAGTCCACATTCCCCGGCTCCGACGGCGACAACATTTTAGTGGCGGAAGGTGTTAAGAATTGGAAGAAGGTGACACTCGACAGCAAATGGACTTATTTCATTATTAATAACAATAACAATGGAGAGGAAACCAACGCATGCACGACCGGTTCCAGCTCCGGTACATTTGCTGCAGGAACATATTGGCACATGACATATGTGAGCAATTCAAACAATCCTAAAAAATACACTTTGACTCAAGATAATCTTACTACTCCTACCGTAACCATTGCATGTGAGGTAATCAGTTGTACACAGATTAAACTAACCGGAACTATAACCTCTTACGGCGGTTATGGAACGACACCGGGAGAACTGGAAGCTTATGGATTCCAAAAGGGGGACGAAGATCCTGTAAATCCTGCTACCGTAAGCGGTTCTTCCTTTACAAAATATTTCACAGGATTAACCGCAGGAACGGAATATACATTCAAGGCATATGCCACCAGCATTAAAGCCAAGGGCGAGATGTCTCAAACTGCGACTACACGTGCAGGAGGGAACTATACGATTCATGTGCGCATCCCGAAAACAAATAGTCAACCTAAAATTTATGGTTATACAGATGAGTCTGCAAATGGAGGTGTCAAAGAGGAGAATGCCGTCTTCCCCGGTGTGAACATGACGGCAGAGGGAGAGGCTGGTGTTGTATATAGATGGTACTCTTATTCATTTGATCCTACGTACAATAATTTCATCATCACTGATAATGGCACTACCACTCAATCAGACAATACAGTGAGCCCTGGAAGCGAAAAATGTTATTGGTATGTGTCCACTGAAAACAACGAATCTGGTCACAAGCGTTTAGGAGCAATGGCCGATTGTCCATCTCTGGATCCGCAACTGATGATTGAGGAAACTGCGAGTTCAGGCTTATTCCGTTATTTCAACATGACTGGTAGTGGCCCTTATTCATACACTATTTTTCTTGCAGCCAAAAGTACTTATGCTTTCAAACCTATTTATGGCGGAGAATGGTTGGGTAAAGAAGGTATAAATCTTTCTCGTGCAAGTCACTCTGCATCCTCCGTAACTCCCAACGTGGAAACGAATTTGCAGATTACAACAGATGCAGCAGGATACTATATCTTTACTTATACACCGGGCGAAGCCACTATTGATGTTACTTATCCTGCAGCCTATACCGTCAACTTCGGTTACGGCTCGGGAGGTACGGGCGTGACGGCTACGGCAAGCGCATCCGGCTCTCTCGTATCAGGAGACTATGTGGGGGCGGGTGAGAATATCACCTTCACCGAAACACATTCTCCGGGTTATACCTTTAAGGGCTGGTACACCTCTACGGATGGTAGCACCTCGGCTTCTGTAGTTAGTGAGAACGCCATCACTTCGATCGCCACAAACGCAGACGTTTATGCGCAATATACGGAGAATATGACAACGGTTGCTCTGTCCGCTACGAATGGTAAGATTCAGTATTGGGATGGTGATTCGTGGGAAGATGCAGCATCATCTGTGAATGTAGGCGTGGCCACCAATTGCTCCATTAAAGCCGTTCCTGCAACAGGTTATTATTTCGCCGGTTGGGTAAATACTGAAGGTACTGACTATGAGATTACAGGCAGCTTCAATAATGAGGATAACAATAATACCACTCTAAAAGGTAAAGGCGTAGGCGAGACTACCGGCCAGACCCTCACCGCCAACTTCGTGGAGCTGGACAAGATCTATTTCCGCAACGAGAACGAAGAAACCGGCGGCAAACTATGGGATGTAAACAAGATGTACGTTTACTTCAATGTAGGATGGGCTAATGACGGAGAAGTATATGGAGGTGTTAACAACCTTAGTACCAATGCAGAGATGAACCCGATTAGCGCAGAGTCGAATATCTACTGGGCTTATGTACCGCGTTCGTTCACCACAAGTGGAAACAGAAATGTTGCATTCTCCGATAAATGGATGAGTGGTAGTGCTTATCCCGATGGAGTATGGGGTAAATTCCATGAGGGAAATGGCGTATATCGCACGGACTACAGCAAATATCTGAATATGTACGTACCCGAACACACGGAAAAATACACATCCAACTCCACCAAATATTTCGATAATGGTTATTGGATGAAGTATAATACGGTGGCTAATCAAGATGCCGGCTACTATCTGAAAGAAGGCAACAAGGACAATCAGGTGGATATATTCAAAGCGACCGCCAACAACGGCACAACGCTTATTGCGAAATATCGCTTCCGAAACACGAATGTTCATACCTTCTTCATTGCTAATGCGGCAGGCAAGTTCTACAAAGTATCTGCAACGATTACAAACGCAGCTTGCACCAATATAACTTTGGTGGAGGATGCAACGCCTGCAGGCTTTACCATCACCCCGACTGCGGAAGGTGACTACACCCTCTATATCGAGCAGGCAGGCGAAAAGATGAAGCTCTCTGTAGTCTATCCTATTTCCGCAGGTGACTACCGCTTGGATTATACCTATGATACGAACAAACACCTCTATTCGGACATCATCAAACCGGATAATGCTTCTTCTACAAGCGTCAAGAAGTCCGTATATATTGATCCAGCAACAACAGGTGGAAGTTTGAAACTCCAGAAATGTTCCGGATTGGACGGTTCTTCTAATCCGATCTGGACAAGCGGAACGGATATAGCATTAAGCAACTTCACTAAAGGCAAGGGAGTGTATGAGTTTGACATGGACATTACGGACGGCACCGGCAACAGCAATGATGTAGCAAGCGTCATCCTGAACAATGTGAAGCTTTATACGGGCAACTACTACATCAAGACCGACTATGCTCCGGGCGGATGGGTGAACTACAAACAGAACATCATGAACCTCAACACCATCAACTTCAACAAGGCGAAATCCTCAACCTTCGACTACTACTTCTGCAAATGGATTGAGGAAGGAGACAAGAACGTCAAGTGCATCATTGCCAACGACTACAACGAGCAAATCACCGACACCCTTATCGGCGACGATGTATTGGGTTTGGTTGACAGCAAACCGCGCCAGTATCTGGCATACGCCGCCAACGTGCGCTTCAGCTACAACAGTTACACCAACGAACTCAAACGCGCGTACATCAACGGTGCCACTGACTGGCAGGAGACCTTCCTGCGCATTTCGGCAGGTGACGCAAATCAGATTCGCAGCAAATATACACATTCCGCTTTTGCCGGTAACGATACAACCTTCAAGGACAACAACAACTGGATTTACCAACTTGACCTGGAGGCCAAACCGGGTGCACGTGTCAAAGTTACGGCAAACTATCGTTTCAGCGATGCTAACCACGAGCAGTACTTTATCGGCCAGACAGGAGATTATACTGATGCTAACACCGAACAGATACTTGGCGGCTCTACCGATGAATGGCTCGGGTTCCGCATCATCTACGATTTCAAGACCAACAAACTGATTGCCGCCTACCTGCCACAAGACATGGAGGTAACCGGTATAAAACCGATTGAGGCCGACATCATGTTCATCCGCAGCCACAACGGAGATGCCGGACAACTGACATTCACAAGCGGCAACAAACTGACTGACGTGAAAAAGGCTTACGGCGTAATGGAGTTCAATAAGACCACCATCTTAGATGACACAAAATCTGAAGCCGAGCGTGCATTGTACTGGATCAGCTTCCCCTTCAATGTCAAAGCAAGCGAAATCTTCGGCATTGGAGAATACGGCAAACAGTGGATACTTGAGTATTACGACGGCGAAGCACGCGCAAGAGAAGGACAATGGGTGGATTCGCCCACACGATGGAAATTCGTCATGCCTGCAATGCGCGACACTCTTGTTCTCCGGAAAGGCATGGGTTATGTACTCGCACTTGACCTTGACGAGATGAAAAAAGATGCCATCTGGGTAAATGGTGTTACAAGCGTACATCTCTACTTCCCTTCAGCCGACAATATCGGCGATATCACAGGCACGCTGACATCTGTCACCATACCTGCACACACCTGCTCCATCACGCGCAACAACCGCAACATCTGGGACAGCAACTGGAACGTAATAGGCGTACCCGCTTACTGGAACATAGCAAGTTTCAGCACTCCGGCAACAACAGAACAACCTGCCAATGCAGATAAGATATTGACACCCGGAGCTGTCGGATTCTACTACAAGTGGAATGCCGCAACTAACGAGTTCTCAGTAGAAACATCTACAAGCACAGAGACCTTCCAGACCATGTACAGTTATCTCGTACAGTTCGCCGGAACAATCAACTGGCAGGCAAAGAATACCACTCCGTCTGTCGCAGCACGCAGAGCAGCCACCGCTGAAGAGAAAGACAAGTGGACACTTGACCTGCACATCGCACAGGACGGCACTGATGCCGACCACACCTACATCGAGTTCCGCGACGATGTCACCGACGCTTACGACATGAACAACGACCTCGTCAAGAACGCCAACGGCAACCAGACCATCGTCTATACACTGCTTGAGAAGGCTTACATGCCCGACCCGACTGCCACCACACCGGTCCGCATGGGTGCCAACTGCCTGCAAGTGCCTGCCGCCGACAAGACTGTAGCTGTGGGACTCATAGCCAACAAGGCGGGCGAATACACCTTCTCAATGCCCGAAGGCACTGACGGAATGGACGTTACGCTCATCGACTACGAACTTAACCGCGAGACCAACCTCAGCCTCGGCGACTACACAGCCGTTCTCGAAAAAGGCACATGCGACAACCGCTTCGCTCTGCGCATCAACCGCAAGAACACCGTCACATCGCTCGAAGGCTGCAACGGCGGCGAACTCCGCACAGCCGGAGCCGAGAAAGTGATGATTAACGGCAACCTCTATATCCGCCAGAACGGACAAAGCTACGACGCACAAGGCAAGCGCGTGGAATAAAACCGCGCGCTCTGCCAAAAACATGCAGATTGCAGAATTTGACATAGAACTGAAGCGCAAAAACATCCGCAACATGCGGCTCACAATCAAGGTGGACGGAACAATTCATTTGTCCGTCCCCTTGCTTGTAAGCCAAGCCAAAGCGGAGCAGTTCGCCCTCAGCAAACTCGACTGGCTCAGGCATGCCTCCGCCAGGATGCAGGCTCTGCGCGAGCAGTGCCGGAGCACCGTCCTCCCCGGTTTGAGCCGCGCTGAAGCGGAGGCTTTCATGCGGACCACCGAAGCACGCGCCGAAGAGTGGCGACGGCGCATGCAGGCGCAGCAAGTGACATGGCGCTGGAGGCGGATGAAGCGCGCCTGGGGAGTATGCAGCTACGCGCACACACCGCCCGTCATAACGCTCAACAAGAGGCTCGCTTTCCTGCCGCCCGAGCTGACAGAGCTGGTCATCGTGCACGAGCTCAGCCATCTCTTCCACCGCAACCACAGCCCGCGCTTCCACGAGCATGTCCGCCGCTACCTGCCCGACGAGAGGCAGAGGGAACAGCAACTCAAAACCTACACCCCCGTCCTCCGCGCCGGAGACACCTGAACCGGTCTGCTGCCGCCTACCCTCGCAGTACCCTCACAGTACCCTCACACACGCTGACATAAAAACAAACTGACAATGAACAATAACATGAACAACAAAACCATGCCGCTTACGGCGATGCTGATTCTCGCCGCCGTCATGCTCTTGGCAGGCTGCGGCAAAAGCGGGCGCACCCTGCCCTCTGCCAATGGCAGCATCTACGAGTGCGTGGTCGTCACCCACAACACCCCCTACTCCGCCATCGCCGCCGTCATGGAGGCGGACATGCCCTGCCTGCCGCAGATGGAGCCTTACTTCAACCTCTCGCACGTGGAGCAGGCGGCTTTCGACGACTTCCTCCGCTCGGCGCGCAACGTGCTCATTGCCGACACCGACAGCAGCCGATACACGCAGGTCAAAGTGCACTTCAGCCGCGACAACTGGAGCAAGCCGCAGGCCGTATGCCGCATTCAGGCTCCCGACACGGCCGCTTTTGCCGCATGGTGGAGCACCAACGGCACGGCCGTCAGAGACTGGTTCGTCCGCGAAGAACTGGCGAGGCAGGGACGTTTCCTGCGCGGCAGCACCAACAAACAGGCGCGCGAAGCGCTGCAACGGAACATGCAATGCGACATACTCGTGCCCGAAGACTATATGCTCCTCAAGGACACCGCCGGCCTCATCTGGTGCTGCAACAGCAAAGGCCCTGTGCGCCGCGACCTGGTCATCTACTCCTACCCCTACACCGACTCCCTTGCTTTCACCGCGGAGCACCTGTGCAGCAAGCGCGACGAAGTGATGGGCAGGCTCGTCAGCGGCAGTGTGCAGGGCTCCTACATGGGCACCGAGTACAAGCACTTCCCCCCGCAGGTGCGCTACATACAGCCCCTGCAGCCCGTGTCCGCTTCCGCCGCTGCCGCAGCCCCATCCTTCTATGCCGCCGAGGTGCGGGGCCTGTGGAGGCTCTATGGCGGCGAGGCTATGGGCGGACCTTTCGTCAGCCACTCAGTCCTCGACTATGTAAGCGGCAACATCATCACGGCGGAGGTCTTTGTCTATGCCGCCGGACAGAAAAAGCGCAACGTCCTCCGTCAGGCGGAGGCTATCCTCTACACTCTTGAAAAAGTGAGGAATGAGGAATGAGGAGTTGCTAAAACTCCTATCTTCCATAACCAAAACCCAGAAGGAAAAAATACTTTCCAAAAAATGTTCCATTCCTAACTCCTAACTCCTAATTCCTAATTAAAAATGACTAAGTACATTTTTGTTACCGGCGGTGTCGCCTCCTCACTCGGCAAAGGCATACTGGCCGCCTCACTCGGCAAACTGCTGCAGGCACGCGGCTTCCGCGTCACCAACCAGAAGCTTGACCCCTATATCAACATCGACTCCGGCACGCTCAACCCCTACGAGCACGGAGAATGCTATGTAACGGAGGACGGGCACGAAGCCGACCTTGACCTCGGCCACTACGAGCGTTTCCTCGACATACGCACGCACAAGATGAACAACCTCACCACCGGACGCATCTACCAGAGCGTGATTGACAAAGAGCGCCGCGGCGACTATCTGGGCAAGACCGTGCAGGTCATACCACACATCACCGACGAGATACGCCGCAACATCACCGCACTCGGGCGCACCGGCGACTACGACTTCGTCATTGTCGAAATAGGCGGCACCGTGGGAGACATCGAGAGCCTGCCTTTTGTGGAGGCTGTCCGCCAGATGAAGTGGGAGTACGGCCGCGACTGCCTCTGCATCCACCTCACCTACGTGCCCTACCTGCAGGCGGCCAAAGAGCTGAAGACCAAGCCCACGCAGCACTCCGTGCGCGACCTGCAGCAGGAAGGCGTGCAGCCCGACATCATCGTGCTGCGCACCGAGCACCCCGTGAACGACAGCCTGCGCCGCAAGGTCGCGCTGTTCTGCAACGTGGACGTGCAGGCGGTCATACAGTCGGCTGACGCTCCGTCCATCTACCGCGTCCCGCTCAACATGCAGCAGGAGCACCTCGACGAAGTGGTGCTGCGCAAAACGGGCTTCGACCTCGACAAGGTGCCCGCCGCCGACATGGAGAGCTGGAACAGCTTCCTCGCCAAACTCGAAGGCGCTACGGAGGAAGTGCGCATCGCGCTTGTCGGCAAGTACGTGCAGCTGCAGGATGCCTACAAGTCCATCCACGAGTCCCTCTCGCACGCAGCGGCGTACAACGGGCGCAAACTCGTGCTCACCTCGCTCCTCTCCGACGACATCACCGGCGAGAACGTGGCAGCTCTGCTGCAGGGGCAGCAGGGAGTGCTGGTGGCTCCCGGCTTCGGGCAGAGGGGCATGGAAGGGAAGTTCATCGCCCTGCGCTATGCTCGCGAAAACAACATTCCCTGCCTCGGTATCTGCCTCGGCATGCAGGCTATGGCCATCGAGTTCGCACGCAATGTGCTGGGCTACACCGATGCCAACAGCGTCGAGATGGACGAGCGCACCACACACAACGTCATCGACATGATGGAAGACCAGAAGACCATGCTCAACAAAGGCGGCAGCATGCGCCTCGGGGCCTACCCCTGCCGGCTTAACAAAGGCAGCCGTGTCTATCGCATATACGGCCGCGAACTGATTGAGGAGCGCCACCGCCACCGCTACGAGTTCAACCAGCTCTATCAGGCGGAGTTTGAGGCCAACGGCATGCACTGCACAGGGGTCAATCCCGACTCGGGGCTGGTGGAGATAATCGAACTGGACGGACATCCCTGGTACATCGGCACGCAGTTCCACCCCGAGTACTCGTCCACAGTCCTGCACCCGCATCCGCTGTTCGTCTCCTTCGTCCAGGCCGCCATCTCATTCAAATAATGAGCCCGCTGCAATCCGGAACATGCCAGTTCATGCCCCTCTGCATATAGGCATAAATCAGCATATCCCACTACACAACAATCAGAGCCATAACATCCTATGGCTCTGATTGCATAAATAAGAAACAAATCAGAAGAAGCAGGTCAGAGTTACATAAACAGGCTTCGTCCAATGTGCGGTAATACTGCCGGAGTTGGACGCTTTGTTAACCATGCCGAACTCGCCGCCTATATCCAGACGAAAACGGCTGTACTGTATTCCGGCTCCCACACCCCACAAAGCATTAAAGCCTTCATAATTTTCAGTCTGTGAATAGTAATTGTCTGATTTTACTGTTTCTTCAGTAGCCGTAGTGCTGTAACTGCTGCTATATTTTTTGTAGTAATGGTAAGTTTCATGCATCATATATGCACCAAAATCAAATACAGGACCTGTATAGAACATGAGACTGAACTTAGGAATAATCTCATAACGATAAGACAACTGCACAGGCACGGACAATGTTATGTCATGTGCCGTAACTTTTGTCATCTCTCCATAACCATCTTCAACAGAACCATCTTCTCCAACCACATCACGCGCATACTCCAGATAAACACCGGTGCGGAGACCTATGCCGTATTTGAAAGTCGGATTTACAGAGAGACCGGCACGCATTGCAGGAGTAAACTTTTTATTTTCTCCTCCACCTAAAAATGCCTCGCTGACCTTCATACCGTTGCCATTTGCTACAATCTGCTTTGAAACATAACCGGCTGTAAAACCTACAATGTAGTGGTCAGAAGGCTGCGGGTTGAAGCGTATCTTCGACTCTTTCTTTTCGCGAGGTGCGGAAGATTGGCTTTGTGTCTGAGACCTTGAATCCTCCTCTTGTCTGTCGGCATAAGAAACCACATCACCATTGTCATACAGGATGACAGAAATGCCGCTTACGCGTTGCGTGAAAATCGGACCGTCCAGATTGTTTGCCTTCTTGTACTTGATTTCGGTTTCTGACACCTCCAGAATCTTGGCATCAATGCGGGTGCTGTTTTTAAGCACAATCACATCCGCAGCGGACAGCATTGTGCTCACTGCAAGGAGAATCAACAATAAAGTTTTTTTCATAAATGATAAAATGTTTTTTTAGTTCCGCCTACTCTGTTTTGGATTTTCGGCTTACTCCATCGTTATTTTATCTGAATAACAAAGACATAAAAAAAGTGGACTCGACATTGTCGGTTCCACAAATAGAGGCTCTCGCATTGCCCTTGCACCAGAATCGACAACGCAAAGCCCACATGAATATATGACACTACTATATACACCTTACACCGCATCAAAAAAGATGAGGAATGAGCATATATAGACTATAACAGCCTTATATTCAAGGGCATTTACCGTTGCTATGTTCCAAGTGCTGAAATTTGCGAGATTTCTATTTGTCAGAACAGAGCGCAATAAACGCCTATTTTTATATTATGTCTGCATTCTCAACAGAGGACACCTCCCCTGCAAAAGATGAATACAAGTGCAAAAGTACTACATTATTTTCAATTACGCAATAGAACAGCGGATTTTTTATGCAGAAGAGAATAATATCCACCATATTTCTTAATGCCGAAAACTATAAGCAGCACATAAATCACATTTCAAAGCCAAGTCAAGTCTCTTTTCTGTCGTCTGTCTTCAACACAGGATTAACACAGGATTAACACAGGATTAACACAGGATTAACACAAGACAGTAGACTTAGACAGCCGTGTATGCCGGCACTATTCAGCCTGCATAACGGCACAAGTAATGCCGTGACACTTTCCAAAAGCCACGTTTTCTATTGCAACAAAGCGACAGAAGAAAACACCTGAAGTCTTCAGGCAACAACCCCTATATATGGCAGCAGCCGCGAGCGGCCGTTGTCGTCCAGACCGCAGCCGACAAAGAAATCGGCAGACGGGTCGATGATGCATGAATAGAGGGGGGCATTCTCCTCTATTTTAGTTGTAGTGCGCCGGAGCAGAGTGAAGACGGCAACACTCTTCGCGCCATGCTCGCGCAGATAGCGCACAAGGGCAGTGGCGGTCTGACCCGAATCGCAGATGTCGTCAAGGACTACCACTTCCCTGCCCTCCACCTGCAGCTCCGGCAGATAGTCCCACACCAGCTCATGCCGCTCCCTGCCCTGATACGAGTGGCACTTGACATAACAAACCTCGTTGTCAATGGCTCCGAGGCAGTCGAATACATGCGAGGCGAACCAGATGCCCCCGTTGAGCATTACCACATACATCACATCTGCATGCAGCACCTGCTGTTTCTGCAGTTCACAGGTTGTGGTGCGGATAGCCTTTTGTACGTCGGCGGCGGAGTATTTGACAGGATAAGCCATTGATTCTTGGAGATTTGAGGTTGTTATTCGTGTGTGTGGTCAAGTGCGAACAAAGGCAGCCTTTTCATTACTGCGAACACAAGCCGGTCGGGCAGATGGTTGATAACAGGCACTATGATGCGGTTCCACGCGCCCGGCATAGTAGTCTTGCGCCATGAGCGGAAGAGCACACGCAGCACGCGCCGCACCAGCGTGGACGGCTCCATCGTTATCCCCGCCCCCCGCAGAAGCCGCGCAAAGCCCTCAGGGAAAGGCAGCAGGCCTGTGTTGGTGGAGCCCGGAGTGACCGCCAGAACGCGTATGCCGTAAGGCCGCAGCTCATACCACAACGCCTTCGAGAAGCCAAGCACGTAGGCTTTTGTCGCGTTGTAGCACTGTATGCCCGGCATAGCCATCCACGCGGACATGGAGGACATGTTGAGTATGAAGCGCGAAGGACGGCGGCGCGCCCAAGTGCCGCTATTGGCGGGGTCGGTGTCAATCCAGTGCCGCGCAAACAGGCGGCAGAGCTTGGTCAGTGTCACCGTATGCACCTCCAGCAGAGTGTTGATTTTGGCGTATGGCGTTGCCACCAACGGATTGAAAATCAGCAGCCCTGCGTTATTGACAAGCACGCGCACGTCCATTCCCTTCTCACGGCTGAAGTCAAAAACCCGCTGCGCCGCATCGCCCTCTGCAAGGTCGAGGCACAAGGTGTGCACCTCTGTATGAAAGCGTGACTGCAGGTCCGCCGCTGTTTCCGCAAGTTCCTTCTCCTGATTGCTGACAAGGAAGAGGTTGCAGCCGTAGTCACGCGCCAGCTGCTCCGCATAGTGCCTGCCTATGCCCGACGAGCCGCCGGTGACAAGCGCGTAAGAGTCTGCAGGGATAAGGAGTGCTGTGCGTGACATGGGCTGCCTGATTAATAGACAAATATCTGCTTCTGGCTGAATTTGCGTATCTTGCCGCGCGTCTTGAGGTACTTCATGTCCAGCTCCTTCTTGTTGCCGAGAATCATGTAGCGGTAGGTGCGTTTGGCCACGTGCTCTTTCTGGAAAGCGACCACATCATCAAGCGTGAGACGCTGCACCTCGCGATAGATGTCTTCGTACATATCGTGGTCCCAGCCTTTTTCAACAAAGCCGAGGTAAGCGTCAATAGGTGCCGAGCGCACGTAGCGGCGTTTCTCAATGCTCTTGAGCAGCGAGGTCTTGGCCTGGTCGAAAGCCGGCTGCGAGATGGGCAGATAGTCGCAAATGGAGTCGAAGGTCTGCATGCACTCTTTGAGCTTGTCGTTCTGGGTGATGATGTAGGTCATAAACCAGTTGGTGTCGTCGGCGCGTCCGGCTATGCGGTAGTTGGCCGAAGAGGCGTAGCACAGTGCGCGGCTCTCGCGCATCTCCTGGAACACGATGGAGCCCATCGAGCCGTTGAAGTACTCGTTGAACAGGCGGATAACCGCCTCGTCCTTGGGTGTATAGGCCTCGCCCCAGTCGGCATAGCCGATGTAGTAGAGGTTGTTGGCTTTGTAGGGTGCCATCCACACCTCGCTCTTGCTCACCTGCTGGCGTTTGAGCTTGGGTGCGGGAGTCATCTGCGCCTTGTCGCCAAGAGCGACGATGCGCGAATTGGCATTGAGGTGGCTGCTGACGAACTCCTGCTCTGCCGGTCCGTAGTAAGTGACACGGCTGACTCCCGGAACAAGTGCGCGGACGCGTTCAAGAACGGTCTTCCCGCTCAGTTTCTTCATCTGGCGCGGGGTCATGGTAAGGGTCTTCCACACATCTTTGCCATAGAAGCCGAGTCCTGACAGCTGGCTGAAGTTGCTGCGCTGGTCAAGCTTGGAGTCGTTGTGGTTCTTTATGCGGTCGGCCACCAGCTCCTTGTATATATTCTCGTCCGCCTGTGCGGTGAAGAGCCGGTCCTCCAGAAGTTTCAGAGTGGCATCGAAGTTCTCCTGCAAGCCGTATATGGCAAAGTGCGTCTCGTCGCCCGAAGTATATACATTCACCTCTGCTGCAAGGTCATAAACTGCTACATGGAAGTCGTTTACCGACATCTTGTCGGTGCCGAGATAGTCCAGCAGGTCGGTGCCGAGCGAGAGCGACGGGTCGGTGTTGGTGCCGCGCTCTACAACGAAGTCGAGTTCAAACAGTTCGTTCTCTTTGTTCTGCACATAGTACAGAGTCTGCTCTTTGGCAAGTTTGGTGCGGCTCAGGTCGTTGTTGAAGTCAAGGAACTGCGGCTTGAGCTGGTCGGCATGCATGCCGCTGAGGTTGGCGAAGAAAGCCGACTGCGCTTCGCGGTTCATCTCAATGGGGGTGATGGCGGGTTTCTCCACTTTGGCGGGGTTGGCGTCAGGTCCCTGCTGCTTGAAGACGCAGGCGTATGAGTCGGTGAAGTACTTGTTGGCTACGCGCACAATGTCCTCTTTCTTTATCTGCGCCTTGCGGTCAAGCTCATGCACGAGGTCCTCATACGGGATGCCATAGACGAAAGAGGTGAGGAACATGTTGGCGCGTGCGCGGTTCGACTCCATGCGCTGCATCTCGTAGCGGCGCTGGTTGGCGATGATGGCATGCAGCATCTCCTCTGAGAAGTCGCCTTTCTTCAGTTTGTCAATCTCGCCCAGCAGTATGCCGCGCACCTCCTCAAGCGACTGTTTCTCTTTCGGCACGCCGATGAGGAAGAAGGTCGTAAAGTCGTTGCTCTCAAGCGGTTCGGCTGCCGCACCGAGCAGCAGCTGCTTCTGGTCGATGTCCACGTCCATGAGTCCGCACTTCCCGTTCTTGAGCACGGAAGCCATTATCTCGATGGCATCTATGTCCTCGTCGGTGATGGCGGGGAAGCGCCAGCCCATCCAGAGTTCGGGCGACTCTTTGCCGTAAACCACTGTGTCTTTGTGCTGCGCAAGCGGCTTCTGCACCGGCATTTGGAATACGGGCAGGTTGTTGTTTGGCTGCCATTTGCCGAAGTATTGGTCTATGATGGCTATGGTCTTGTCAAAATCGAGGTCGCCTGCAAGCAGTATGGCAACATTGTTCGGGCGATACCACGTCCGGTAGAACTGCTTGATGTTCTTCAGCGAGGGGTTCTTCAGGTGCTCCTGCGTACCTATCACCGTGTGCTGGCGGTAAGGCACATCGGGATACAGAATCTGGTCCACAGCGAGCATCACCTTGTCCTGGTCCATGGTGCTGTACATGTTGAACTCCTCATACACCGTCTCCAGCTCGGTGTGGAAACCGCGCACCACAAGGTTCTGGAAGCGGTCGCTCTCTATCATGGCCCAACGGCGCAGTTCGCCCGATGGGATAACCTCATGATAGCAGGTGCGGTCGGTTGATGTATAGGCGTTTACGCCCGTTGCACCGATTACCGACATCAGTTTGTCGAACTCGTTGGCGATGGCTATCTTCGACCCTTCGTACGACAGGCTGTCTATCCTGTGATATATGGCCTTGCGCTGCTCCGCGTCAGTGGTAGCGCCGTAAAGTTCGTAGAGGTCGTCTATCTGGTCCAGTATAGGTTTCTCGCGTGCATAATCGGTGGTGCCGTACTGCTGTGTGCCCTTGAACATCAGATGTTCCTGATAGTGAGCCAGTCCGGTGGAGTTGAGCGGGTCGTTCTGACTGCCCGCGCGCACCACTATCATGGTCTGTATTTCAGGCTTCTCGGCATTCTGCGTCATATAGACTTTCAGGCCGTTCTGAAGTGTGTACTCGCGCGACTTCATCGGGTCGCCCGCCACTGTGCGGTAGGAGTAGGCAAACGCCTGAACGCCTGCTGCCAGCATAAGAACAAGTAAAAAAGATGTACGTTTCATCGTATTGTGTTTGTTTTGTTTGTCATATTAAACAGAAAAAGAGCGGCATAAGGGAGTCGAACCCTCCTCCTCAGCTTGGGAAGCTGATGCACTACCGATGTGCTAATGCCGCGTTTGCGGGTGCAAAGGTACGACAAAAATCCCGACTATGCAAATAAAAATGCACTTTTTTTGCCGAAATCATGCACTGAACACTACAAGCAGGACATAAATAAGGTTCACCACACCTGCCAGAACAAGACATTTGTTGTATTCTGCCCCCTGTGCACGCAGCACACGCAAATACAAATACAGTGCAGGCACCGCCACCGCTAAAGCCGGACTCACACCGAAAGCCAGCCATGCAAACAACGGCATCAGAGCCACAATAATGCCGAAAAAAGCAAGAGCCGCCTTCTTGCCGAAGCGGACAGGAAAAGTGCGCTTGCCCGCCACACGGTCATCATCAATGTCGCGTATGTTATTGACAGCCAGCACGCACATTGAAATCAGGCCGCATACAGCTCCTGCATAAAACGCCGTGCCAAACAGAGCACTGAAGGCAAAATCCGCCTCAGCCGCCTTATATTGCAGCCACGCCGTGCCCGTCGCAGCCACCACCCCGTAATAGAGGAAAACGAAGATGTCGGCTATGCCGAGATACGACAGCGAGTAGTCGGTGGCTGTATAAAGCCAGGCAAAGAGCAGAGCCGTCAGACCTATGCACAGCACCTGCCAGCCGCCGGCATAGCAGAGATACAGCCCCGTCAGCACAGCTGCGCCAAGTGCCGCAAAGCAGGCTTTACGCACGCTCTCCGCACTCACTTCACCCTCTGCAAGGGCGCGTGAGAACCCCACCCTGCCGCGCTTGTCGGTGCCGCGGACAAAATCATAGTAGTCGTTTATCAGGTTGCTCAGTATCTGCAGAGCCAGCGCGCAGAGCAGTGTCAGCACACCTGTCGCCACACACCGCAGGCTGCCGCACCCTGTCTGCCTGTATGCTACCAGCAGACCGGTCAGCACAGGGCAAAGCGAAGCGGACAGTGTCTGCGGACGGATTATCCTCAGCCACAGCAGCACCTTGCTGCAGGCAGATGTATGTGCCTTGTTCATTTTGTCGCCGTGTAGATGGTTGTTATTCCTAATGTCAGCGGCCTGTATTCCGCATCCTTGAACCCCGCTTTGAGCAGCAGGCGGCACATATCTTCGCCCCATACGAAGTTCTTGACGCTGCGGTTCAGGTAGGTGTAAGCTGTTTTGTCGCGGCTGACAATCCTCCCCGCCCAAGGCAGGATGTGCGAGAAATAGAGGTCGTAGGCAAAGGCTGCCGGTTTGTTGCCCGGGTACGAGAACTCCAGTATCATCAGTCTGCCGCCCTGCTTCATCACACGCTGCATCTCCCTTAGTCCGCGGTCGGTGTCAGCGAAATTGCGCACCCCGTAGGCGCACGTAACAACATCGAAACTGTTGTCCGGAAAAGGCAGCTCAAGTGCACTGCCCTGCATAAAAGTGATGCAGTCCTGCAGGCCGAGTTTCTCCACTTTCTGCCCGCCCAGACGCATCATCTCGCGCGAGAGGTCGATGCCAGTAATGCGGAAGCCCTTCTGCCTGCTGCCCTGATGCCGCGCAAGTTCAATGGCAAGGTCGCCTGTCCCGACCGCCACATCCAGACACCGGCCGCCAGCAATGCCCTCAACGGCTGCCGCCGCTGCCTGTCTGCGCCATCGGCGGTCGATGTTGAACGAGAGCAGATGGTTGAGCAAATCATAGCGTCCGGCTATGCGGTCAAACAGCATGCCTATATTTTTCTTTTCGTCCATCCGGAATATGAATTACCTGCAGCCGGCTGTCAGTCAGTCCGCCTGCCTGCCGTTCATGGCACTGTCACCTCCAGCAGCACTGCCGCGCCGTCTGTCGGAAGCAGCGTTATGTCAGGCAGTGAGGCGGGGACAAGCAGCGTCTGCCCCGCAGCCACCACCACCTCCTGCACCGCAGAGCCGCCGCACCTTACAGCCGCCTGACCCTCTGTACACATATAGACCACAAAAGAGTCCCGCTTGGCATAATCGAGGCTGACCGGTCGGTCGAGACGCAGAAGCGAAGTGACAAAATGCTCATCTTCCACCAGCGTCACCGCCTTGCCGTTCTGCGCCTTGTAGTCTGCCAGAGGGTGCTCCAGCCTGCCGAAGTTGAGCACAGCCATCGACTCGTCGATATGCAGCTGACGCGGCCGGCCGTCAAGCCCGGGGCGGTGGTAGTCGTAGAGGCGGAAGGTGAGGTCGCTCGTCTGCTGAATCTCAGCCACTTGCGTGCCGCGCCTGAGTGCATGCACCGTGCCGGCGGGGATATATGCCACATCTCCTTTTCTTACGGGCACCACCTGCAGAACCTCCATTATGCTGTCGTCCTCCAGGCGGCGGCGGACCTCCTCCTCGGAGGTGTCACGCCCGAAGCCCATTACGAGCGAAGCCTCCGGTGTTGCGCCGGTCACGTACCACATCTCCGCCTTCCCCTGCATGCCGAGCTGTGCCGCTTGAGCGTCATCGGGGTGCACCTGTATGCTGAGGTCATCCTGAGCGTCAATGAACTTGAAGAGCAGAGGAAAAGTGTTGCCGAAACGGCTATAGACATGCTCCCCCACCAGCTCGTCCATGTATATCTCCAGGACCTCGCTTATTGTGTTGTCCTCCAGAAAGCCGTTGCTGACCACCGACTGGTCATCGCCGTAACCTGACAGCGCCCAAGTCTCCGAACCCCACACTTTGGGCTTCACAACAGGCCGGAACAAAAGCGGATATAGTGCCATGAGCCAAAAACTTATTTAATGTTTCTCAGGTGTTTCTCCCAGTTCCATGCAGAGAGCAGCACCTCGCCGACGGGCGTGTCGGCTTTCCACCCCAGCACTCTGTTGGCTTTTTCGGGGTTGGCCCACACCTGCTCTATGTCGCCTTCGCGTCTGCCGGTTATCTCGTATGGCACCTCCGCGCCCGTCACCTCCATGAAGGTCTTCACTATCTCGAGCACGCTCAGTCCACGACCTGTGCCGAGGTTGAATATCTCAACCTGCTCCTCTCTTCCGCCGTCTTCAAGCCTCTGCACGGCCTTCACATGTGCCTGTGCAAGGTCCATCACATAGATGTAGTCGCGTATGCACGAGCCGTCGGGCGTGTTGTAGTCGTCGCCGAAGACGCGCAGCTTGGGCCGTAGTCCTGCAGCGGTCTGTGTCACGAAAGGCAGCAGGTTGTTGGGCACTCCGTTGGGCAGTTCGCCTATAAGGGCGGACTGGTGAGCGCCTATCGGGTTGAAATAGCGCAGGATAATGGCGTTCAGCTCCGGGGCGGCATGTGCTGTGTCCTGAATTATATCCTCGTTTATCTGCTTCGTGTTGCCGTATGGCGAGAGAGCTTTTTGAATAGGAGCCGACTCATCAACAGGCAGATGCGCCTTGTCGGGCTGGCCATACACCGTGCACGACGACGAGAACACGAGCCTGTTCACCTTGTGCGACCGCATCGACTCAAGCAGGTTAAGGAGCGACCCGATGTTGTTGCGGTAATACATCAGCGGCTTCTCAACCGACTCGCCCACTGCCTTGCTCGCAGCAAAGTGAATGACTGCGCATATATCAGGAAACGAGTCGAATACAGCATCCAGGGCACTGCCGTCAAGGCAGTCGGCCTGCACAAAGTCGGGCCTGCGCCCCACTATGCCGCTTATGCCGTCCAGCACCTTGAGGTCGGAGTTGGAGAGGTTGTCAACTATGGTGACATCATAACCCTGCTGCATGAGGCAGACTACGGTGTGCGAACCTATATAGCCGGTTCCGCCTGTGACAAGTACACGAGACATGGTTGTTGGTTTTTGTAGGTTAAAACAGTTTCTCGGGATATACGCCCTTCTTTATCAGGTCGTTGATTTTCATTACCACCTGCTCGCGGTCCTCGGCGTAAGTCACTCCGAACCAGCGCGAAGGCGTGTCAAGCACCTTGCAGCTCACCTTGCCCGCCTCTATGAGATCGTTCACCAGAGTCGGGATATAGAACTCCTTTTTCGGCTCCTGACCATAGTCGCGGAGGAAGTCGCGGAAAGCCTGCTCGGTGTAGTCGAAATACTCTGGCGTGAAGCCCCACATGTTCATCGACACCGGCGTGAGAGGGTCAATAGCGGTCTCCACGCCGCCCTCTATATAAACCACCTGCCCCCCTACGCTCTCTATCTGCGTGCGCTCCACAACGCCGGTGAGAAAACCGTCCTTGTCTGTCGAGCATACGCCGCGGCTCACGCTGCCGTTCTCGCTCAGCGTATTGGCTACGCGATAGCCAACCATGCAGTACTGACCGCGGCTGCCCGCTATGGAAGTCAGAAAATCAGCAAGCACGGCAAACGACTCACGCCCATAGAAGTCGTCGGCATTGATTACCGCAAAAGGCTCGTTTATAAGCTCTTTGCCCATCAGCACGGCATGATTGGTGCCCCACGGCTTCACGCGCGCGTTATTATAGGTGCAGCCTTCCGGAACACGGTCGATGGACTGGAAGCACACCTCGCAGGCTATCTTATCGGCGTATTTGGAGAGGACCGCACTGCGGAAAGCCTCCTCAAAATCTTCGCGTATAACAAATACTATCTTGCCGAAGCCCGCGCGCAGAGCGTCGAACACGCTGTAGTCCATTATGGTCTCTCCGTTAGGACCAAGTCCGTCTATCTGTTTAAGTCCGCCGTAGCGGCTGCCCATTCCGGCAGCCAGCACCAAAAGTGTAGGTTTCATATATTGTTGGTTTGCTGTTTGTTACTCTCGTTTTCAAATGTTCTTCCTCTCTTCCACGCCCGACACTTCCACATGCCCGTGCACCTTCTTGTGCTTTGCCCAGTAGCCGTACACCTCCGAGCAGTTGCCTGCCGTGATGAAGGCATGCAGGTGGTTGTCCTTCACGAACTGCATGAGCGACGAGAACTCGTCCTTCGTCAGCAGGGTCTGTATCTCCACCTGGTCGTCTTCGTGCAGACCGCCTTTTATGGGGTAAAGCGTGCACCCGCGCACATAGTCGCTGATGATGTGCTGACGTATTTTCTCATAGTCCGGCGAGATGATGCAGACGCGCTTGCGGTTGTTCATCGATGCGGTGAAGTAGTTGATTACAAGTCCGTTGATCCATGTGCCGATAAGTCCTATTGCCACCATGCGGAAGTCGTTGATTGCAAAAGCCGAGCAGCAGATGATGGCTCCGCCTATGGTGACGGACATGCCCAGGTCGAAATGCAGGTACTTGTTGATTATCTTGGCCAGAATGTCCAAGCCGCCCGTCGAGGCGTTGATGCGGAACTCAAAAGCCTGGCACGCCGAGAGCAGGAAAACGAAGCACACAAGGTCAAACCACACATCGCCCGTGCCGAGACCGGCAGCCATCACCGAGTCCTTCACCTGCATCAGCACCTCACCTGCACGGCTGAGCAGATAGGGGTTGCCGTTGGCGTCAAGCACCGTCTGACCCGCCTGCAGCTGGGCAAGCACATCGGGGTTCTGAACCGCCTCGTGGGTGAAGTTGGTGTAAGGATAGATGCGGTCCCACAACTGCGTGAGCGGACCGAGAATCATAGCCGTATATACCGTCTTTGCCCCGAACTCGTTGCCTATCAGCAAGAAAGCCAGAACAAGCAGGAAGGCGTTGATGCCCATCACCCAGTAAGAGAAGGTGTCCGGATTGCCCCCGAGCACCGTATTGATGACGATGGCAAGACCCGATATGGACCCCACTATTATGTGGCTCGGCAATAGAAAATAATATACTGCTGCTGCTCCGATGAACATGCCGAGGGTCATCAGAAGCAGTTCCCACCAGAATTTTTTGGTCTGCACCGCCTGCACAAAACTTGTAAACAGGTCACTCCAGAAAGCGGCGGTAAAATACCGCCGAATGTATTCATTCATAATTTTATAACTGATTTATAATGTTTGTCTTCCCCTTTTACCTCTTGCCTTTTCACCTACTTCCCCCACTCAACGGGCATGTCAAGCCGTTTGTCCGTACGGCGGACCACCGACCCTTTCTCCCACGGGCACAGGAAGGGACGCACGTAAAGAGGTATGTTTTTCTCCTCCAAAGGCTGTATTGTCTTCGAGTGTATTATCTGCGCTCCGCTTGCCGCCAGACGTGCGGCATCGGCGTAGTCAAGTTCCTCTATCAGCTTCGCTTTCGGGTTGGTGCGGGGGTCGGCGGTCAGTATGCCGGGCACGTCTTTCCATATCGTAACCGACTCTGCGTCAAGCACATTGGCAACCATTGCCGCCGAGTAGTCCGACCCTTCTCTGCCGAGTGTGGTGTGCATGCCGCTGTCGGTGCCTCCTATGAAGCCCTGCAGCACCCACACGTGCACATCCCTGCTCATCGCCTCTTTCAGGAGCCTGCCTGTAGTCTCTTCGTCCACTTGCGCGCGGCGGTAAGTGTCGTCCGTGCGCAGCAGCCGAGTCATGTCAAGCCACTGGTTGTCAATGCCGTTGGCGGAGAGGAAACTGCTCACTATGCGGGTCGAGAACAGCTCCCCCCAGCTGACAATCTGGTCGTAAAGTTCGTCATACGACTCCATCGAGGTATTCACAGGCGGCACCTCCACAGGCGAGGCGAGACCCAGAGAGCGGCACACCGCCTCGTGGTAGTCGCTTATCACGGCCCACTCGCGCTCCACCTGCTCCGCCTCGCGGAGCCACAGGGCATTGACCACGCGCTCAAGTGCATTGGTCGTCTTCCCCATTGCCGACACCACAACGGCCAGGTCGCCCTTCTCACGGCCGACTATGTTCTTCAGATTGCGTATTCCCTGCGCGTCTCTGACCGAAGCACCACCGAACTTGAATACTTTCAAGACTTCCTGCTTTTGATGTTGAGGTTAGCCATTCTTATCGCGGTGACTGCGCCTTCCACCCCCTTGTTGCCCAACTTGCCGTCGGCGCGCTCTTTGGCCTGCTCCTTGTCGTCCACAGTCAGCACCGAGAACACCACAGGGGTCTTCCCCTGCGCGTTCAGCAGCGTCACACCCTGTGTCACCGACTGGCACACATAGTCAAAGTGCGGGGTGTCGCCCCTTATCACGCACCCGATGACTATTATTGCGTCATACTTGTCCATGCAGCGCGCGGCGGCGTAAGTCAGCTCCACTGTCCCCGGCACATGTATCACGCGGATGTGGTTGTCGTCTATACCGCACTTGTGCAGCGTGTGAAGCGCACCGTTGGAGAGCTTGTAGGTTATCTCCGCATTCCAGTCCGCCACTATAATTGCATAGTGCTGATGCGCAAGGACATCAGCACCAGGCAGTTTCGAAGCGTCGTATTTCGACAAATCTGTAGTCACGGCTTACTCTGTTAAGGCTATGTACTTGTCTATGTCTGATGCCTCCGACGAAGCGGGATAGTTGTCGCGGATCTGCGTGAAAACTCGGTTCGCATCTTTCATTCCGCCCTGCTCCATATACACAATGCCGGCTTTCTTGAGCGCAATGGGCGCTATCACCTCGTTCTTCGAGGCTGCCGCCGACAGGAATGCCTTCGCCGCCTTGTCCAGCTCGTCAAGCTGCACGTATGCGTCGCCGAGCAGCATGCTCGCGGCAGGGTCGATGGTCAGGTCGTCTGCAGAGAACTTCTTCAGGAAACGCGCTGCGTCCTCATATTCGCCGAGCTTGTACGAGCAGATACCTGCATACAAAGCTGCCAGCTCGCCTTGCTGATAAAGGCTGTATTCGTCTGCAATAGCCTCAAAACCTGCACATTCGGCATCATCGCCGCGCAGAGCCTTCTCCCACTCGCCCTGCATGAAGTAGTTCACCGCTTTTGCGTTCTCGTTGCTTGCCTCTAAGGCTTTCGGGCGGATAATGTAGTTGTTGATTGCCACTATGCCGACAACAACGGCAATAACTGCAACCATGCACCAGGTGATAGTGTTGCTGTTCTTCTCAATCCACTGACCTGCTGTAGAGAGCACCTCGTTCACGTTCTCGAGCTGTGCATCCTCTTTCTGAAAATCTTTCTTTGCCATAGTTTTTTATAATGTATTAGTATTTTCTCAAATGTTTTTTATTCTTACTTGTTTTTCTCAAATGTTCCTGTGCATTTTTATGTGCACTTTCGCTTGTTTCCAAAATTAGCGTGCAAAGATACGGCTATTTTTTCATATATGCAAATTTTTTTCACTTTCATTTTCCACTTTCCTCTCCCGCCGCCAATTATTGCCACCTCCCGCCGCCCAACCACCCTCCTCCTCACCCCCCAACCACACTTCTCTTCAACCACCAACCAAACTCCTCCTCAACCACCAACCAAACTCCTCTTCAACCACCAACCAAACTTCTCTCCAACCACCAACCAAACTCCTCCTCAACCACCAACCACACTTCTCTTCAACCACCAACCACACTTCTCTTCAACCACCAATTATACTCCCCCCCTCAAAAAAAACATCCCCCCTTGCTGCCACCTTCTCGCTATCTTCCCGCCAACGCTTTGTCAGTATTCCGCCAACGCTTTGCCGCTGTTTCTACCGTATCACTACCGTGTCACTACCGTGTTACTACTATGTCAGCAACTCCCTGCCTGTCATCTTAATACTTTTTAATGCAACCTTAGTGCCATCTTATTATGCATCCCTTCTTTGCACCCTCGCAGTTCCCTCGCACTTCCCTCACAGTTCCCTCACAGCCCCTCTCTATCCACGTCTTTCCATGAGTGCGCAAACTCCTTATCAGAAGGTCTTCATATATTCAGAAGATTTTCATATATATAGAGCCCCCAAGTACAAAAAATCCATCACTCAAAAGTAAAAAACAAGCATGACTAGTAAAACTATGATGACTAGTAAAACTAGTATGACTAGCACAACTAGGAGGACTAGTAAAACTAGCATGACTAGCACAACCAGAAGGACTAGTAAAACTAGTATAAACTATTCGAACTATCAATTATCAATTCCCTCCGGGTACGCAGGCATCCTGCCTGCGACAAATGCAGCCGCAATGAATATAGCCGCAAAAATGCCGCTGCAATAAATGCAGCAGCAAAGAAATATCCATTTTCAATTAAAAAAGGGGGAGGGGAAACCCGAATCTTTATTTATATATCTGTTAGCTCCCCAAGTCACATGGAAAAAAATAACATATCCCCTCCCCCGCTATAAGTTTCTGTCAGCCCCGCGCCGAAGTCTGCCTCCGGCGCGGAGCTGTTGTATTTAGTCAGCGTCGGTGACGGGCTCTTTCGCCGGCTCAAACTTATTCCCGCTCTGGCTCTGCAGAACATTGGCGGCTGCCATTGTCATTACTCCTATTTCCGGATAAATATATGTCTTTTTCATAGTTCTTGTTTTGTGCCGGCACGGTCGCCCGTACCGGCGTTAAATATCAATTATCAACTATCAATTGCCTCCGGGTGCGCAGGCATCCTGCCTGCGATTGTCCCGCGATGAAATGTCAATTATCACTTGTCAATTATCAATTGATTTTCGCTCCTGTCGCGTCGTAGCGCACGCCTTCGCGCTCGATGATGAGGATGCCGTTCTCCATGTACTTGCGCACTTCCGCATTGCTGCGTGTCTGTGTGCCGCCGTCCATGTCAATCACCTCTATGTCGGTGGCGTTGTTTCCGTGCATCACTATGCGCACTCTGGGCTGCATGCCTGCGGGCGTATCCTGCTCGTCCACCTCGAAGTAGGCCCGGTATGCACGGACGACGGTGCCTGAGCTGCCAAGATAGTAAATCATGTTGTCCTGCAGGAAGAGTTTGTTCTTGTTCTCGCCTCCTGTCAGCGGTGTTCTCTGCACCACCCCCTTGAAGGTCACGCTGCCTCCGTGTATGTCTTTTGGAGTGCCGTCGGTGAGGACAACATCGTCAAACAGCAGTTCCTCTGCGCTGACAGCAGTCGTGTTGTAGTAGAGATACGGTGTGTTAGCTTCCATGTCTCCTGTTTTGGCGAAGTGCAGGTCGAGTCCGTTCTCCCAGTCGCCCGTTGCGCCCTGGTAAGTCCAGATCTTGCCCTCAAAGTATGTGTCTTCAAGGTTGTAGTCGAAAGGCAGGCAGATGGTGCTCCATGTGTCCTTTTTCAGCCCTCCGTTGCGGTCAAGACGTACATCCACTGCTGCGCCCTTGAGAGTGGTCACCAGCTCGCTGTATGCGCCATAGAAGTCTGTTTCGCCGTCTTTGAGCACAATAGTACTTGCTATGCCGAACTGTGCCGCCAGTGTCACATCAGCGTCAGGCATGGTGAATTTGCTGTTTGTCACAGTCACTCCGCCGGCGGTCACGTTCCAGTTCTTGAACTCGTAGAAGTACTTGTCCACAGCCGGTGTGGTGTTCACCGCCGCGTTGAGAGTCACCGTGCTGCCCACTGCCACGCTGTAAGTCTTGCCGCCAGTCTCCTCTGATGACAATGTGCCGCCTGTCACTGTCACTGTTCCGTGCTGCGCATTCACACTCAGAGTTTTGTAGGTGATGTTCTCCGTCCACTGTGCATACAAGGTCAGGCTTGATGTAGCAGTGTATTTCCACTGGCCTCCATTTGTGTATGTGTAGTTGGCATCACTTGCATTGGTGACGAGCGAACCGTCAGCATTGATGACTTTAGTGCCGCCTGTGGCAGCCGTGAAGTAGCCGTTCAGTGTCCAACTGCCTGTGGTCTTGGTAGCATCGGTTACAGATGTGAGTGTGTTGCTGTCGTAGGTGGCTGTTGCGCTACCATTTGCCGTGCCGTCAATACCCTTGTCAAGAGTGAGGGCGTAGGTGTTGGCAACAGGATTGAATTGTGCTGTGTATTCAGCAGCCGCAGTCGCCGCAACTATTTCAGGAGCCCACGTGCCGTTGAACGTATAAGTGTAACCTGTTATTGCAGTCTTGGTCGGTGTGGTGGCACCTGTGTAAGACGGAATGGAACCGTGTTCCACATCATCCGTGTCAAGGGTGTTGCCGTCACCGTCTTTCCATGTGATGGTGTAATGTTTCAGCTTGAACACTGCCTTGATGTCGTTGCTCGTGCCGACGGTGTAATCAATACTTGCCTGTCCAGTGGAACCGGCAATCTGATCGTCACCGTTCTTCCAATAATCCACCTCATAGCCTGTAGCGATATCCGTAGCGGTGAAAGTCAGCACGGTGTTGTATGGTTGCTTGTCGCCGGTAGTGATGGATGCACTTGTGCTTTTCACCTTGCCTGTCACACTGCCGTTGGCATCAGCTCCGTTGAAGTTCACAGTGTAGGTGTTGGTCTTTTTGCCGAAGTGGGCGAAATAATTGGCATCGGCAGTGGCATTTGGTGTTGATCCATCGGCATAATAGGTTCCCGCCCCGTTAGCAAGGGTTGTCCAGCCATCGAAGATATATGTGAACTCGTCATCGGTATCTTTGGTCGGGGTTGTCCCGTCGAATGTGGTCGCCCCGTTATGTGCGACATTGTTATCTGTCTCAAGTGTGGACGTGCCGTCTTCCGATTTCCATAAGATGGCATGGGTATCGCCCTCGAAGGTGGCGGCGATGTTGTAACTTTGTGCGCCGATAGTAAGAGTGTAAGTGTTGGCCGTGCCTGTGGGTGTCACATCGCCACTGTTCGTACCTGTCCAGCCGGTGATATGTGTTCCATCTGTTGTGGAAACGGTGATGGTCAGCACTGTGCCTTCCGTTATACGGTGTTCAGAACCTGTGGCGTAGGTATTATTCTGTGCGTCCTTCACCGTAATGGTCTTGCCGCTACCCGGATTGGCAATCGTCACTTTGCGACTCGCTTTCGGAGCACCGATAACAACATGTAAGTTGCCATTGGACGGGTCGAAAATTTCCACATAGGGTTTACCATCCCTACCTGCCGATACACGAACCGACTTGCTGTTGAATGTAGTGTAACTACCACTTTCACTACCACCCACATAATTGCGGCCATAGGTTGAAAGATTACATACTCCCAACCTGTAATCGTCATAGGCATACGGTACTGCCACATTTGTCTGATCCATAGTCCAATACCAGTAAGGGTTTCCATTACAAGAAGAATTTACCGCTGTACCCAATCCACTTGCCATCGGATATGTTCCTGCCGCCGCACAGGTGATACCACTATAAGTGCTTGTATTGGTAGTTTGAATATAAATTTTCACTATATTATTAGTTGTTTTGGTGGTATTGAGAGCAATCATTTCCACAAACATTTTTCCGTATGGGGAGAAATAGGATGTGCAATAACTATCTCCATCACCATACGTTCCCATAGTAATATCGTCATCGGGGTCATCCCAAGAGAACGTTGCGAAAGCACCGGTCTTTGGTGTCTCATAATAACCGGTTATGACATACTTCTTTTGGTCAGTTCCGATGATAGTTGCTACAATCTGCAGCAATCCTGTACTAGGTTCTGTTATAGTAGCAGTGCTGAAACTCTGGGCGTAAATCTTGCTGCCACCTTCCTTCTGTACCCACGTTTCAGAAGTGTTTACGCCGCTATTAAATGTACCGGTCAAGGAAATGGCATCAAAACGGATCTGCATAGTATAACTATTGGTGTTATCTGTGCCGGCACCAGCTACTGACCAAAAACTGCCTGCTTTGGTCAGCACCATATCGTCACTTGCGGTAATATTCACTACATCTCGGGTGGCAAATATGGCCTTGTAAGTTATCGCGGATGTAGTGGCATTGACTGTAAATGAGTATGGATTACTTGTGCTTATTTGGGCTGATGTCGCTTTGTTCTGCCACTCTTGGAAATAATAATTCAGAGCATCGGCCGAATTTGCTGAAAGTTCAGCCGTGTTGTTCCCATAGTAACTCCCATGACCTGTAACCGTTCCATAAGTGGTATTGTTGGACTCGGCATTGATTGTATATTGAGTAGCTGCTTTGGGAGCAAATTCAGCCACATAAGAATCAGCGGCATTCACAGTAACCGTATATGATGCAGATGTTGAAACATAAGAACTGCTACCATTCTTTTTCCATCCTTTGAACTCATAGAGTGTGCTATTCGTAACAGAAGCAATAAGAGTTTGTGAAGCTCCATTAGCGTATGTTCCGGCACCACTTACAGTTCCGTAGGTATTATCGTTGGAAGTTACAGAAATGGTATAGTAGTCGGTCAGAGTGAGTGCGGAAGCTTTGCCCGGTGTATATGCATATACAGGAACAGTCACATCCAAAACACACGGATTATCATAATCTTCAAGATTGATGCACCCCAGACCACTGTATTGGCAATATCCATAGGCTGTTATTTGAATTCTATATCTTGGATATCCGTCATTACCCATACTTGAATAGGTAAATGTGATATTTCCCCAGGAATTATCAATATATTCCCAATTTGTAGAACTATTAAACTGATTTATAAAGAAATTATCACCCTCACTGCAGCCGGTAGTAGGGCTTGTAAAACTATGTGTGCCTCTAATACCATCAACATAGTCCATATCAATACCTAATACGACGAATATACTTTTATTAGAGAAATTACCTCCGTAGTTGTTGCTACCATATAGTTTCACGTTAAATCGTTTACTTGTATTGGTTTGCACAATTTCCGCTGAAGTACAGGTTCCATTTCTAGCAATTTGCCATTGCGCGTATGTGCTGACGGGCAGCAACATCGCGAGCGCGAAAAAGATTGAGAATAGTTTTTGTTTCATAATTGTTGAGTTTTTTGAAGGTTAATTTATGTTGTTTATTTGTTTTGTCGTATATCTTTTATGAGTATTGATTTGCCTAAAAAGAAAAAGCAACAATGCTTTCGCATCGTTGCCTGAAAAACAGATATTTTTTACAGTTACTACTGCTTCTTATCGTCCGCAGACTTGAACGGCAGTTCTTCGGGAGGGGCGGTGAAGTTCACTGCGCGCTGCTTGGAGATAACCGTATCGCCAAGTTCCTTCTCCAGTTGCTCACGCGCGACATGCGCCACATTTCCTCCGCGTTCCGCCACTTGGGCGTTCTCTACAAACCCTTTCGGATTCTCGCGTTTGCTCAGTTCCGTGGCCGCCGCTTCCGCGAGTCCGTTGAGCATCAATTCTACGTTGGTCATGTTGTCTCGCAGGCTTTCTTTGCGAAGTCCTTTGTGGTTCTTGTACTGCCGTGTTGTCATTCCGCTCCATGCTTTGGAAATGATGTCGGTCAGTACGGCGTAATCCGTTTCCTCTTTCATCCCACCTCGTTTCCATTCATCGGTCAAGGCTTTTCGAATCTCGATGGTCTTGATACGCTGGTTGAT
>JAFPZY010000038.1 GCA_017417025.1 Paludibacteraceae bacterium | reverse complement strand
GTTAAGCTCAGCATCGCCGATGGTACTGCGTGTTGTGGGAGAGTAGGTAGCCGCCATTTTCGAGAACTCGAGGATATATCCCCGGGTTCTCTTGCTTTTGTGTTCTTTCCATGACGCAGTGCAGTTCTGCGCGTTGTATATCTTGCTTTTGTGTCGGCTACAGCACTGCTCTCCATGAACTCCAATGCACTTCTTTTTGAGATTGCCGGATACTATTCATGCAAATAAGCATAACTTCACCTTACGCTCCTTTAATCATAATTTCGCCTTACGCTCCTTTCATACGTCAAAGATCACTTGCAGTTTTTGTGCGGAGTGCTGCTCTCCGCCCCGACATCCCGCAGCGCAATGTTGTGGCAATCGCTTTGCACAGGACGGCATACAGAAGACATCCGCAAAGTGGATGCTGCCTTGCGTATTGTTTGCCGGCAACGCAAGCAATACACATTCTGAATGCCGTTTGAAAATCCGCTATCGCAGCGGAAAGTTATCCCCCTTTTTAGTCATAAAGAGTCTTGCAAGAGGTAAAATCTATTACGTGAAAGGCGGGCTTTTTCACGATTTCTTTTTGGACGGCTCCCGGGAATCTGAAATTTTGTGCAAAGATACGATACGGGGGAATGTCGGGTTGGGGAATAGCGGGACATCAATGGACATGCGGGATGATTCAGTCTCTTGCCTGATTTTGCGTGATGGGTTGGCATATTATTGCGCTTCCATAAGTAGGGAGGAAAGGCCTATTTTTGTTGTCAAATTAAACGAAAATGACAACAAGGACAGGACGAAAGAACAGAAAGGAGCATACAATCCGCGAAACTCGCTCAATGTCAGCATATTTTGTCTATTCGTGTTAAAGAAAAATGTAATAATAAATTATCTTTTTGACATCACGTATGACAACAGGACAACTTTATGATTTATGATTTCAAGTTTCAAATTTATGGAAAGGGAAAAGAGACATTTGAACCCGAATCAGATTCGGGGGTAATAGAACAAAGGATTATTCTTACGGATGACTCATGGGAGCAGTGACATTTTGCATTCATTTTTGATCTGCAAAGTGTTGATTTTTGATAGTTATTTTGTTTTCCTTGCAACAACGTAGGTACTCAAACAAAACGCAATTAAGCAAGTCTTACTTATGGCAACCTGCTTGTGTTAAACCCGTAAAACACTATGGTTTACTTTATTCTATCTCCGCAAAACTCTTTTCGTCCGCATTTCTTGCAATGATTGCCCTCCCACACAGAGTCGAAATGACTCATAGCAGAATCAATGAATCCCGGCTCGTCAGTCAAGATACCAGCTTCAAAATTGCGATTAGCAGAAGATTTCATACCCATACCGGCTCCAGTAAGATTGGCAGAACCAATATATACCAATTCACTATCCATTACTATAATCTTCATGTGAACACGCGGACACAAACGGCGCTCCATGCCTCCCCATAGTGCTGGGTATTTATCAAAGTCTTCCCTGAATGGTTGTCCGGGTTCTTTGGCATGAATCAGTCGCACTTCAACACCTCTCTTCACTAGATTATTGAGAATCTGAAGTAGCGGAACTACTGTTCTACTTTTCTTCTCTACATATTATTTCATGAGTAGTTGGGGCTGTAACCCGCGCAAAACGCCGAATTCTATTGTAAATCTACGCAAACATCTGGGAAAGATGGTCTGTAACAAGCTTTGTTCTAAAAGAAATCAATTCCTTACACAATTGCTCGATGTTCTTATCCATTGAAAGTAACGGATCATGTGTGTATATGGGTTCTATGTAGTCATAATGCTTGTTCTTGGTTAGTTTGAATAATTCACTTATATGCTCATCGGGCTGCATCTCCTGTATATAATTCCTTTTTCCTACCGATACATACCACTTGCTCTCGCCATCCTGCTGCCATTCAAAGATGACATCCATAAAATAATTTGTTCTTTGGTTTTCGGGTACATCCGTTCCCTTTTCATTATATTCTTCTATTTCGTTATCGGCATTAAGCGCAAACGGGATGACGGTGGTTTGATAATTCCAGTTCCAAGCGTAAAGGAGCTCCTGCTTCAAGCGTTTTTTCAGCAGTATGTTTTCCACATGCCACGATTTGCGTTCGCCAGCCTGCACGGAGTCCAGCAGTATGATTCGCGGAGAGATATCACTATCCTCCCACAAATACTTAAAGGAACCTTTAAACAAATCTATGTGTTCCAAGAAAGGAACCATCCACTTATCGGGTTCACAATCAGTTGTTTGTCCTGTTAAGAAAGGTCTCAAATGCGATTCAATAAAGATTTCCTGGCTGAGTAATTTACGCCAATCATCATCATTCGATATAAAATTATACCTAGGTAACCATTTGTTGGTCAGGTTCCCTGAACCGCCTTCCGATTCGATAGGGAATGCGCCGTATCGGAGCAGTTTCTGTCTCAATTGACGAGTATCTTTGTTCGTCAGGATCTCCGTTACAAAAGACTCTAAATACGTTGCAAAATCATCTGGGGATTCAGACATCTTCAAAAGACACTTACAGTTGCCCTGCAAAAATTTCTCGAGCAGGTCATTCTGTACGAACTTCGCCAGTTGGCTTTCCCATTCCTGCCTTTGGGGCGTATTCAAGAGCATTGTTGCGACTTCCTTGTCGATATCGGCAAACACATTTTTGAATTTCTCGGTCGGCGTTTCAAATACATCTCCGCTTTCCGGAATGGCGTTTACCATTGTAAGCATTAAATACACCGCCCTGTCAGGAGCCTTGGCGTGGGTGTCATTATAACTCTTGTTTTTCAGGAAATACGCCAGCCGCTTGAGATAAACGGTTTCCTTTTCGGAGAAAAGCATAAGGTAACGAAGGAGTGGCAGCAATACGACATATTCGATCGTTGATTTCTCCCTGGAGAGCCATAAGTCATCTACGAAGAATTCTTTTACGGACAACGAACTCAGTTGGTATATAGCCCGCATTACTTGCTCCAACCAAACGGCGTCAAACGATTGGTTTTCTTTAATATATGCGCGGATGTCGCGATATTGCTGCGTAGATTTTTCACTCTCCGACGCCTCCACACGAATATAATCTTCGATGATTTCCACCTCCGATTGTTTTTTGTCATTCACCATTTTAGGTGCTTTTTTGACCGTGTCGCTATGAGAACAAATATGCAGTATTACCGCCCATTTCAGAAAGTTCTTGAATCCTTTATCTGCATTGGGATTCTCGTTTCCTCTATTTTGCCAGAAAAAGTCCTGCCATTCTTCCCATTTCCTGCCGTATTCCAATTTTTGGTTGCCTTTGCCAATGATGATGGACTTGATTGTTTCCTGATAGGACAAATTCTCTCCGCGGCTGTTCATATAGAGATACAACCGCTCTCCCTGCGCGCTGATATTGGTGTCAAAGAAATTAAATTCCACAAAGTGCTCCAGATACTCCGTAAAGGAAGAAATGTCATGGACGGTTTGCACAAAATCACAAATAATGTGGTAGTTATGCCACATGTTTTTTGTGGTTTCGTCCTTATCATATATCACCTTATAGTAATTGACACTATTATCAAAAGATATGTTTTGGTGTGATAATTCGTGCTCTATCAATTGAATCAAGAAATCATGGGTTATTTCCCTGACGCGATAATCCAGTTTCGGCAACTGTTGTGCAAAATACCGCTCCTTAAATTCATTCCATCTATCAGGTTGTTCTTTAAAAAGTGCAATAAGCAGCAAATACAACGTAGTAATGCGCTGCTGACCGTCTATTAAAAAGAATTTGCCCGGATAATTGGGATCATGATAGGCATAGATGATGCCTATTTTGGTACTATACACCAGTTTCTCATATTCTTTGGAGAGATATGCATTCATGCTGCCAGATAGCGGCGCATCCCCGGCATTAATGGTCAAGGTTACATTCTCCTTGGCATCGTATTTGTTTTTGATGGACTCCAACAAACCACGGACATTCTGCTTTTCCCAAACATAGTCCCGCTGTATTTCCGGAATGATAATCTGCTCTATCTCCGGATTGTTCAATAATTGAAACAAACTATATCTTCCTGTTTTCATGGTTAAGCCAAATGTTTTTTCAGTTGTTCAATAATCTCTTTGTTTCGTTGCCTCATCCATTGTTCATGAACAGTAATATCGTTTATGTCCCATCTGAACAGATCCGGAGTGAACCCTTTTTCTTCTTTCATATCCAATGATTTTTCATACAACGCAATCGTGTGATACGGTACAAAACTTCCTTTATTTCGCCGGGATATGATAATGTTCCGCTTGACGATAAACGGGTTATTGCTGACAGCACTATTGTCTCCGCCTTCCAATAGTGCCATATTGCCCATTACATGCTCATCTATTTCGGAGTCGTACAGGAACGGGAGGTCATCCACCGATATCGCCTCGCCATTGAGAAGTTTGGCTTCCAGGTCCGCCCTTTTGCTTTGTTCTAATGACTCCGGCAGTTTTCCCAATACATAGGTTACCAGATTGTGAGGGATTTTGATGTCTCCTTTCGGATTCTGGGGTGATAAATGCTCCAGAGTCCAATTCTCACTATCATATTGGTAAAAATCAAATTTCTCTTCCTGCTCCAGGAACACATTAAAGGATAACAACAAGTTTGTCAGTTTGTTTTGGTTGTTATCATAACGAAGTTCTGTTTGTGAATGCTTCAAATCCGGTATAATCTTCAACACCCTCTTCGCCAAATCCTTTTTTACCACGGCTCTGTCTTTCCAAATAACCTCATCGGTCCAAGAGATATTGTATTGCTGCGATTTCGCAAAGCGGACATATCCGAACAAGTTGTAGAAATCAATATCTCCATACCATATGTTATACAATGCCCGATACGCATGTTTGATCAGATTCAGCACATCGAACGCCGTTTTCTCATCGCGGATGATGCGGTTGAATTTATTGAAAAGTTCATACATCGATGGCTGAACATTCCGGCTTTGAGGATCAAATAATAGACGATATTGCTGAAGAAGCGAATCTTCTATTTCACCTGTATCGGTTTGGGTATTTTCTATTCTCCGGAGTACCACTTCGAGCAGTTTTTCGATGCCGTTGGGATTCTCTTTCTTTTTTGTCGCGAAAAAGAAATGGGCTATTTCCGGCTGGGAAATCCATGCATTGATTTCATCCCATACCCGCCCCATGACCGTCCGTTGATCCAATATCTCCTTGTATGACAGTGTGCGATTAAATGACGTTGTCCGATTGACCGCTTTGGTCAGCAATAAGCCTTTTATCAGATACTGGTTGGTAAGAGGTACTTTGTTATTATTCAGATTCTCAAAGACTTCCTCTGAATTGGTATTCTCATCCTCTATGTTGAAAATCAATTTAACGGAGTCCAACAAATAATGGTAATATGCTTCCAATTTGTCATTCTCCTCTAATAATTTCAAGAATTTATCTATCGTGCGAACTGCTTTCACCATATAATACCTATCCTGATGAATGATATTTTCATCCTCCTCTTCTGAATCAGGAATCTGTAGCGATGCGAATATATCGCCATCATAGCGAAAATACTGAAGGCGCTTATAGCTGATATTTTCCAAATCGGAATTTCTCACAACGATTCGCGAAAGCAATAAGGAAAGTGTTGTTAGCCGTTGTTGACCGTCAATTACTTCAAGCACATCGCCATTGTCATCCAGTTTTAACTTTTTTACGGTGATATATTGTAAAAAATACTCCGTAGTGCCATACACAAATGCTTCGTATATATCAATAAGCATTTGGGGCACTTGTGCGTATGAAGAATTAGACTCCCATTTATAGCCTCGCTGGTAAGGAGCAATGTAGTAGAAAGATGCTTTATTGTCCGTTAATGCACTTTTATTCCCTGCATTAAAAATCTGTTTGATAGAATAAACAAGTTCACTCATAGTATGTTTAATTTTTTATAATATTTCTCTTGCTATCCATGCGCAGGCTTCGGCATCGGCAAGTGCGTGGTGGTGATTGGTTAAATCGTAGCCACATGCGGCAGAAACAGTGTGCAGTTGGTGGTTTTCCAATGAGTTGCCGAAATGCTGCCGCGAGGCATAGAGTGTATCGCGGAACTCATAACAAGGATACGCGATTTCGTATGCCGCAAACACTGCACGCAAGCAGCCCTCGTCAAATCGTGCGTTATGCGCAACAAAAGGCACTTCGCCATCCTCTATGTAAGGGAAATAGGCATGAACTTTTTTCTGCAACTTGGTCCATACATCAGGAAAGAAGTCGGCATCGTCCGTGTCGCAGTAACCCAAGCCGTGCACCTCTTGGCAGAACCATGCATAGTAGTTCGGCATCGGCTTTACCAAAGAATAGAAGGAATCAACTATTTCTCCGTTCTTCACAACGACTGCACCCACGGAACAAATACTGCTGCGCTTGCCGTTAGCGGTCTCAAAGTCTATTGCTACAAAATCTTTCATACCCCAAGTGCCTTTCCTGTATAGATGAATTAAAATGTTTCTTCGTTTCTATGTGCGGAATGAGATTTAACGAAGCAAAGGTAGTGCTTTTTTTTGAAATATGCAAGAAACAGCGTTCTAAACTGCATAAAATGGGCAGAACGAGTTGAGTGTTTTATGAGCACTTATGATTTTTTTGTCCAATATGGATATCAATGGAGGTCTCAAAATCTCTAACGAAGATAAGATCAACAATAGAAAAACCTCCCACATGTTCCCAAAGATTGTGAAATGCATACACAAGGTGCATGTCTTTAGTGAGTTCTTGGTCTAAGTGCTCATTCCAATTATTTGTTGGTTCGCCAGAATATGTAGGGTCTGTTTCCTGCAAATATAACTCTGAATCCATATCATTCATAAAAAGAACAGAATTTACCGACTTTGGTTCACTATGTCCATAGTTTGAAATAAGTATAGGATTGGAATTAACCCCATCTTTATATAAAGGTTGAAAGCTGCCGTCCAATAAAGCTTTCCACACCGTATCATTTCGACCATATTGAGCAGGGTACAACGTTGGCAAACGGTTGGACATATAGACTCTACCTTCAACTTTTATAGTACAATCTTTATATTGTGCACATGTTTTATTAAACGCATCAACTGTCTTTTGATGAGCGGAACGGAGTTCTAAAGTCAAACGCTCATTAAAATCATTTAATAAAGATAGCGTTTCATCATTGAGTTCAAACACGGAATCAAGTAACTTCTTTCGAGCCCGAAGCAGGTGTCCCATCGCATAGATATCCTTTTCGGCATAGCCAAAACTATCAATAGATAGGATTTCATCTTCAATAAATTTCAAGGCATCCGATTGCAAAATTTTTTCTATTGCTTTCATATCTTTCATTTTTTATAGAGTAATACTTCATTGCAAAATAATTCAACCATTTCATCCGTGCCAAGGGCATCAACAAACGCATCTCTGTAACCACGCTCGGATTTTCCAACGCCGGTACGCATGAACTTAATGTAGCGCCTAAAGGCAGAACGGATAGGTTCTTGATATCCAGGAACAAGCGGGAGCGAGTTCATGTAGTCCATAACATGTTTCTTCAAGTTAAAGCCTCGTTCTAGCACAAAGCGGAGGTCGGCGATTTTGAGGGCTGTTTCCTCAGGATCTTCAAAATCAGTTTCCCATAAGTCTAATTCAAAATTAAACTTGTCGCTTGGACGGAAAAAATGCGTATTACTTTCCGGCAAGTACGGTTCAACAGCAACACAAAGTAGTTCCATAATGTAGCAATATAGTAGTTAATAAAGTTACAGCGTGACTCGCTTTGGAATCACGCTGCAAAATTACTACATTATGCTTTCACAAGATGAACGGAGAGAAATTTATTTTAGTTTTGTTGGAAAAATTCGTTGTAATAGGAGGACTGAACAAAGGCATGGTAATGCGACATATATGACATGTACCTTTCTTTTCGAGATAGTCTATAATAACTCGGATGATAACCCAACAAAATTACAGATTTAGAAGGCCTATGGAGGAGAATACTTTCTTCAAATCCACTTGGTTTTGATTCATTCGGAATTTTCACGAATTGGTTATCCTGTACATCCTTATATTTCTCCGCCAAGAAATCTTGTACAAATTTATAAATACTCGGGTGTGTGCAAACAAATACATTTGGATTTAGATACGAAAGTTCTTTCTTGAGAAATTCAGAGTCTCGAAGTAGTGCCTCCTTGATTTGCTGTGGCCTGACGTATGGAATACCAGCCATCTTCTTTGTCTCAACAAGTGCATATGGATAGCCATCCAGAGAATTCCACATGTCTCGTACATCACCCATACCAATTCCCGAGACCTCACCAAATGTAATTAAATTATCCGGAGTCGATTTATAAATACCATATATTACTCGTGCTATAGTAGGTAAGAAGCCTATACGTCCGACCTTACCTCCTTGAAGCTCTCGGCTACACTTTCCATTATTATGTTCATACAATAACCATTGGCGCACATCACCACCAGACTCGTCAGGCTTATCTTTCAGCAAAAATACAATCTTAATTGAAGATTTATTCCATAAGCCATTCACCAAAAGGTCTGTATCTGTACCAGCCAATGTAGGGTATTCTTTTTCAAATCCCCATTTAGGTTTATATTTATATATCAGACCATCCCTAGTAAAATTATCTGGCTCATAGCCGACATACGTTCTAAGTGCTTTATCCCAGTCTCTGAACAACCCATCGAGTTGCTGATTAATCGTTTTTTCCATATCTCCTAACTTAGAGGTTTAAACATATCCAACTGACGGCTTGCGTGCCATTTTTCGACACGTGCCTGCCGCTCATTTTTGTGTGCTTCACACCAACTGGCATAGAATTGGTTATAATACCAGTAGCCTTTGCGGAGGTATGTATCAATCTTATCCAAGGCGCGACGAACCGACAGTAAGTCCTTGCTCAATGAGCGTAGCGGTCTAGATTATCCGGATTCTCCAGCCGTTGCGTCCGCCTTACGCGAGTTTCGCGTATTCCTTTGCAATTCGTACCCCCTTCCACAAAAAGGGTGTGTCAATAGTTTTGACACACCCTCAGAAAATAGATTTTTTCTAATTCAGCTCTCGCTGTTGTTTTCGTCCGTTGACCGGCATGGGATGCCAAGTCCTTTTGTAGCAAAAATTTTTACAATATACATGTTTCTGCATGCGTGATAAGATTTCTTTGTTCTGAGGCTTCGCCTTCAGATGTATCCGATTTAGCATCGTTGCATGCAGATTGTTTCTTCTTTGTGGCTCACCGGAGTATAAGCAAATAATTAATTGTAAAAGCTAATAATGTCCGGTGGGCGGTCAAGCAGCAAGTGCGCCACACGAGTGCGAAACGGACTTCTCCGCTGCACGGACACAGGAATAATCGTTTGAGCGCAGCAAGGGCATAGGAATAATCGTTTGAGCGCAGCAAGGCAAGAATTCCTTATGCTGCAAAGATACGGCATAAAAAAGCCCGAGGGTCAGCTCGGGCCGGAGATGGATGAATTTTTCATTATCTTTTTACCACATCCATCAATTTTACTTTTTTCATTTTGCCGTCTTCTGTACGTACTACACCTTTTTGGGGATCAATAATAGTTTCCAATGTGCCTTTCACTTCTTTTGAACCTTTGTAAAATTTCACATTGTCACCCACTTTGAGAGGGGTGGCGCGTTTAGTGAGCACGCGGACAGATTGCATGCAGAAAATACCTGCTGTAATGTCGCTTACCAGCCCGTCCACAAATGTGGTAGTCGTACGTATTTGGCAGGGCTCGTTTTCAGGAACCTGAATGTTCGGCTTGCCTATAGGGAGAAGCCCCCAGAACAAGTAATTTTGCTTACCTTTTGCATAGAAATACTCCTGCCCGTCCAGGTCATCATAATTTTTGACATTGGTATTCGTTGTCATACAAGAAGGCAGGAGCATTAACATGCTCATAATGACTAAAACAGCAGATTTTTTCATTGTTTTTTTTGCTCACTTATATCCCATCGAGCATCGGTTTTTGGATAAAAAGATTAAGTTTACAGCTCTTTCGGCTTTGCTGCACTTGCCCCGTTTGAAGAGTGACGGTTCTCTATCAGAGCCGTCTGCGAGATACGAGATAAGGAATACAAAAAAATATGAGCGTTCCCTCATCATCTCGAGGCTGTGAGAAGTGCCCATGTGTCAATAAGTAACGCCCATATACAATATGGACGTTTGCAAACTTATTTATTGACACACTACAAAACTTCTCACATTCCGAGATGCTCAATAAATCGCAAACGCGAAAAAATCAATATGTCACCGCTTTTTTACGCTGTCGGAGCCAGCGGTCATTCAGGAATGACGGTGCAAAGATAGCAGTAATTTATGATATGTGCAAATAAATCTTCCTTTTTTTTGCCAAATTTGTTTTTTGCAGGCAGCTTTCTTTGCATGCAAAAAACTGCGTATTTCCGGTGTATGCTTAGTTCAAGTGTTAATTTTGCGTGTTTTGCCGTATTATTTCCGCAATAACGAAATTACGCAGGATGACGTAAGGTTTTTTTGCGGTCTGTTTCTGCTCTTCAAAGCGCTGCATCCAGCAGGCTTTGCTTTGCGGGTCAGCCAGTTCGTTTTCTGCCTGCCGTACAGCGTCTGCGAATTTGGAAGAGAGGTCACGCTGGTGTGATGTGATTTTCTTCGTGTTTTTGTGCCGTGGGTAGTGCGAGACGACCGTCCTGCCGAAACGTGTGCAGAAATAAGTTTCGTTTGCATGGTCGAGCCTGCCATTGATGGCGGCGAAGGGCACTTCAAGGTTTACTTTTGCCATAGTGATGCTGTTTTTTTGTCAGGGTTATGTTATAGTTTGATTGGCATCTTTTGCCGTCTTTTTGCCGTCTTTTTGCCGTCCTTTTGCCGTCCTTTTGCCGTCTTTTTGCCGTAATCGACAGCGGGAAGACGGTGCAAAGGTATAACATTATTCCGGCATGTGCAAGAAAAAGTTCAGTTTTTTTTCAGAGAGCGGGGGGAAGAGAGACGGCAAGGGCAATCCCGGCACGAGGGATGGAGCAGTGCGGCATGATATGGCGCGCAATGGACATTGTTGTTTTTCAGCAGAGGAAATTTTCCTTGATTCAAAATATGGCAGCAATTCAATATCAGACAAGATTCAAGATAAAGTCAGGTTAAATAGGCACAAATTAAGAAAAAATGGAAGAATGTTTGCAGATATGACAAAAAAAACATATCTTTGCCTGCTGAATTGACAAGCGGAGGATATATAGGGGGGAGACGTGAAAAAACAGGGAAGGAGAGACTGATAAAGAGGGAGAAGGGGAGACGTGAAAAAACAGGGAAGGGGAGACTGATAAAGAGGGAGAAGATGGAGACGGGAAGAGAGAAAAGGAGAGATGTGGGCGGAGAAGAGTTGAGAAAAGAGGAGAAGGGAGTTGAGAAAAGGGGAGAAGGGAGTTGAGAAAAGAGGAGATGGGAGTTGAGAAAAGGGGAAGATGTGTGATAAAGGTGAGGTTAGGATGATGTGAGAGGGCTGATAGTGAGGGTGATAGTGAGGGTGATGAGGAGGGTGAGAGATTAGGGGATAAGGTGAGAGAACTATATAAATATCGATAATATTATGAAAAGAACTTTTAGTGTGATTGTGATAGTGCTGATGACCTGCATGCTGTCAGCACAAGTGACTCCGACCCCGTCCCCGATACCGGTGGGACATAAAGGCGAGATAACCCTGACCTTCGACCCGACCAAAGGCAACGGCGGCATGGCGAAGGCAACAGAGTGCTATTCGCACATAGGACTTATAACCGAGCAGTCGAAGGACATACACGACTGGAAATACATCAAAGACAATGCCTGGGGGACGACCAAAGAGCCGAAGTGGACCAAGAACGGGAGCAACTGGGAGCTGAAAATAAGCAATATGTACACCTATTTCGGTTGCCCTGAGTCGGAGAACATCACGGCCATAGTGATGGTGTTCCACAACGGCAAAGGCGGCACGAGCGACATAATGGAGGGTAAAGCCTCCAACGGGAGCGACATACTTGTGTATATAGGCAAAGAGGTGTCGGGCGACATCTGGGAAGGCTTCACGCCCGCAGCGGCCGTGCAGAAAGCCCGTCCTGCAGGCATAGACATGGGCATATACTACGACGAGAAAGACCCGACAAAAGTGACACTGTGCACTTTTGCCGCCGCCAACAAGACGGCCCTGAATACGGCAGAGCTGGTGCCGGCACAGCATGTGTTCGTGATAGGCGACATGACAGACTGGAAATTGGACAACAAGTACCAGATGCAGCGGGACGGCAACTATTTCTGGATAGAGCTGACAGGTCTGGAGGCGGGCAAGGAATACCGGTTCCAGTATGCAGTGGTGCGTGCCGACGGCGTGAAGAAGCAGATATGCGACCTCTATTCGGAGAAACTTATTCATCCGGACGACGCATACGAGCCTCGGAGCGTGAATCCGGACCTGATAGGCTACCCCTTGTCGGGCGCAGACGGGGGATATGTGAGCGTGCTGCAGACGGGGAAGAAGAAATACGAGTGGTCGGAGGCGACAAAGAACTTCAAGAAGCCGGACAAGAACAACCTGCTGATATATGAGCTGTGGGTGTATGACCACACGCCCGCGCGCACGCTGAAAGGGCTGATGGAGCGCGTGGATTACCTGCGCGACCTCGGCATCAACTGCGTAGAGCTTATGCCCGTGAACGAGTTTGACGGGAATATCAACTGGGGGTACTCGCCCAACCATTATTTTGCTCTTGACAAGGCCTACGGCGCTCCGGAAGACCTGAAAGCCTTTGTGGACGCCTGCCACCAGCGCGGCATAGCGGTTGTGCTTGACATGGTGTTCAACCATGCGACGGACTACAACGCGATGGCGAAACTCTATCCGAGCGGTGCGGACATGAAGCTCAATCCGTGGCTCATGCCCAACTCGGAGGCGGGGAAGATACATGACGATGCATATTTCTATGCGGACTGGGACCACAGTTTCGGTCCGGTAAGGAGCATGTTCACGCGGGTGCTGAAATACTGGCAGGAGGAGTACAAGGTGGACGGCTACCGGCTTGACCTGTCGCACGGTTTGTGCGGCCGCACGAAGTATGACGCAGTGGAGAACCTGACCTACTACTACGAAAACGGGGTCAAGCCCTACGGAGGCTACCTGATGCTTGAGCACTGGGGCAAATATGCGGACGGCGACCGCCCGACACTGCGCAATGCCGGCATGATGTGCTGGGCCAACACGTCAAAGGCCTTCCAGGAGCTGACAATGGGCTATACGGACATTGAGAGTCTGGCAAGCGCCAACGAGGACAACATGGTCAGCTACCCGGAGAACCACGACGAGGAGCGCTGCTTCTTCAAAGCCAAACAATGGGGGGACGGCGCAATGAAGACCGACGAGGCAGTGCGCGCGCAGCGTATCCCGTTGGTGTTAGGATTCCAGTGCATGCTGAACGGTCCGCAGCTGTTCTACCACTTTGCGGAACTTGGCTTCGACTACTCGAAGTTCCAGAACGCGCAGGGGAAATGGGGCAACGACAAGGAGTGTGACTACGGCATCAAGGCGGAAGTGCAGGAAGAAGTGAAGATGCAGAAGAAAGCGCGTCCGGAGAACCTCGGCTGGTTCAAGCGTGGAGCGCGAATGCAGGGTTTCCAGAAACTGGCCCAGGCCTTGCAACTGCGCACGCGGCTGATGCCGGAGGTGTTCAGCGGTAACCCGACTTCGACCGATATAGGGGCGGGGAAGAAAGTGCGCACAGTGCAGTGGAGCAGCGATGTGTTTGTGGCGGCGAACTTCTCGGCGACCAGCGAGCAGAGCGTGTCACTGCCTTCGGGGACATGGTATGACTACTACGCAGGCGGCAAGGCGGGGAGCAGCTACACACTGCAGCCGAGCGAGATAAAGATATTCACAGGCAAACAGGTGGCTCTGCCCGAAGTGCCCGACCAGTATGACATGCAATTGGACATACCGGAAATTATGATTCAGAGGAGCGGAGACGAGGCCGCCAAAGTAATGGACAACGGGAGACTGCTGATAATAAGAAACGGGAGAGTGTACGACGCTCTCGGACGGACAGTAAAGTAAACAAAAGCCGCGCTCAAGAAAAGGCGCGGCTTTTGTTTGTCCGGATGTGTGCAGGCCTAATCGACTATCGTCGGCAGTTCGGGCTCAAAGAAGAAGCACATAATGACGAAGGCGGCGAAAGCCAGCATGTAGAGGCGGCGGAGATACTTGAACCAGCGGCTTCCGAGCCACTCCGTCTGCTGGGGGAAGAAGAAGGAGACGACCATCAGCGCAATCCCGACAAGGGAGATGACGGCAGGTATGTACCACAAAGAGAGGGGATTGCCGTGCAAGCCCATGAAAATGAAGGCGACCGAGACAAGGCACATGGTGTTAAGACCTATCTCGGGGCTGCCGTCGAGCCACTTGTAGATGAAGGGGACCCGCTTGACCAGGAGAGTGAAGCCGAGCATGAGTCCGAGGAGGAGGAGGAAAGCCTCAAGAGTGAGCGTTTTGTCCCAAAAATGTCCGGCAAACCAGAGCGTGTTTTCGAGCTGGCGCTCATACTCGATATAGACATAGGAGATGCTGGCATCCTGTATTTCACTCAGTTCGGCGGCATGCTCGGAGCTGTCGCGCTGCAGTCGGGCGACCTCGAGGTCGTTGCAGCAAGCGGTGAAGACAAAAGTCAAGACCAGCCATATTGCGAGGCGGGGGCAGTGGTGATTGCGGCAAAGTTCAGGTGAGTCCATAAGCGTAAAAAAGATACAAAAAGAGACTGCCGTTCACACAAACAGGCAGTCTCCCAGGGTAAATAATCAATGTCTTCTGTCAAGGCGTGCGCCGTCGCCGAAGAAGTCGGAACCTCTGTCGCGCGAGTCATTGCGCGGTGCGCGTCTCTCGGGGCGCTGTCCTCCGCGATTGGGGCGTGAGGGACGTTCAGCCTCAACATATCCTTCAGGTTTGTCCTTGAGTGCACGTGCGCTCAGGCGGAACTTGCCGGTTTTCTCGTCAATTTCGAGCAGTTTGATGCGAATCTTGTCGCCTTCGTGAATGCCGGTTTCCTCCATAGTCTCGTAGCGTTTCCAGTCGATTTCGGAGATGTGCAGGAGTCCTTCCTTGCCGGGCATGAACTCAACGAAGCAGCCGTAAGGCATGAGGCTCTTGACAGTGGCCTCGTATATTTCGCCGACTTCGGGAAGAGCGACGATAGCTTTGATTTTAGCCATAGCGGCAGCCATGGCATCGCCGTTTGTGCTTGCGATTTCGACTTTTCCGCCACGGTCGTCTTCGTCGATGGAGATGACAGCCCCCGTTTCAGCCTGAATGCCCTGAATGATTTTCCCGCCCGGGCCAATGACGGCACCAATCATGTCTTTGGGGATATAGAAGGTGGTGATTCGCGGAGCGTGCGGTTTGAGGTCGGGACGCGGAGCAGGCATGGTTTCGAGAATCTTGTCGAGGATGTACATGCGTGCCTGATGTGCCTGTGCGAGTGCGTTCTCAAGGATTTCGTAGCTGAGTCCGTCCACTTTGATGTCCATCTGGCATGCGGTGAGTCCGTCGCGTGTGCCGGTGGTTTTGAAGTCCATGTCTCCGAGGTGGTCTTCATCGCCGAGGATATCGCTGAGGATGGCATATTTTGTGCCTTTGTTTTCGGAGATGAGTCCCATGGCGATACCGCTGACGGGCTTTTTGATGGGGACACCGGCATCCATGAGCGCGAGTGTGCCTGCGCAGACAGTGGCCATAGAGCTTGAGCCGTTGGACTCAAGAATGTCGCTGACAACGCGTATGCAGTAGGGGTAGTCCTCGGGAATCATGTTTTTGAGTGCGCGGCATGCGAGGTTGCCGTGGCCTATTTCGCGTCGTCCTACACCTCTTTGCGCTTTTGCTTCGCCTGTGGCGAAAGGCGGGAAGTTGTAGTGCAGGAGGAAGCGGTCGGTGCCCTGAACAAGAGCTTCGTCCACGAGCTTCTCGTCGCGCGAAGTGCCGAGAGTGACAGTGGAGAGCGACTGTGTTTCGCCTCGTGTGAAGATGCTGGAGCCGTGAGGTCCGGGCAGCGGGCTTACTTCGCACCAGATGGGGCGGATGTCGGTAGTTTTGCGTCCGTCGAGGCGTTTGCCTTCGTCGAGGACAGCGCGGCGCATAGCCTCTTTTTCGACATCGTGGTAATAACGGTCAACCATAGCGGCGACTTCGTCGAGGTCGATAGAGAGCGCGTCAGCCCTCTGCTGCATATAGTCGGCGCGGTCGGTTTTGAAGTCTTCGCATATTTGCGAGAACATAGCCTCGCGGTGGTGCTTGTCGGTGTCGGCAGAAGTGGCCTGGGCATAAGCGCGTGCATAAGAGTAGTCGTGGACAGCCTGGCGCAGTTCGTCGTCATTGACTTCGTGGCAGTACTCGCGTTTGGTCTCTTTGCCATAAGCCTTCATCATCTCGAGCTGTGCGGCGCACTGCGGCTTGATAGCTTCGTGGGCGGCGCGTATGGCATCGAGCATAACGCTTTCGGGGACTTCCTTCATTTCGCCTTCGACCATCATGATGTTGTCAAGGGTGGCGGCCACGACCAGTTCGAGGTCGGCATGTTCGCACTGCTCGAAGGTGGGGTTGATGATGAACTTCCCGTTCACGCGTGCGACGCGCACTTCAGAAATAGGTCCTTCGAAGGGGATATCGGAGCACATGAGTGCCGCCGAGGCTGCGAGTCCGGCGATGGACTCGGGCATGTCGATATTATCGGCAGAATAGAGTGTTACATTGACAAAAGTGTCAGCGTGGTAGTTGGCAGGGAAGAGGGGGCGCAGTGCACGGTCGATGAGTCGTGCGATGAGGATTTCGTAGTCGGAGGCCCGTCCTTCGCGGCGTGTGAATCCTCCGGGGAAACGTCCTGCACTGGCAAACTTCTCTTTGTACTCAACTGTGAGGGGCATGAAATCAGTGCCCGGCATAGCGTCTTTAGCGCTACAAACGGTGGCAAGCACCATGGTGTTTCCGATAGTAGCCATGACCGCACCGTCCGCTTGTTTTGCGAGTTTTCCGGTTTCGAGCGTAATCACGCGTCCGTCGGGGAGAGCAATCTCCTTTCTTACAATGTTCATTGCAATTAAAAATGTTGTTAGTTCTTAATGTGGGGCACCGAATTGCACCCCGGTTACTTTTACTCCTAAAAAAAGCGGTTGCAAAGATACAAAAAAAAAGTGAGCTGACCAAAAACAAATGATTTTTTTGCGGAAATATGTCATTTTAAGAGAGAAAAGCATATTTTTTGCAAAAAAAAGTCAAAAAAATTTGGTGGGTTCAAAAAAAAGCAGTACCTTTGCACCCGCTTTTGAGGAAAGCAACTAACCTGGTGCGGTAGTTCAGTTGGTTAGAATACCGGCCTGTCACGCCGTAGGTCGCGAGTTCGAGTCTCGTCCGCACCGCAAAAGAGAGTTCTGAAAGGGACTCTCTTTTATTTTGTGTAGTAGCAAATGTTTGTATTTTGACAGTTGGCTAAATATTGTAAAAAAGTCCGTAACTTCGTTTTTGGTGCAAGTTATGGGCTGATGTGTCGTGTAGAAAAGGCAATGTTATAACTGCCAAATTGACAACAATATAAAATTGAGCAAAATAATATATTGATTTTCACAAAGATGTGCATTATTATTGAAAAATATTTTGTTAATATAAAAAAATGCAGTACCTTTGCTCTCGGTTTTGTTTTTCATATTTTTATACCAATTGCTGATTAATCAATAAAATTAAAAAATATGAAAAAAGGTGATTCTAAATTTGACTCTCCCAAATTCTGGGCAGAAGTATCTCGTGAAGTGTATCTTACTTTTGACGAGTTTGTTGTTCCTGTTCTAAACAGTGAAATTTTACCAGAAGTTTATCAGGAAATGCAGGATAAACTTAATGACATTTTAGCAGACTGCTGCGAAAGGAAAGCTTATCATCGTGGTTTTTTAATATATGAAAACGATATTTGGTTTTCGATTCATGTCCAAATTCATAATAGTGAGGAATTAGAAAAACCAAATGTAAGTATATTTGCTATACTTCCTTTTGTAGGAAACACCCCTTTTGTTTTGCGTGTGTACATAGATCCTTTAAAGCAGAGTCAATTAGATGTGTATTCTCCACATTTTTTTCGTCAGTATGCTAAAAGGGCGGAAAGATTCTCCAATGAGGCATATAAGTTGGGACGTGATTTTAAACAATTCAGAGTTTATGAAAACTCTAATAAGAAAAGATTGGAGGAAAAAAGTATGAAGCCACTCCATTATTTCATTGGGCTGTTTCTTTCGCAGAACTGGTTTCTCTTATACACTGATAATGAAAAAGCATGTTCTTACGAAGAACAACAGCAAGATAGTTCAGCTAAAAAATGGACTCTGGTCGCTATAGATAGTGTCCTCTATGGGAAAACAAAAACAGAAGAAGGCTGTCCATTCACTATGAACGTTTATCTCACTAACGTAGATTACTCTATGTTGGGCGAAGATCAAAAAGAAATACTTTTGCCTCTCAAGGAGAAACTGGAGAAAAAATATAGGGCTTACATATTTAAGTAATGTGAATGCCTATAATTTTAGAGTTAATTAAAGTTTAATTACAAAAATTGTTTTACTATGAGCTGGCATTCAGATAGAGACCATCAAGATGCTGATTATGACAATCATGCAGACCAATTGAATCCCAACAACGATGAGTATTGGCACTCTCGCGAGAATTAACCAAGATGAGGAGGACAAAGAGTTCTCCTCTTCTTTTACAAAGCACTTATATCCCGTTGATTTGCATTATGCAGACATTGCGGACTTGTCTCAACATGAGCGGCTTGGTTGTGCGCATCTGGCGGGATATAGTGCTGTCATTCTGCTGTATTAACTTTTGTGTGCAAAGATACACAAAAACTCTGAAACCTGCAAATGTTAGGTTCTATATCATGTATGTTTTCATCTATTGTTGCTTTGTCATCTCTATTCTCTCTCGCTATCTTTACCGACGGTGAGCCGACAGTCACCCGACAGTAGACCGACGGTTGACCGACGGTGGGCACTGTTATTTCCGTTTTGTCGCTGTGGAATAATATACATCAACAGCCGCTCTTTGAGGCGGCTGCTGATGTGTAAGTCCTTGCTATGTAAAGTCCTTGCTTTTTTTACAAGGCTTTGAGTGTGGCGAGGAGGAACTGCCAGAACTTCTGCACTGTGGCGATATTGACGCGCTCGTCGGGTGAGTGCGGGTGCTCGATGGTGGGACCGAAGGAAATCATGTCCATGCCGGGATAGTTGCGGCCGATGATGCCACACTCGAGTCCGGCATGAATGGTGATGATGCGCGGGTCGCTGCCAAATTCCTTTTTGTAGATGTCCTGCATTACGCCCAGAATACGGCTGTTGAGGTTGGGTTTCCAGCCCGGGTATGAGCCTGAAAACTCTATTTCCGCTCCTGCGATGGCGAAGGTGGATTCGATAATCTGGCGGAGTTCCTCTTTGCGGCTCTCGACAGACGAGCGTGTGAGGCAGAGGACCTTGACGCAGTTGCCTTCCATAGAGACAGTGGAGAGGTTGTTGCTGGTTTCGACGACATCGGGCATCTCAGGAATCATGCGGTAAACACCGTGAGGACAGATGGTTATGGCATGAATGAGGAAGTCCTGTACATCTTCCGGCATTTCGGTTTTCGGGCATTCGGTTTCTTCGGCAGTGAAGTGGATGTTGTCCTCGACACCGTCGTACTCGCGGATAAAGAGGTCTTCGTAGTCAGCGACGAGCTGCAACATCTCGTCTTTGCCATCAGCGGGAAGTGTGATGACGGCGCAAGCCTCACGCGGAATGGCGTTGCGCAGCGAGCCTCCTTCGACCGAAGCGAGGCGTGCCTCGTAGTTGGCAACAGCGTCTTTGAGGAAGCGGAAGAGGAGTTTGTTGGCATTGGCCCTCTGGAGGTGGATATCGCAGCCCGAGTGCCCGCCTTTGAGTCCTGTAAGAGTGACCTTGAGGGCGATGTCGCCTTCCTCGGTCTCCACCGGTGTGAAGGGGAAGCGTGCCGTGCCGTCGATGCCTCCTGCGCAGCCGATATAGAGTTCGCCCTCAGTCTCGGAGTCGAGGTTGAGGAGGATATTGCCCTTCAGGACACCTCCCTGCAGCGCCTGTGCGCCGTACATGCCTGTTTCCTCGTCCACGGTGAAGAACGCCTCAAGCGGCGGGTGTACAACATTCTTGTCAGCCAGAATAGCCATGGCCGTGGCAACGCCGATGCCATTGTCGGCTCCGAGGGTGGTGCCGTCGGCTGTAACCCACTCACCATTGTCCTCGACATAAGCCTGAATAGCATCTTTCTCAAAATCAAAGACTTTGTCGCCGTTTTTCTGCGGGACCATGTCCATGTGCCCTTGCAGGATAACCCCCGGATGGTTCTCGTAGCCGGGTGTTGCAGGCTTGCGTATGATGACATTGCCTATTTCGTCGGTGACAGTCTCCAGACCGAGGCTGCGGCCGAAGTCGGCAAGGAAACGTGAGATTTCTTCTTTTTTGCCCGATGGACGGGGAATCTGTGTGAGGCTGTGGAAGTGGTTCCACAAAGCCTGCGGCTGCAAGTTCTTCATGTTGTTATTGTTTTTATATTATAATAAGGTTACTGTTTCAGACACCGGCTTCAGTCATTTCTCCGGCAACGGAGTGCTGCAGCATGTCTTTGACGGTGTGCATGTCGGCGGGGTATTGGCCGAGGAGCCACATCATTTTGGTGAGTAGGGCCTCGGTTGTGATGTCGTATCCGGATAGGACTCCCGCCTTGAGCAGGTTGATGCTGACTTCGTATCGCCCCATTTCGACACTGCCTGTGCTGCACTGCGTCTTATTGACGACGATGATTCCTCTGCCGACCGCCTCTTTGAGTTGCAGATAGAGCCACTCGGACGAGGGTGCGTTGCCGGAGCCGTAAGTCTCGAGGACGACCCCTTTCAGGCCCGGGGTGGTGAGAATGGCGTGCACGACTTCCTCGGTGATGCCGGGGAAGATTTTGAGCAGCGCCACGTGACGGTCGGTTTTGTCGAGGAGCTGCAATTGTGTGTCAGGGGCGGGGTAGTGTATGAGGTGCCGGCGATAGTTGATGTGTACCCCCGCTTTAGCGAGTGCGGGGTAGTTGTAACTCTCGAAAGCCTCAAAATGCTCCGCGTTCTTTTTTGTAGTGCGGTTGGCGCGGAAGACTTTCCCCTCGAAGCAAAGGCATACTTCGGGCACAAGGCACTGCCCGTCAGTGTCTTTCGCCGCCGCTATTTCGACTGCGGTGAGGAGGTTCTCTTTAGCATCGGAGCGGAGCACCCCGACTGGGAGCTGGCTTCCGGTGAAGACGACGGGCTTGGTGAGGTTCTGCAGCATGAAGCTGACAGCACTTGCGGAATAGGACATGGTATCGGTGCCGTGGAGGATGACGAAGCCGTCGTAGCGGTTGTAGTTCTCGTAAACAGTCCGCGCCATGCGGCTCCAGTCGTCAGGCGACACATCGGAGGAGTCGATGAGCGGGCTGAAGGTGAGCATGTCCACATGTATGTCGGACGCAAAAAGCTCCGGCACGAAAGCCCTGAATGTCTCAGTATCAGCGGGACGCAGCGCCCCGTTTTCCGGATTGCGGACCATGGTTATGGTTCCGCCGGTGAGGATAACAAGTATTTGCATGATAGCAACTCCTTTGTTTTGCGCCTACAAAGATAAGCAAGATTTCCTGTATTTGCAAGAAAAAGGAGTTATTTTTTTTATTTTTTGTCTTCAGCGGGTGTATTTTACATGTTTGGCACAAAATTTGTTTTGTAAACAGATGTATGAAAGACTGCAAAACAAGTATTTTGCTGTGCATCAGCGACTCGAGTCTGCGCATGCTTTTGCGCGACCTCCTACATGAGCGCGGTTATGACATTTTTCAGGCCGACAAGTCGGGCGATTGCATAGATACCGCGTGCCAGCGTGCTCCGGATTTGTGCATAGTGGAGAACACCTCCGACATGAGCGGGACAGACATAGTGCGCGAACTGAGGCTGCGTAATGTGTCAGTGCCGGTAGTGCTGATGTCGGACCGCACGTCGAAAGAGGATGTGCTGGCGGGCTATGCAGCAGGCTGCGACGACTATGTGTTCAAGCCGTTCTCTTTTGACATTCTGGTTTGCCGGATACAGGCTCTGCTTCGTCTTGTAAGGCGCAACAAAGACGAGGGGCAGGAGATTTTCAGTCTCGGCGGGGTGACGTTTGATGCGAAGAGGCAGGTGCTCGGGGATCGCGAATTATCTTCGCGCGAGAGCGACCTGCTGCTGCTTTTGTGCCGCAACATGAACAAGATGGTGGACAAGACAGTGATACTGAAGAGCGTATGGCTGACTGACGATTGTTTTGCCGCCCGTTCAATGGCCGTGTATGTGCACCGGCTGCGCCGTTACCTTGAAGAGGTGGAGGGTGTGCGCATAGTGGCAGTTCACGGCAAGGGGCTGAAACTGATAGACGAATCGGCGGAGTGACTACTCCGTGCAGTTGGTGCAGATATGCACGTTCTGCCTGTTTTCCAATACTTTACGTCTGAATGCGAATGCCTGTGGCGACAGCCAGCATTCGGCGAATGTCTGCTTGTCCATGTTGCCGAACGGGTGTTCGCGAGCTTTGTCAAAGCAGCAAGGGAGGACATTGCCTGCAGAGTCAATGACGCAGCCTGACAAAAGCCTTCGGCACAAGCCTCTGCCTGTGTGCCGCAGATGATAAAGTCCGTCGCTGCCGCGGACATAGCGGCTGTAGCGCGGGTTGGTGGGCATGAGAGGGTTGCCGTGTTGATAATCATACAATTGCGCTGTTTTCAAGGTCAGGCGGTCGGCTCCAAGCTGCTTGTAGTTGCGGCGAAAATCCGCCCACTGATGTTCGTTGGTTTTGAGTCGGAGGCACTGCAATTCGATGCATGTGTGTGCTTTTAGTTGCGTTTTTGCCTCGCGGAGGAACCTGAGTCCGTTGAGTGCTTTTTGCAGGCTACCTCCCTGTCTGTAAGCAGAATATACTTCTTCTGTCAGTCCGTCCACAGATACGATGATGCGGTTAAGCCCTGCCCCGAGCAATGCGAGAGCCGTTTCCTGTGTGAGCAGTTGTGCGTTGGTGGAGACGACTGTGTAGATGCCTTTGTCGTGTGCCGCTTGCAGCATGCGCGGGAGCTGTGTGTTGAGTAGAGGCTCGCCTTGAAAATAGAACTGCATGGTGTGGACATAGGGTGCAAGTTCGTGCAGAATGCGGCTGAAAAGGGCAAAGTCCATGAACTGCCTTTGGGCGGCACTGCCGGCTGCAGCAGCCTGACCTACAGGACATTCGGGACACCGCAACTGACAAAAACCGGCAGGCTCCACGCTGACGAAAGACGGCATGTGCTTCCAGTGCATTATGCCCAACCTGCAGAGGAGCATGTCAGTCTCCGCCTGCAGCATATTGCGCACCCTATTAAAGATGAGGCGTGTCAAACCGGAATCTTGTCAATGCGGCGTTGGTGGCGGCCTCCCTCGAAGTCAGTGGTGAGGAATTGCGCGGTGATGCGCAATGCGAGGTCGGGCGAGACGTAGTTAGCCGGGAGGCCGAGAATGTTGGCGTTGTTGTGGCGGCGTGCGAAGTCGGCGAGAGGCACGTCCCAGCAGAGTGCAGCGCGTATGCCGCGATGGTGGTTGCATGTCATGGTGATGCCGTTGCCTGTAGAGCAGACGGCGATGCCGAAGTCAAAGTCCCCTTTTTCGACCGCTGCCGCCATGGGGTGTGCGAAGTCGGGATAGTCGCAACTTTCGGTGGAGTGGCAGCCGAAGTCGAAGACCTCTGCTCCCTGTTCCTGCAGCCAGTTGATGAGAGCGAGTTTGAGGTTATAGCCAGCGTGGTCGGAGGCTGTTGCAATGCGCATTTCAGAATAAGGTTTCATTGTATGGACAACATTTTTGACAAACAAGACAATAATGAGTTTCGTAGGCTATGCACCGGCGTGCGTCCCATTCAGCGAGGCCGAGAGCTTTGCCCGGGCAAGCGTCAATGCACCGGCGGCAGTCTCCGCAGTTTGTGTTCAGTATCTCTGCCTCGTCACATCCCTGAACATCGATGTTGAGGACCAGTTCGCCCGGATGAACGAGACTCCCCAGGTGCGGGTTGATGAGCTGGTGGTTGCGGCCGATAAAGCCCAACCCTGCTTTTACAGCCCAGCGTCTCTCAAGCACAGGTGCGGAGTCGCAGAAGATGTGCTGGCAGTCGCGGTTTACCAGTCCGGCAATGTCCTCCCCCTGTTCTGTAAGATGCTGCTCTATAGATGCTTGCAGGTGGTAGAGGAGCGACTTGACGGTGCGATGGTAGTCTTTGCCCGACTTGGCATAAGAGAGCAGGCATACCACCACTGTTTTTGCTCCGGGGACGAGCTCGCGAATGTCGTATCTGAGACTGCGGTTGCGCTCGAGGTATGTCATTTCGCCTGCGTTCCCGCTACCGACCCAGCCGTCCATGAAGAGTGCGTCTTCGTCAAGCCGGCACGCCCGGGCAGTGCCGCAAGCGTCAAACCCCAGGCCAAGCGCAAGTGTCTGTATGAGCGATTGCGTCAGCATCGGCGCGGCTTGTTTCCGTCTGTGTCGTTTCCGTCTGTGTGCTGTTGTCTGCCGCCTGCGGACGGAAGACCTTGACCAGGTTGCCGAACATGAGCTGCACGGCGATGGCCATAGCAATCACGCCGAAGAACTTCCTTATTATATATAAGGAGACTTGTCCCATGTGTTTCATAATCCAGTTGGTGCCCACCAGCACGCCAAAGACAACCGATATACAGAGAATGATGGTGACGAGCAGGTTGATGACGCTGTATTCAGCCGTCATGGAAACGAGGGCTGTGAAAGTGCCCGGTCCGGCGAAAGCAGGGAAGGCCAGCGGTATGAGGTCGCCAGCCGAGTCAAACTCCGAAGGCTTGAAGATAACGACATCCAGCAACATCTCAAGCGCCATGAGGAAGATGACAAATCCTCCTGCTATGGCAAAATACTCGACACGTATTCCGAAGATTTTCAGCACCATGTCGCCCGCAAGGAGGAATACCATGAGAATAATCATTGAGTAAAGGCAGACCATAGGCGGGTGTATCTTTGCGCCCTTCTCCTTCTGCGACATGACGAATGGCATGTTGCCAATAGGGTCGATGATGGCAATCAGGAAAAAGAACGAGGGAATGACCTGCCAGAGGTCGAAAGTCCCGAAGAAACTTTGAAGTGAAGACATGGCTGTTGTTGTGTTAAAAGTTGTTGCTTTCTTTTTTCGGGCTGCAAAGATACAAAAAAAAGCGGAAATATCCAAATTTTTTTGTGTATTTACGTTTTTTTTTATACCTTTGCGCCGTGAAATCAAGATTGTATAATTTTTATAAAAACGTTGAGTTGTTATGATTAATTCACAAGACATCAAAAACGGCGTATGTATCCGCATGGACGGACGTCTTTATTTTGTTATCGAGTTCCTTCATGTAAAACCCGGCAAGGGCAACACGATTATGCGTGTCAAGTTCAAAGACGTGGTTGACGGTCGTGTACTGGAGCGCCGCTTCAATATCGGCGAGAAGCTTGAAGACGTGCGTGTAGAGCGCCGCCCATATCAGTTCCTCTACAAGGAAGGCGAAGACTATATTTTCATGAACCAGGAGACCTATGAGCAGGTTCCAATTGCACATGACCTCATCACAGGTGTGGATTACCTGAAAGACGGATTTATCTGCGATGTAGTGAGTGATGCTTCGACAGACACCATCCTCTTTGCGGAACTCCCGACCAAGGTTGAGCTTGCCGTGGCCTACACAGAGCCTGGTCTGAAAGGCGACACCGCTACCAATACACTGAAGCCCGCCAAGCTGGAGACAGGAGCGGAAATACGTGTACCTCTGTTCATCAACGAGGGAGAGATTATCCGTGTTGATACTCGCGACGGCAGCTATTGTGAGCGCGTGCGCTGAAACTGAGTTTGTTAAAAAAAACGACAGATTTTATACTGCCATGCGGAGAGCGGTCTTTGCGTGGCAGTGTTTTTTGTTCAGCCCCGCAGCTGTATGCGGCGCAACAGGCGCAGTACCAGTCCTTTGATGTGGCTGACGAGCGACCATGTGGATGATGCCGGCGGCAGCTCTGTGAGGATAGCATCGATATCCGCACCTCCCGTCTGCTGCTCGGGATAGACCACCAGCCAGTTGCAGCCGGCAAAGAAGCGCTCAAGCATCTGCGGAATCTCCGCAAAGAGCGGGTTATAGCTTGCAGTTGAGCGTCGTGAAGAGAGCATGACGACCATGTCGTCGGTGCTCATGTCCTTTGCTACGGTGAGCACGTCCTCCCAATTGTCCATTTCGCGAAAAGAGGCGAGCAGAGTCTTGCCCGGACGGCGGCACATCAGACGCAGGACAGCTTGTGTGTCAGGGTGGGAGTAGAAGACCACTTTCGCACCCGTTTCGGCTGCCAGTCGGCGCACAAGTCCGAAACAGGTGATGAAGTCGCGCTCTTTTTCCGCATAACGCGGCACCGCCACAAGCAGACGCGAGACGGTGTTGAGCGGCTGACGCTCCTGATAGACAGCCAACGAGCAACTTTCGCGCTCTGCCATCTGCCCAATAGAGTGCCATGTCTCGCCTGCCGAGATCCCTGCATTTTGCAACTGCGCCATAGCAGCAAGCACAGCTAACGGCTGTTCGTCAGTGGCGAGCGAGAGCAGTTTCCAGCGCTGCTCTTTGTCGGTGTCCATGCGTGCCTCCTCCTGAAGAGCCAGTTCTTTGGCAGCATACTCGGTGACAAAGGAAGATATGGTGCACAAGACAAGAATCATCAGCACTGCCGCACTGAGCACCTCCGCACCGAAGATGCCGTTTTCATAGCCGATAGAGACCACCGCCAGAGTGCCGGCAGCGGCGGCGTGCGTCAGTCCGAACATAAGTTGGCGTTCAAGTGTAGCAAAGTGCCATATCTTCTGTGCGACAAATGAGGCCAACCATTTGCCTGCCAGTTTGACAACAACCATCACCGCCGCCAGGACAAGGGTAGTGCTGCCGCTCCAGAAGAGCCTCACATCGATGAGCATGCCAACCGAGATGAGGAACAGCGGCACGAAGATGCTGTTGCCCACAAAAGTGATTCGGCGCATGAGTGACGAGTTGCCCGGCAGCAGTCTGTTAAGTGACAGTCCACACAAGAAAGCCCCAAGTATGCCGTCAAGTCCGGATTTGTCGGTCAGCAGAGCTGATAGCACCAGCAGCGCCATGACCAGCATGAAGTCTGCAACAGGGTCGGTGTAGCGTTTGAGAAAGAGTTGCGCGAACTTTGGGAACAGCCACATCACACACATCAGCGACAGAGGCACAGTCAGCAGTGACATCCGCCAGTCGGCACCTGAGACGCGGTTCTTGACCAACGCCAAGACGAGCAATGACAGCGTGACTGCTACAATAGTGCCGCCTACGGCGATGTTCACTGCGCGTGTTTTCTGCACTCCGTAACGCGACACAATCGGGTAGGTCATCAGAGTGTGGCTGCCGAACATGGCACCGAGCAGACATGAGGCATAAGCGTCCATGCCAAGCCCGAAATGAGCCACCAGTACTCCGGGCAGCATGGGGAAAAGGAACGACATCAGTCCGAATTCTCCTGCCTTACGGCGGAGCACATGCAGTTCGTTGAGGTCGATTTCGCTGCCGGACTGGAACATTATGTACAGCATGCCCAGTTTGCCCAGCACCCCTATAGTGCCGCTTTCTTCAAGCCACCCTGCTCCATAAGAGCCTACAGCCATGCCTGCCAAAATAAACCCCACCACGCCAGGGACGCGGATCTTGTGGCAGATCATGGGGACAAGCAGAACTGCCGCGAGCACAATGAATATTTGCAGGAGCATCAGCTGTTCAGGCGGGAACGAGGTCGTGAACGTCCACGTCGGTGGAGAAATACATGTTCAGCACCACTGCCGCCACTATAATCTGGGCAAGCAGGAAGATGGGGAGCAGTATCAGATATTCCTTGTGATGCCTCTTGTGGTGGAACGCCCACATGCCCAACAATTCACCAAGACTACCGCCCAACACCGCCAGAGTCATAAAAATATGAGTACTGATGCCGTGCGGGTGCCTGTGGCGGCGATGTTCCTGCTTGTCAATGTAGAACATCACGAAGGTCGTCAGATTGATAAGAATCACATACGCCAATGCCAAATACAATTCTTTTGTCATATCTGCGTTTTTTAACTAATTACCAGTTGTCCGGTTTCGTATTATTGTTATTATTATTATTTATCTGTCAGTTGTTTATGCATAGCCGCTGCAGCCCGTCTGCCGTCGGACATGGCGAGAATGACGGTTGCTCCTCCCCGCACGATGTCGCCTCCGGCAAAGAGGTCGGGCAGGGACGAGCGCATGGTGTCTTCGCCAACCACGATAGTCCCTTTGGCTGAGACTTCCAGTCCTTTGACTGCCGCCGGAATAAGCGGGTTGGGGCTGACTCCAACTGCCACTATAACCAGGTCGGCGGGCACAGTCACCGTCTGTCCCTCCACCGCGACCGGACTTCTTCTGCCGCTTGCGTCAGGTTCTCCGAGCCTCATTACCTGCAGCACCGCCTCTTTGACACGGCCGTTGTCGTCAGCGTGGTACTCAAGCGGGTTGTGCAGGGTCAGGAAACGTATTCCCTCCTCTTTGGCATGCCTGACCTCTTCAATGCGTGCAGGCATCTCTGCTTCAGAGCGGCGATAGACCACAGTAGCCGTTTCCGCGCCGAGGCGTTTGGCAGTCCGCACTGCGTCCATAGCGGTGTTGCCTCCGCCTACAACGAGCACATTCTTGCCATATAGCAGAGGTGTATCGCTTTCTGTATCAGCTGCTTCCATGAGGTTTACGCGCGTCAGGTATTCGTTGCAGCTCATAACGCCGTTGAGGTTTTCGCCTGCTATATTCATAAACCTCGGCAGTCCGGCTCCTGAGCCTACGAAAATACCAGCAAAGCCTTGTTCGCGCAATTCGTCCACAGAAATGGTCTTGCCTACTATGGTGTCGGTGAGGAATTCGACTCCTGCTGCGCGCAGTTTGTCAATCTCGCCGTCCACAATCCTGTTGGGCAGGCGGAACTCGGGAATGCCGTATTTGAGTACGCCACCTGTCTCGTGGAGTGCCTCGAAGACCGTCACGCGGTAGCCGTAGCGCGCCATGTCGCCGGCGAAAGCGAGTCCTGCAGGACCGCTGCCGACCACTGCCACTTTGATGTCTTTTGCGGGCTCTGTCAGGAGTGCCGTTTTCTTTGCATTGTCCGCCACAAAGCGCTCAAGCCAGCCTATTGCCACGGGCTCATGCCCCATTTTGAGGTGTATGCACTTTGACTCGCACTGCTTCTCCTGCGGGCAGACACGTCCGCAGACAGCAGGCAGTGTGGAGGACCCGGCTATGACCGCTGCTGCACCGTCAATGTCGCCTGATTCTATTTTCTTGATGAAGGCAGGAATATGTATGTTTACGGGGCAGCCTTCCATGCATGCGGGGTTCTTGCAGTTGAGGCATCTGTGCGCTTCGGTCAGCGCCTGCCCGTAGGTCAGTCCGGTGTTCACCTCCGCATGCAGGCTTCTTGTCCTTATCTCCGGCGGCAGTTCCGGCATCTTCACTCTCGGGATGGCGGTTCTCTGTTTGGCTGTCAGCGGCTTCTGCGCTTCGGTGTAACGCTCGTAGGCGGCAGTTTCCTCCTGTTTGTAGGAGCGCATGCGGCCCATCATCTCGTCCCAGTCCACCTGATGTGCATCAAACTCGGGGCCGTCCACACAGACGAAGCGCGTTTTGCCTCCCACCGTAACACGGCAGGCTCCGCACATGCCGGTGCCGTCCACCATCACGGTGTTAAGGCTTGCTTCGGTGGGGATATTGTATTTCGCTGTTGTCTGCGCAACGAATTTCATCATTATTGCGGGGCCGATGGTGATGCACTTGTCCACTTTCTCACGGGCGATGACCTGTTCCACTCCGGCAGTGACCAGCCCCTGCCGGCCCATACTGCCGTCATCGGTCATGACAATCACCTCGTCGGAGCAGGCGGCAAGTTCGTCGTGCAGGATGACAAGTTCTTTTGTCCTTGCAGCCAGTACCGTAATAACGCGGTTGCCTGCGGCTTTCAGGGCCTGTGCGATAGGCAGCATCGGGGCAGCTCCCACTCCTCCGCAGGCACAGACCACTGTGCCGAAGAGCCTGATGTCAGTAGCACGGCCAAGAGGTCCGGCTACGTCATGGACGCTGTCGCCGGCTTCAAGTGCGCACAGTTTGGCGGAAGAAACGCCTACACGCTGCACTACCAGAGTGACGGTTCCTTTCTCCACGTCGGAGGCGGCAATGGTTAGCGGCATACGCTCGCTGTGGCAGTCCACGCGAACAATAACAAAGTGGCCTGCTTTTCTGCTGCGGGCTATCTGCGGTGCTTCAACTACCAGCTCGGCTACGTTGGCGGAGAAAAAGCGTTTTGATACTATTCTGTTCATGTTACTCCGGTCAGGCTCTATCTAAATACACAATAAGGCTGCAAAGATAATGCTTTTTTTTCAAATATGCAATTTTGAGAGGCAAAGATAGCATATTTTATCTTTTTTTTGAAAAAAAGTGCGGAAATAATTTGCAGGGACAATATTTTTGCCTTACCTTTGCAGCGGATTTTTGAGAAAAACATGACCAAGCAGGTTTTCAATAATGTATGTTGTCGGGCATCACTCTTGTCAGGGTGTGGCTCAATGACGTATGCAATATAAGGAAAACTGCTGGCAGATGCAACGTACAACGGCTTACCCCATGACAGAGGTAAGCCGTTTTTTTACGGCCAAAGACCCTGTATGGGATAAGACAAATATATTAACCAAATATTTTTACAATTATGATTAACACTAAACTCACCCAGCTTATCGGCGGCACACCGATGCTGGAAATCACAGGAATGGAGGGACAGCAAGCCCGCATCATCGTCAAAATGGAGTATTTCAATCCAGGCGGCAGCGTGAAAGACCGCATAGCACTTGCCATGATTGAAGATGCCGAGCAGCGCGGTATTCTGAAACCCGGAGCGACCATAATTGAGCCTACAAGCGGCAACACCGGAGTCGGCCTGGCTTGGGTAGGTGCTGCAAAAGGCTACAAAACCATCCTCACCATGCCAGACACCATGAGTGTGGAGCGCAGGAACCTGCTGAAGGCGTATGGCGCCCGGCTGGAGCTGACTCCCGGGGCAGAGGGCATGAAGGGTGCTATAAGGCGTGCAGAAGAACTGCGCGACGCGACTCCCGGGGCTGTGATATTGGGGCAATTCGTCAATCCCGCCAACCCTGCCATGCACGAGCGCACAACAGGTGAAGAAATATGGAAAGACACTGAAGGCCAGGTGGATATACTGGTGTCAGGCGTAGGCACAGGCGGCACTGTTTCCGGCAGCGGCCGTGCACTGAAGAAGCACAAACAGAGCGTGAAGGTGGTTGCCGTGGAGCCTGCCAGTTCAGCCGTCCTCTCGACCGGTGTCGCAGGAAAGCACCGCATACAGGGCATAGGTGCAGGCTTTGTGCCGGAAACCTACGACGCAAAGGTAGTGGACAAGATTGTCACTATAGAGGACGAGGCAGCTTTCGACGGCATGCGCACTCTGGCAAAAACACAGGGACTGCTTGTAGGCATATCCTCAGGAGCGGCTTTTTCAGCAGCATTGCAACTTGCGCGCGAAGAAGAAAACAAAGGCAAGATGATTGTGGCTATTCTGCCAGACACGGGTGAGCGCTACCTGTCAATGAACATCTTCGACTGAGTCTTTCTCAATCCCGATTGCGGTATTGCGCAATTGACCTTCGCAGAAGTCAAGCAGACGCTTGACTTCTGCTGCTTTTTCACGGTAAACGGCCATGTCAAGAGCTTCTGTCTTCTCAAGCGAGGACACAATATCCTCCGCTTTCGCTATAGCTTCGTCGTATGTCATAACAGGTTGGTTTATTTGCCTTTACCGCCAAAAACGACGGCGATAGTGTACAACATTATTTTTATATCAAGGAGGAGGGACATGTTTTCCATGTAGGCGATGTCGTAGTTGAGGCGGCTGACCATTTTGTCCACAGTGTCGGTGTAGCCCACTTTTATAGGTCCCCAGCTTGTCAGTCCCGGGCGGATTTTGTAGAGGAGGCAGTAGTAAGGGGCTTTTTCCTCAATAAGGCGGATGAAGTATGCTCTTTCTGGGCGCGGGCCGACGATAGACATATCGCCTTTGAGCACATTCCACATCTGCGGAAGTTCGTCTATCCTGTATTTGCGCAGGAAGTGTCCGAGTGCGGTTATACGCGGGTCGTTGTTTGAGGCTAACCGAGGTGTCTCGTCCTCGGCATTGGTGTACATAGTCCTGAATTTCAGTATGTTGAAGGGGATGCCGTGCAAGCCGATGCGCTCTTGCCTATAAAGGGCAGGTCCTGCTGATGTGAGGCGCACGAGTATGCCTACAAGTGCGTAAAGCGGGCTGAGAATGAGCAGTGTGAATGCGGCAACAAAGATGTCGAATGCCCGTTTGATGCACAGTTCGGAGTCGGAGGCATGGTGGTCGGTAATGCGTATCATGGCTTCGCCGCGTAGGTCAGCAATCCGCGCAGCTCCGGTGAGAATATCCTTTACGCGCGGGCGTACAACAATCTCTTTTCCTGTGGGATATGCCTCTTTTATCCGGGCAAACAGTTCGTTTTCCGAGGCATCTTCGGGCAGGTCGATAAGGATGACATCTTCGGCAGGAAGATTGCGGCGGGTGAACAAGGTGACGGCAAGCCTCATCAGCCAGCTCACGAAGAACTGAAGGACGAAGAGGACAAGGAGCGAGCCGAGATAGTTGTGATAGTCACTCACCCTGTCGTCGATGATGATGACAAAGAAGGCACCGATGGAGATGATGGCGGCGCTGATGAGGGTGGTCAGCATCTCGCGCGTGAGAGAGTGTTTGTAGGGGCGGAGGTAATAGCCTGAAAGATAGTAAATAAGGAGGCATGCCGCCGGATAGACGAGGAGCGGGCGGTGGAAACCGAAGGCCGGAACAAGCACCGAGTGCAGGCCGAAGACCTTGCCCTCGAAGACCAGCCACCTGAACAACAGGAAGCACAGCCACACAATGACGGACGACAGAGTGTCCGCCGCCACATATCGCAACTGCTGTTTTCTGTGTCCAGTGAGTGTTTTCATCGCTTGTGCGCTTATTTTCTGATTATTTCAAAGGAGTTGTCCTCATTGACTTTTATCACCGCCGACGGTTTGTGGGGGCGGTTGTCATTGCGGCGGAAGCGGCATACATAGTCAACTGCGTTTATTATTTCGGGGCTGATAGAGGTGAATGTTTTTGCCGTTGCCTCTCCGCTAATGTTCGCGGAAGTTGAGACTACCGGTTTCCCTAACCCTGCGCACAAGGCATGGGAGAAGGGCTCTGCAGTGATGCGTATGCCGATGCTGCCGTCATCCCCTGTGAGGCTCGGCGCGAGTTGGCGGGCACGCGGATAGATGATGGTCAGCGGCCGTTCTTCTGCTGACAGACCGGTGTTTTCAAGCAGTGTCCATGCCGTTTCTGGTATGTCCTCAACGTATGTGCGCAGCCTTCCGGGGGCATCAATGAGCACAAGCATGGCTTTGTTGTCAGCACGGCGCTTGATGCTGTAGATGCGTTTTACAGCCTCTTCGTTGGTCGCGTCACAGCCTATGCCCCATACTGTGTCTGTGGGATAAAGAATAACTCCCCCCTCGCGGAGTACTTTCAGAGCAGTCTGAAGGTCTTCTTTTTCGTATTTGTCCGCCGCTATTTCCGTCTGTTTCATCTCTGAGTATGTTTTTTGTTTGCGAAGTGCAAGAAAGTCTGCAAAGTTACGATAATTTCTTGAAACAGGCAACATTTTTCTGCGAAAATGCGGTTTTTTGGCGGGGAGAAGCGTATAAACAAGTTGTTCATCAGTTTTGTGGGATGTGACGAAGGCAGGCACAAGAGTGTAATAGGGGGAGACTGCAAGGACGTGGAGGGGTGTTTGTTGGTGCGGTGCAGGCTCGGTTTTGCCTCGGTGATGTCGGCTCTATCCTTCGGTTATCCTTCGGTTATCTTTCGGTTATCCTTCGGTTAAGACTGCTGATTGAGAGTTGATAATTGCATTGCTGATGCGGTTTCCGCGGGGGGAATTGATAGTATCAATTGAGCTATTGACGCTCAACGCTGATGTGGTTTACCGCAGGCTGGAAGCCTGCGTACCCGGAGGGAATAGACAATTGATAACTGACCTTCGACTTTTGACTTTTTGCTTTCCTTACCGCAGGCTGGAAGCCTGCGTACCCTGTGATAATTGATAATTGGATGGGGGAGGGAGAGGGGGCTTGGAAAAACAAAACACGCACCCGGAACGGATGCGTGCTTTGTGGTCCCTCAAGGGCTTGAACCTTGGACCCCCTGATTATGAGTCAGGTGCTACTAACCAACTGAGCTAAGAGACCATTCCCTGTTTTGTGTGCGGGAGGCACATCCTTTGTTTTGTGTGCGGGAGGCACGTCCCCTGTTTTGTGTGCGGGGGGCACAATTTACAAATTACTTGATTTTATACTTCTCGAACCGTTTAGCTGCTTCCTCTTTGGTGATGAGCATCTGTTTTTCAGTGAGGACGGGAAGAGTGATTTCCGTACCGGGCTGCAGGCTTGAAGGCGTGGGCAGTATGTTCAGGTTGTTCTCGAAGATATATATCCAGCAGTGTGTATTTCCATAGTATTCGCGTGCGAGTTTGGCGAGTGTGCTGTTCTTCTCAAGCACGACCTTTTTGGAGCCTGATATGAGCTGGTTGGCAGCAGGGCGTTTGCCGTGCGACTGCTCGAACTCGTCTTTGCTCATCAGTTTGATGACTGCACGGCGGTTGGGGCTGTAGGCTGCTGTTGAGCGGCGGCCGCGTATGATGCCTCGTCCGATTTCCTTTATGCGTGTGCTGTCAATGCCGTACTCCATGATGAACTCTTCAGCAACGCTGTGTGCGCGTCTCTTTCCGAGGTCAAGATTGTATTCGCTGGTGCCGGTGTTGTCGCAGAAGCCGGTGACTTCGATGTAGAGGTTCTCGTCCTGCGAGAGGCGGTCAGCCACCTGCTGTATGACTTTGAGGCCGGAGTCGTAGAGAGTATGCTCGTTAGGATCGAAATAGATGTAGAATATCTTCTCGTCGTAGCTCATGCTCTGTGTGGAGCGTGATGTGCCGTCCACGGCAAGTATAGTGTCGCGATGAACGATTACGACTGTGTCTTTGAGTGCTTCTCCGTTGTCAGCAGCAACAGCATTGGTGGCAGGATAGTCGCCATAGGTGGAGTTGCCGGTAGGCGCTCCTCTTCCGTGGTCGGGGTTAAGTTCGTAAACCTTGCGTGCCAGCACTTGTTCGCTGCGGAAGTTGGCAACGTGCGACTTCTTGGTAGCCTGAATCTTGTAACGGAGCATGAGGGTGGCATCGAAAACACCGTCGTTATTATTACCGCGCACGCGTCCGTCAATGTCGTCTTTGGTGTAGTAGTTGTAAACGCCACGGAAGCCGATGGCCAGTCCGCGGGTGACGTTGAACTCGAAGGTGGCACCGGCCATGAAGAGGCTGCGGCAGGTGTATTTGTCGTCAGACATGGTGGTCTGCTGCGCTGTGTGGTAGTTGAAGCGTTGCGGCAACGTGATGGTAACTCCGTCCATCTCCGTGTGATATTCGTTGGGATAGAAAGTGCTGTTCTTATACCAGCTTACACCGCCTCCGACGAGGAGATTGAGTGCGAAGAGTTTGAAGCGGTTCTGGGGCCGCCATGCGTTGAAGATGTCGAATGTGATGAAAGCGTCTGCCTGATGCGCCATACCCTTGAGCATGATGGGAGCGGTGCTGGCATTGTCCTTACCGGTAACCCTGTACAGGCGGAAAATATAGTCGGCACCGATGCCCCATGTGTTGTTGAAGTGGTACATACCACCGAGACCTACCGAAGGAGCGTAAACGCCGTGTTTCTTTTCGCTGGTGAAGTCGCCGTCAAAGACGTTGAAACCTCCGTGGAGATAAAGCGACCAGTAGGCTTTCTGCGGCTCGACGGGTCCGTCTTCTTTCCAGGGGTGTACACCTTTAATGACGACAGAATCAAGTTTGATAGTATCAACCTGTTCAGCAGGAACTTGTGACTCGCCCTGAGAGAAAGCGAGCACGGAAATACTGATAAACAGAGTGATGATAGCAAATAGGCGCTTGTGCATGGCAGTGTTGTTGTTTTATATGATTTTCCTGCAAAATCCAATTCAGGGTGCAAAGGTAGATGTTTTTTTTTATACTTGCAACTTTTTTCTGCAAAAAAGTAAAAAAAAATCACAAATGTTGCGCGAGTGCATAAAATTTATTAACTTTGCGCCCGTTATTTAACCTTCAATGCAAAACCACATAACCGTCAAACCAAAATTACAGAAAAGATATGGATATTTTGAAACAGATGCTTGAGCGCGCCAAGCAAAATCCGCAGCGCATAGTACTCCCCGAAGGCGACGAACCCCGCACACTTGAAGCCGCCAATATTCTTCTCGGCGATAAGGCGGCGCGTCTTATCCTCATCGGCCCGAAGGCCAAGATAGAGTCTATGGCGGCCGAAAAAGGGTATGAGCACATAAAGGAGGCGACAATATTCGACCCTGCGACCGACCCGAAGATGAAGGACTATGCGTCGCTTCTCTATGAGCTGCGCAAGGCTAAGGGCATGACAGAGGAAGAGGCAGCCAAGAAGGCTCAGGACCCTCTGTATTTAGGATGTCTGATGATAAAGAACGGCGACGCAGACGGCGAGTTGGCCGGAGCACGCGGAACAACAGCGGACACCATACGTCCGGCATTCCAGATACTGAAGACCAAGCCGGGTGTGAAGATAGTGTCGGGCGCTTTCCTCATGTTTACTCCCGCTAAGCAGCTGGGAGAGGACGGTTTCCTCATTTTCGCAGACTGTGCCGTCAATCCGTGCCCCAATGCAGAGGAGCTGGCGCAGATAGCCGTGTCCACCGCCGAGACAGCACGCACGATAGCCGGAATAGAGCCTCGCGTGGCAATGCTGTCGTTCTCCACGAAGGGCAGCGCGAAGCACGAACTGATTGACAAGGTGACGGAGGCAACACGTCTGGCCAAAGAACTGGCTCCGGACATGATGATAGACGGTGAGCTTCAGGCAGATGCGGCGCTGATAGAGAAAGTGGGTGCGTCAAAGGCCCCGGGCAGTCCGGTGGCAGGCAAGGCCAACGTGCTTGTTTTCCCCGACCTGCAGGCAGGGAACATAGGTTACAAGCTGGTGGAGCGTTTTGCAGGCGCAGACGCTGTAGGTCCTATACTTCAGGGCATTGCGGCTCCGGTGAACGACCTGAGCAGGGGATGCAAGGTGCAGGACATTGTGCAAATGGTGATTATAACCGCCAACCAGGCAATGAAATAACCGGCATTATATATATTATAAGGTGATGTCATAGAAGAGATAGATATTCATTATTATCATAAAAAAAGGTATTTGTTATGAAAATTTTAGTTCTTAACTGCGGCAGCAGCAGCATCAAATACAAACTGTTTGACATGACGAACCGCACAGTGATGGCTCAAGGCGGAGTAGAGAAGATTGGTCTTCCCGACGCTTTTCTGCAAGTGAAACTGCCCAACGGCGAGAAGGTCAAGATAGAGAAGCCCATGCCGGAGCACACAGTAGGCATACGTCTTATACTGGAGGCGCTGACCGACAAGAAGACAGGCTGCATCAGCGACCTGAAAGAGATAGACGCAGTAGGGCACCGCGTGGTGCACGGCGGGGAGAAGTTCAACAAGTCGGTGCTCATCACCGATGAAGTGAAGCAGATGGTGGTAGAGTGCTCGGAGCTTGCCCCTCTGCACAACCCCGCCAACCTGAAGGGCATAGCAGCGATAGAGCAGACTCTGCCCGGCGTGCCCCAAGTGGGCGTGTTCGACACCGCTTTCCACCAGACCATGCCGGACTATGCATACATGTATGCACTGCCTTACGAGCTCTATGAGAAATATGCAATCAGGCGCTACGGGTTCCACGGCACGAGTCACCGCTATGTGAGTGCACGTGTGTGCGAGTTCCTCGGAGTAAAGGCGGAAGGCAAGAAGATTGTAACCGCCCACATAGGCAACGGAGGCAGCTGCGCTGCCGTGATGGACGGCAAGTCGGTAGATACAAGTATGGGTCTGACTCCGATAGAGGGTCTGATGATGGGGACCCGCGCCGGCGATCTGGATTTGGGAGCGGCTACATATATTATGGACAAGGAGCACCTTGACACAGCAGGCTTCTCCAATCTGGTGAACAAGAAGTCGGGTCTGCTTGGCGTTAGCGGTGTGAGCAGCGACGCCCGCGACATAGAGAACGCTATCCAGCAGGGGAACAAGCGCGCGGACCTCGCCCGCAAGATGTTCATCTACCGCGTCAAGAAGTACATAGGCGCATACGCTGCAGCTATGGACGGGATGGACATACTGGTCTTCACCGGCGGAATAGGGGAGAACGACACGTATATCCGCACCGAGATAGCCAAAGGCTTCGGCTATATGGGCGTGAAGATAGATGAGGAGAAAAGCCGCAAGAGCCGTGGCGAAGAAGTGGTGATTTCCACTCCCGACAGCAAGGTGACCGTTTGCGTCATCCCCACAGACGAGGAGCTGATGATAGCAACAGACACAGAGAGAATAGTAACCAACATGTAAAACTGCTGACTTGAAACCGATTATATACCAACTCTTCCCGCGCACTTTCACTAACAGCAACGAGACGCGGAAGCACAACGGCAGCCGCGAAGAGAACGGCTGCGGCAAATTCGAAGATATAACAGCAAAAGGTCTGTCTGCTCTGTCGGACCTGGGTGTAACACATGTGTGGTACACCGGTGTAATCCGTCATGCCACAGCGGAGCGCAACAACCCCGCCATCACCAAAGGCAAGGCAGGGAGCCCGTACGCCATAACAGACTACTATGACGTGGACCCCGACCTTGCGGTGGACGAGTCGAAGCGGATGGCGGAGTTCGAGGGTCTGGTGAGGAGGACGCACAAGGCGGGTCTGAAGGTTATAATGGACTTCGTCCCCAACCATGTGTCCCGCGAGTACAAGTCGGTGTGCAAGCCCCGCGGTGTACGCGACTTGGGACGAGACGACAACACGGACTGGGCATTCTCACCACTGAATAACTTCTACTATCTGCCGGGGGAGGCTTTCAGTCCCGCTTTTCCGGTAGAGGGCTACAGCGAGTTTCCCGCCAAAGTGACGGGCAACGACTGCTTTTCGGCTCATCCGACCAAAGACGACTGGTATGAGACAGCGAAGCTGAACTACGGCGTTCACTATCAGGGGGGCATGGAGAAGCAGTTTGACCCGATACCTTCCACCTGGACCAAGATGCTCGACATACTTCATTTCTGGGCGCGCAAGGGCATAGATGTCTTCCGCGTAGATATGGCAGAGATGGTGCCTGTAGAGTTCTTTGCATGGGCCTTCAGGCGTTTGCGGACGTTCTTCCCCGACGTGCAGTTTATAGGTGAGTGCTACAAGCCCGAGCTTTACCGCACTTATCTTGCAGCGGGCTTCGACTACTTGTACGACAAGGCGGGGATGTACGAGTATCTGCGCGGCGTTACGAGCAAGTCGTGGCCTGCAGAAGGCATAACGGCGCAGTGGCAGGCAGTAGATGACATCCGCGACCGCATGCTCTATTTCCTTGAGAACCACGACGAGCAACGTATTGCTTCAGGCTTCTTCTGCGGCAGCGGCCGTGCCGCCGAGCCGGCAATGATAGTGGCGGCGACGCTCGGCACGAACCCTGTACTTGTATATGCAGGTCAGGAGCTGGGTGAGACGGGCATGTACGCCGAAGGCTTTTCGGGCATGGACGGGCGCTCGTCCATCTTCGACTACTGGGGGATAGAGTCGCTGCAGGCCTGGGTCAATCACGGGCATTTCGACGGCAAGCACCTCTCGAAAGAACAGAAAGAGCTGCGTGCGTTCTACAAGAACCTGCTTACGCTCGCGCGGGACAACAAGGCAGTCACCGACGGACTGATGTATGACCTCGAGTATGCGCAGGGCGAAGGCTTCGACAAGCACGAGCAGTACGCCTATATACGCAAATACGGGGACGAGACACTGCTCTTTGTGCTCAACTTCAAGGACAGGCAGGTGGATGTTAATGTCCGCATACCGCAGGAGGCATTCGACTATCTGGGACAGGCAGAGTGGGAGCAGGCAAAGGCGACCGACCTGCTTACAGGCAAGAAATACAAGTCACTGCAACTGAAGCACGACACGCCCGTGACCCTGTCGCTGCCCGCATGGACAGGCGTGGCTCTGCGTATAGAGGAAGCACGGACAAAACGCTACAAACTGAAGCTCTGAATGAAAGACCTATTGAGACTGATACGATGGCAGAACCTGCTTTTCCTTGTCCTGATTGTGTGGACAATGGAGAAGTGGGTTGCAGTGCCTGTACTCCGCACCGCCGGTGTGCCTGCGGTTATGCCGTGGTGGATAATGGTTCTGCTTATGGCGGCAGTGGTGTTCATCGCAGCGGGGGGCTATGTGATAAACGACTATTTTGATGTCAAGATAGACCGCATCAACAGGCCCGACCGTCTTGTGGTGACAACGTCGGTGAGCAAGCAGCAGGCGATGCGCCTGTTCCAGATAAGCTCGGGGCTGGGTTTGGTGTGCGGGTTAGCGCTGTCGTGGATAGTGCGCAGCTGGCAGCTTGCCACGGTGTTTATGTTTGTTCCGGGTCTGCTCTGGTTCTACTCCGCGTCCTACAAGAGGATGTTTCTTGTGGGCAATCTGATAGTGGCTTTCTGCGCGGCAATAGTGCCTCTGCTTGTTGCCATGACCGACGCATCGCTGATGCTCCGCAGCGACTATGCCCCGCTGTATGTCCTTGTTGGTCGGAGCCTGTTCGGCTGGCTCGGCGGCTTTGCACTCTTTGCATTTCTCACCACCTGGATACGCGAGACGGTCAAGGACCTGCAGGACCAGAACGGCGACCGCGAACTGGAGTGCCACACGCTGCCCGTCGTGCTCGGCACGAGATGGACGCAGGCGGTGGTGACGGTGCTGATAGTCATCACGGCTGGACTTCTTTGTTGGCTTCATTGGAGTGTGCTGCCTTTTGACCGCTCGTTCAGCAGCTTGGCAACGCGCTACCTGATTTTCGGGCTGCTTGTCCCGTTTGCGTGCGAACTGGCTCTGCTATGGTCGGCGCATATCCCCTCCGACTTCCGCACAGCACAGGGACTGCTGAAGTTCATCATGTTCCTCGGCGTGCTCTACTCGGCGGTGGTGTGGCGTATGCTCTGACCCGCCAACTGAAGTGCTATGAAAATCATACTCGGTTCACAGAGTCCCCGCCGCCGCGAACTGCTTGCAGGTCTTGACATACCTTTCACCCCGGTGAGCATAGATGCTGACGAGTCGTACCCCGCCTCTCTTGCGGGCGGGGAAATACCTATATATATATCGCGCGCGAAGGCGCGCGCGTATGCGCGTAAGCTTCATGCCGACGAACTGCTCATTACAGCCGACACCATAGTGTGGCTCAACGGCACGATGCTCGGCAAGCCGCATGACGCTGAGGAGGCCGGGCGCATGCTGCATCTGCTTGCAGGACAAACACATCAGGTATATACGGCAGTGTCTTTTACATGGCTGCGCCATGCTGCAGACAGCGTTTCCGCAGCTCTTTTGCCGGACATGCCTCTGCTTCGCACAGACACACTTGTTGATGTCACCGATGTCACTTTCGGCAACTTGTCGGACGAGGAGATTGCTTACTATGTGGACCGCTACCGGCCCCTTGACAAGGCGGGTGCGTATGGCGTGCAGGAGTGGATAGGCTATACAGGTGTGACTGCTATGCACGGCTCCTACTTCAATGTGATGGGGTTCCCCGTCGCTCCCGTTTACCGCTATCTGAAGACGCACAACCTGCTCTGAATGTGCGGCTGTCTTTGTCTCCCCGGGTACGCAGGCTTCAGGCCTGCGGTTCATCTCCGAGTGTCTATATTCCGTGCCGGATATTATCCGGCACTCTGCCTCTGCAGCGTGAGAACAGCGACACTAACCGTAGGATAACCGAAGGATAACCGAAGGATAGCCGTATGATAGTGCCTGTCTCACCGAAGTGACTAAACCTGAAAAAGGTTGACTCGTTTACTGATTTGTAATCTTAAAAATCGTAAACTTTTGCCTTGTTTACTGAAAAAGTTTACTCCCTCCCTAAGGAGGTTTACCATTTAAGATGATGCAAAGGTACGACATAAAATTGTTATCTGCAAATAAAAGTTAAACCTGTGTTTTAGATTTTGTTTGTTTTGCGGCAGGTACCTGCCGCAAAACAAACAAAATCCGCCCGCCCC
>JAFPZY010000037.1 GCA_017417025.1 Paludibacteraceae bacterium | reverse complement strand
CAGTCCGGCAAAAAAGTCCTTTACGAAATTCATTCCGAAGACGACTTCTCCGGAAACGAGTCCTTTGTACTCTTTGATTTGATGACCTTCAATGGTCGGTGTGGTTGTAATTATCATGGTAGTTATAATCAGTTGCCTATATATGCCGCAGGATTGCGAAGAAAGTCGTAACATTCACAAAATATATTCCGTTTTCTCTAAAAAAATGTGTATTTACACAAAAATTTCGGCTGCGAAGGTACTGCTTTTTGTTCATATATGCAAGGTTTTGGGGCGAAAATCGTTTCGGCAGTGGCATTTTTGTCTCTCGGTCTTCTCTCGGTCATCTCTCGGTCAAATGGATTGTTCGTGGGGGAGGGGACAAAAAGTCTTTACAAACCTTTGTAAGAAACGGAGGCTTTGTTCGTATTACATATAGAGGCGTGCTGTGGCAAACACCCACTAAAAAAAATTATATGAAAGTAAAACTACTATTGGATGTGCCTGCAGGCAATTACATTTTTGCAACTATTATTCAGGAAAGGGCATTGAGTGTGTAACCTTTTGAAGATTTGTGTATCATATATGTAGATGGCATACATTTTAAGCGACATAGAGCTGATTAGGCAAGTGCTGCACGAGAACGATTCGAGTGCGTTTAGCTGCCTGATGCAGCGGTACTCTCTGCAGGTGTACAATGCTGCATTGCGGTTGATGCACAACGAGGAGAATGCCGCGGAAGTGACGCAAATGGCGTTCATTCAGGCGTATAGACAATTGAGCTCGTGGCATGGAGGCAATTTCGGCGCGTGGGTAGCGGTTATTGCGAATCATATCGCCTTGCGACTCTTGGAGAAAGAAAAACAACGGCAGAAAGTACCCTTGGATGAGAATACCGATGTCCCGGATGAGACATACAACGAGCAGCGGGAGGAACATCTGCAAGCCTTGGAACAAGCACTCGCACAACTGCCCGAAGCCGACCGGCAGATCATCCGGTGGCATTATTATGACGGAGTTCCGCTGCAAGCCATCGCAGAACGGCTCGGACAAACGGAAAACAATATCAAAGTGCGGCTTTTCCGCATCAGAGAAAGACTAAAGAAAAAGATTGAACATGGAAACAATAACTGATTACGAATTGGACACGCTGTTTCAGCAGTCTGCACAGCAACACAAAGCGGTCGAACAGATAAACCGACAGGTCATGCGCGCCGTGCGTCGGGAAATGCGTCTCAAGACCTTGCGCAAATGGGCTAAACTGCTCGGTCTCTGTTTCGGTCTGCCAGTAGCGGTAGTGGTGTATATCTATGCGCTGTTCCTATTCATGCCGGAAATGCCGGAGCAACTGCGAGTCGTTTGCATGGCTGTCCCTGTTGCTACCATCCTTAGTCTGGCTGCGCAACGCTTGCATTATTTTTCGCCGGAGGTGTAACTTTTCTGCACCCCGCGTATCATACAAATAGAGGAGCATAATAGTCAACTCCTCACAAAACAAACATTGTTAAACAATTAAAATTTATAACATTATGGAAGCATTAAGTGATAATTTTGTTGGCTTGGTAGCCATCATCCTTATGTTAAGTCTGCCTATCATAGCAGTAGTAATGTCCTTTAGGTCCTGTATGCACAAAAAGACGAAGGACAAAGAAATCCGGCAGCTCATTATTGAGAACCACACGGACGCAGAGACCGTCAAACTGCTCATTGACGAGCCGAAGAAGCAACCGCGCAAGATGGGACCTTTCAATCTGGACACGCTCCGCGCAGCCTGTGTGTTACTTGGAATTGGGCTGGGTGCGTGCTTCAACTGGTTGACATGTGTAGCTGGCGTGAGTATTTATTTCTGGCTCATCATCGCCTGCGGTATCGGCATCGGACTCCTCTGCTCGTTCCTTGTGGAGATGCACCTCTACAAGAAATACGGCAAGAAGGACGATGACCAGGCAGTTGATAAGGCATAAGAACCTGCTCAATGAGTTAACCAGACCGCCCGTTGCAGGGCGGTTTTTGTGTGCTTTTATATATGTTGTATGGCATATTTCTTGCACAAAAAATGAACGCTTGGCAAGTATCGGTGTATGCAGTAGTGAGAGCGCACTCAAACACTGAATAGAAACCGATAAAATACAAACTTATGCAAAAAAAGATTATCATTCTTGCGGCTGTCGTTTTATCATTGGGCTGCATCGGGACACTCCAAGCGTTCACGCATACGGAAACGCAGGAACCCCAAGAAATCCGCGGTATTGTCGTCGATGAGTACGACGCCGCATGGTATGAACACCAGCAAAACCTTTGGCAGAAAAAGGCTCAAGCCAACCCATCCGACGAACACGCTTGGGAACAGTATTTCAGTGCTGCGCGTTATGCCGACATGCTCAATGACCAATACGGCATGACCGACCGCAAAAAGGCTGTGTTGGACGAAATGGCAGAGCATATTCCCAATTCGTTCACGTATAACTTAGCCATGTATCAGACCGAGCGCGACATGCAAGGAGCGGACGCTTCCCTGTGGGCGGAAAAAGCATTGCAGCAGATTCCGGCAGACATAGGACGGCAGAATACAACGATGCTGATTGCCTACCTGGTGTTGAAAAGTGAACTGTCCGATACGGACAGAGCCACGTTGCACACGCTTGCGCTGTCACTCTACAAGAACAATGCATACCCGTCCTATTTGCTCCGTTACGCGGATAACTGCCTGCGCGGAATGGAATCCGGCGCGCTCTACTTTGAGAACGGGGATGTGTCGTTCTATGCTCCTCTCATTCTGCAAGAGGCATTGGGTCTGCACACCGATAAAATCATTATTCCTATATCTTTCCTGTGGTTGGACACGTACCGCGATGCCTTATGCCGCAAGCTGGGTATCAAGCCGTTCGGAGTCACCAAATATTACGCAACCATGGAGAATGGGAACGAGGTGTATTTGCAGGACATCGTGGAACATATCATCAAAGAAAGCCGCCGCCCTGCTTAT
>JAFPZY010000036.1 GCA_017417025.1 Paludibacteraceae bacterium | reverse complement strand
TCACAAAAAACGGTCGTTTTTTATGACATACATTTTTGGGATTTTTTCGCATTGCAGAACCGCGCAAAACGACCTTTGACGTGCTGAAAACAAACAATAAATATGCGACAGAACTTGTTTGTCTGCCGCATAAGCAAAAGGAATCCAAGTTTATTAGAAAGAACCGACCTACAAGAACGGCGTGAAATACACCGGCACGCAGACGGTCTTTCCGTTGCGGGATTGTTTCCATTCGAGCATCTCGCTGTAAAGTTTACGCTTGAATATCATATTGTTATAATAGATGTGTTATTCTTAAAAAACGCTGCAAAGGTACAATATAAATTTCGTTTCTCAAAATGTTTTCGGCGGAATTTGCGTAAAATCTCAAAATGTTTTTGGCGAAATTTGCGTAAAATCTCAAAATATTGTTTGTAATCAGTATGACAATTAAACTAAGATGTAATAAATAACAAATTGATTGTAAAAGAAATAAAACATAAATACTAACCAAAACTCATACACCTATGAAAAAACTACTTTCTCTTTTCGTGCCGCTGATGGCACTGTTCCTCACCCTCGCCCCGCAGCAGGCGCAGGCGCAGATTAATGAGTATTTTAATATCTACAATACAGATAACTCTTATTCTGCAATCAAAATTAGAGTAAAAGGAAATCCGGGAATAGAGTTATACTACTCAACGGATAAGAATACGTGGACAGAAATAACGACATCAGGCTCTTCAACAGAAACGGTCAAACTAACATTATCTGGTGCTGCTACAACGTATTATTTCAAAGGGAACAATTCAACGCCGTTTCACAAAGATGACAATAACTATGTGCATTTTAGTGTCTATTCATCTCAAGGAGGGACGACGTACATACGTAAACTTGCAGGAAACATTATGTCCTTGGTCTATGGAGATGATTTTCAGACTGAAGGAGATGTAATTCCATGTGACTATTGTTTCAAGAATCTATTTGCCGGAAGTGCGTACAAGGTAGATGCGTCCGCATTGTCATTGCCTGCTACGACATTAACAACAGGTTGTTATTATGGGATGTTTGAATCAAGTGGATCATATTGGTATTTAACAGGTTTTCCAAAATTGCCTGCGCAGAATTTGAAGCCCTATTGCTATGCACGTATGTTTGCCAAGACCAATTTGAGTGTTCAAAATGGGAACAATACGAGTATCATTCTTCCGGCAGAAGAACTGGCAGATCATTGCTATGAGCAAATGTTTGAGATGAATAGTGTGCCTTCGGGAGGATTTACGCGCACGGTGGAGATAATGGCAACTACCCTACGCGACCGCGAAGGAAATCTATACACCAATCCGCTGCAAGAAATGTTCAAATATACCGGTAGTTCTTCTAATACTTTACAATATGGTTATAGCAAGGTTGGTATATATTTCAGCGAATGGGGGCAAACAACCTATTCAACCACTACCACCGCCGCTACTACCAACCCTACCTATAACTGGTGGGGAGGGTATTATAATAATAGTAGTAGTTATCAAGGTCGATTGGCTTTTTATCACGACAATAATCTATATCAAAGCAAAACGACAAGTGGTTCAAGTACTTCAAAGAAAGCCTCATTTTTCCCGCAGTATTGCACTTTGAACAAGGGTACGGACGTATACGGCAATACGATTCAGTATGTTACTTTTGATTGTGCGACTAATGAAGGTTATTGGAATGAGGGACTCACATACAATGCCAATCTCCGCCGCGTAGTGCGCTCCGACTATACGATGAAAACCGTTCCTGCTGCTCCATATAATAAAGATGGCAAACGTTTCATAGGTTGGTTCACTTCGCCTTCCGATGCAGGCTCACTTGTGACAGAAAATCAACTCAAAGCAATGACATCCGGTACCACCGTCTATGCCCGTTTTGCCTCTGACAGCGAATACGTCCTTTATATCGAGCCGAGCGATAAAGCCACCATAACCGCCACCGATGGTACAGACAACTTTACTGCCGGTACAGTATATTTGCGAACCGCTGCTGAAGCTGCACGCACAATCACCCTTTCAACTTCGGATGAGACATCGGGATATAGTTTCTATAAATACACACGGGATGGTTCGGAAATAGTGGGGAATACTGCAACTTTTGGCACATCCAAAGACCTCATGCTCGGTGCTATTATAGTAGGTACATCTTCATCCGTATCCAAGGACGTTACAGTCTATCAAGCAGGTACTGGTGCTGGTACAAGCAGTCAATACGACCTCCCCTCTCAAGCAGTTGACCTCGGCGAAGCAGGTATTTGGGCAAAGTACAATGTGGATAAAGATCAATCAAGCGGCTTTGCCACTTCGGAAACGGCAACGGGTAGTTATTTCACTTGGGGAACTTTGACTGTTGCTACGGATGCCGGTTCTACAGGGGGTTATTATGAAGGTTCGCAATCGATGTCTTCGGGCGATAACTTGCCAGTAACGGAAGAGACGGATGCTGCGTATAAGTATTGCGGGCATATCTGGCGCATCGCTACCTACGAGGAATGGGCTAACCTGTTGGCGAATGTGAATGTGACGACAATCAACACTTACGATCGCAAGCTGACGAGCAAGACGAACTCGAACTACATTATCATCCCACATAACGGTTCGCGGACATCATCAGGTACAACGTGGGCTAACTCTATTCAGTACTGGACCGCTACCTTTGCCACGACCGGTACCTATGGTAGTGCAAAGGCCTGGGGGTACTCCACACCGAGTAACCAGTGGGAAAATCCTCCTTCTGCCCCGACGCTTAATAGCGACAAGACGGGTTCACAGGGTACGGGTGCTATTTTTGCGGCTTGCGGCATACGCCCGATCTTGAGTATGGACATGCGCAAGCTGACCATCCATTCAAATGGCTATACCTACATCTATAACTGCGAATTGTATCAGCAGATGACAATTACCGCAAACGCTGCTGAAGGTTTTTCATTCAAGGAGTGGCAGGATGCAGCAGGTAATGTGGTATCGACTTCCAATCAGCTGGTAGTCAAAATGTATGAGAATCTTACTTACACGGCTGTGTATAAAGAAAGCTCAGGTGCGCAACACGAAGTTGTTTTCTATGACTACGACGGTGAGAATGTTCTGGAACGCAAAAATGTGTACGAAGATGCTGCTATTACCTATACGGGCGAAACACCTACCCGCAGCGGGTATGAGTTCATCGGTTGGGACCGCGCTTTGGGTACGATGGGGAAGGCTGATGTGTCGTTTACTGCGCAATATGTGCAAACCTTCACTCTTACATTGAGCGGCAGCAATATGTCGTTCACCATGACGGCCGATGGATATGATCCGCAGACAACGAGCGGTACTTACCGAAGCGGAACAGATGTGACCATTACAGCCACCGTTACTAATGACGCATATAAATTCAGTATGTGGAGCGATGATGTTGTTACCAGTTCTCGTGTCGTGAAACTGACTGAAAACACTGCATTGAGTGCATTCTACCGACTTGTGTCAGACAATCAGAGTCTGGATATCTACCAGGGCATCACTGCTGACAAAACGAAGATTTTATATGACTTGAGTGATAAAACCGGCTTGGACAGCAAGACCTACAAACTCGTTGATATGGGTTACGGTGTGGCTTGGGCTGACCGCAACGTTGGAGCAACCGAAGAGAATGGTTTGGGTTATTATTACAACTATGGTGGTATTGAGCCTATTGAGGCTGGTGCTGCTTGTACCTATCTTGAGATTGTAAGCACTATGAATGCGGGCGATATATTACCCGATGATACAGAAACGGCAAAAGTGGTAATGGGTTCAAATTGGCACATGCCCACCAAAGCAGAATGGCAATCGTTGTTGGATAACACAACCTATTCGGGAACTGTCTTTACAAGCAAATCGGATAATAAAACACTCACATTGCCTACCGGAGGATTCTATGGTGAAACTTCTTATTACCAATTTGTATTACAAGCAACTACAAATGGCTATTATTGGAGCAGCGAGTTTACAAGTGTAAATTATCAATATTACTATGGGTATGCTTTCTCTAATGCTGTCACATTCTCTAAAGAAGGAGATAATTATATAGTAGATGATGAAGGATATGTACTCTATGGTGCACAAGTCCGTGCTATTTATCAGCCAACTTATACAACCTACACACTCACTATCAATGTGGGAACGAAGAAATATCAGTACATTTGCCAAGCAGGACAGGAGATTACAGTTACAGCAAATGCACAGGAAAATTATGTTTTCTCTAACTGGTCGGACAACAATAGCACCACCGCCACCCGCACGTTCACGATGAACAGTAACCTAACTACTACTGCTAACTTTGCACTCTCTACCCAATACTACAATGTGACTTTCAACAAGGATAATAACACTTATGGTACACTGACCGGCGAAAGCAGCAACCAACGCGTATTGAGTGACATAGAAGGAAATACCGGTATCACCATCAACGGCACTCAAATCACTATCAGTGGTACCACTATTACGGCTACACCCGCTTCGTCCGATGCCCAATATACCTACTCATTCGATGGTTGGTACAACGATGCTACCAATCCGGCGACCCAACTTACCGGCAACAGCAACACCGTAACCGGCGATATGACTATCACGGCACACTTCAGCCGCACGGTGAACACCTACACCGTGACATGGAAAAACGGCGAGGCTACATTGGAGACGGACGAGAATGTGGCATACGGTGCGACACCGGAATATAATGGTGCGACTAATCCGACGAAGGCGAACGACCTTGTATATAGTTACACCTTTGCCGGCTGGAACGATGGGACGACAACATACGGCTTGAGCGACGACCTGCCAGAAGTGTCGGGAAATGTGACCTATACAGCAGTTTACAACTCCGCCGACCTCGCGACCTTCGACCTTGTGGACAGCATCGATGCGGGCGGCACGTACAACGGTCATAACTATTATGCGGCACTTGATGCCCTCTCGGAATTGACAACAACAAGGAGAGTGACTTACAAACGTAGCATGGAGAGTGGCAAATGGCACGTGGTTTCGCTGCCGTTCAACTTCAGTCTGGTTCAGAACAACTCGCACAAGTTTGCAGGAAACATATACGAGTTGAATGATGTCACATACGACAACAGCGGTTATCTTGACTTGAATTTCACTCCTGTGTGGACTATGACAGCCAATGTTCCTTACGTCTATTACAATGAGACGGAGAATTACAGCGGTGCAGTAGATGCCGCCAACGAGAAGTTCGAAGGTGTTCAGTTTGTGGCACGGGCAAGTGCACCGGTAGTCAAGGATCTCACTAAAGGCACAATAAGTTTTGTCAATACCATCGTGCGCACAAAGCTGAATAAGGGCGATAAGAAGCAGATATACATCTATAATAATCACCTCCATTATCCCACCTCCAACGGCGACACCTACATCCGCGCATTCCGAGGCTATTTCCAGATGAGCGATGACGCAGTCGTATACCACCCTGTCGCTCCGCGTGTGCGCATAGTGCTCAACGGTCAGACGGCTACAGAGCTTGAGTTTGCGCCTGACATGCAGGACGGTAACGAAGTGCGCAAGTATATTGAGAACGGCGTGCTGGTTATCGAGCGCGAGGGCGTTAAATACAACGCGCAGGGTGCAAGAATGGAATAATGCGGAAACAGCAAGTTGAAAATGAATGTTGAACTATAAAAAATTGAGATAAGATGAAAATATATTCAGTGCCGGTAACGGCTATGGTTGATACGGTTTGTGCAAGCGGCATGCTGATGCAATCCGCCGGCGGCAACAGTCAGAATTTTGGTGAGATACCGACACAGGGTGCAGAGGGTGGCGGAGATTATTAAGCCATCCGGACTCACATCCTGATACTACGCAGAACCTGCACACAGCAAAAGTGCAGGTTCTGTGTTCATGTTCAGCCGATATTTTTGCGTATATACGCATTTTTATCGACTGAAGCGTGTGTCAGTGGCAGTGAACAAGGCGCAAATATCAGGCAAAGACGAAAAAAATACAGAAAAATGCAAAAAAATGTATTTTGCGTGATAGATTTTGGCTGTTTCTTTGCTCTATATATATGGAAGGGGTATGTTGGATGGTTTTAGTCGAAAGCGTCCACAGAGGTAGTTAATAATTAATAGTTAATATTTCACAGTAAACCTTTTTCACAGCGGTCGAGAGGCTCGACCCCCATAAATTGCAGGCAAAAAAGCACCCCATACGAGCAAAGCCCTATGGGGACCCCGCGAAGATGCTTGAGTACCCGGTGACAGCCTGCGACAGTGAACAAGGCACAAATATCAGGCGCAAATATCAGGTAATGAGTGGAAAATGCATTTTTTTGAAAAAAAGTTGCTTTTGAGGTGATAGATTGTGGCAGTTTTTTGCCTTATATATGGAGGGGTATGTTGTTCGGCCTTAGTCGAAAGCATTTCTTTAGTCGAAAGTCGAAAGACTGCAGCAGAGCTGCTACAGTCGAAAGCATCCACAGATTAAGCAGATTGAGCAGAAAACTCGTCCTCCGCTTAATCTGTGTAATATGCGGATGTATTGGTTGTTGTTCAATTGTTGGTAATTGTTGACTAATCCTTTGTTTAATCTGTGTAATCTGCGGACGGTTTTATGACAGCTTTATGACAGCTTAATGACAGCAAGCGAATGAAAAAAACGAGCCGCAAGGTGCGGCTCGTTTTGAGAGATGCGGGGAAGGACTTACCGAGCAATGAACTTGCGTCCGTTGCGGATGTAGAGCTGTCCGGGAACAGTCTCCTTAACCTCATGGCCGAGGATGTCGAAGATGCGTCCGTCGTTGCGGTTGTCGGTCATGGTTTCTTCCACTGGAGTCTGTGTGGCAGGCATTATGTAGCGGACAATCTGCATTGCAGAGGAGTAGGGAGACTTGTCGGTTGAGCCGTTGAGACGATACCAGAGAGTGGGGTTGCCCACCTGGTCGGTGCCTCCCCAGCCCCAGTTGAAGTGGAAGTAGGGTTTGTCCTTCTTGGTGTTGGTGGTGGCATAGGCATATCCGTCAATGACGAAAGCGTGTCCTCCGTCGAAGCTGCCTTTGTCATCTCCGTTGTAGGTGGCGGAGCAATAAACGGGGCGCTTGTTGTCGAACTCGTCCATGAGAGCCTGCAGGAAGGCTTTCTCAGTGGGGAATTTGCTGGTGTCGTCACGTCCTTCGAAGCGGAGTCCCTTCTGATAGCCGAACTGCTCGATGAAAGCATCGGGCACGCGCATTGAGACGGAGCCGCTGGAGGAGGGGGTGTAGTTCATCTTGACCGACACGCCGCATGCGAGCATGAGCAGGGCAATCTGGTGACGCTGCTCGGCAGTGGACTCGACACCCTCGTATTTGGGGAGAATCTGGCTCCAGTCGAAAGCGATGGTGTCGTAGTTGAGTTTCATCTTAATGCCCTGTGTGGATGTGGTGTAGGAGAACTCGCCGGTGGGGTTGCACTTTTCGGGGTACTTCCAGTACGCCATAATCTGCGCCATGGCGGTAGCCACGCATCCGGTCACGCAACGTTTCTCTTTGCCTTTGTCATCAACACCCATAGGTGCCATGTTGTTGTAAGGTCTGCCCTGGTTGTAAGCGATGTCGCCGAGCAGCGGGGCAACCACGATTTCAAGCTCGGCATCAGTTGCTATGTTCTGCGGGAGGCGCTCCTGCATGACTTGCAGCTTCATGCCGTTTTCGCCGAGCAGAGCCGCCAGCGGCTGATTGTCGGCAGAGGCGGCACCTGTTTCGGAGAAAGCGACAATCTCGTTGTCGGCATCAAGAATAACATAACCTCCGTCAGGGTTGTTGTACGCCCTTACTACTTGTGCGGGCTGTGCTGCCCACGCCATTGTTCCTGCGAGCAGGCAGGCTGAAAGAAGAAGTTTTTTCATGTGTATAATCATTAAAATAAGACAATCGGAATTTTCTCGGGTGCAAAGGTACAAAAAATGCGCCAACCGTGCAAGCGCAAGATTTATTTTTCTTGAAAAAATTGCATAAATGAAAAAAAAACACTAACTTTGCAGCCGTTTTTAACAGGAGGAACATAGATGAGAAGGAAAATAATCTTGTATTTGCTGCTTGTGATGTGGGCAGGTGAGGCGTTTGCAGTGGTAGCCAAGCCGGGCAGCGGAGTTTACGGCGATGAGTACCATCATTACCGCATAGACGCGCAAGGGGTGCGTCTTCCCGCGCGCGTCCCTCCTTTATACAGGCCCAAGCCCGCACCGGAGCTGGAGACGACATTCCCGACGACCGGTGACGTGAAGAGCATCGTGATACTGGTGAACTACGAGGACGTGCAGTTTGTGACCCCTGATGCCAACGCCGCCTTCAGCCGTATGCTGAACGAGGCTAACTACAGCACCAACGGCGGTACAGGCTCGGCGCGCGACTATTTTATTGCGAACTCAAGTGGCAAGTTCCGCCCGCAGTTTGATGTGTTTGGGCCTTACACCCTGCCTCATGAGCGCAGTTACTACAAGGGGCACGAGCAGGAGATGATAGTGGATGCGTGCGGTCTGGCAGACGATGACGGTGTGGATTTCACTGAGTATGACGTGAACAAGGACGGGAACATAGACAACGTGTTTGTGTATTATGCCGGTCACAACCCCGCCGAGGGCGGTCCGGAAGAGGCGGTGTGGCCTCACAGGTCGTATGCAGTGGTGTGGGACGAGGAGACGGAGAAGGGCTACAAATACTCGCTTGACGATGTGTGGATATGGGACTACGCCTGCACCTCGGAGCTGACAGGCAGCAAAGGAAGCCGTCAGTGCGGCATAGGCACTTTCTGCCACGAGTTCAGCCACGTGCTCGGGTTAGACGACCTGTACAACACCGCAGACAGCGAGATATATACTGTAGGTGAGTGGGATATAATGTGCTCGGGCAACTACAACAACAACGGGCGCACACCTCCCTCTTACTCGGCTTACGAGCGCTGGATGGTGGGCTGGCTTACGCCGGAGCAGCTGACAGTGGCGGCAGACTATATGCTGGACCCTTTAGAGACTTCGGGGAAGGCTTATCTGATAGCCGACGCAGAGCACAATATGCAGGTGCTGTCGCCATCTCCGAAAGAGTACTGGTTAGTGGAGAACAGGCAGGCTGTGGGCTGGGACGCTCCCGACGGCTGTCTGCCGGGTACGGGGCTGCTCATCTCGCACATCATTTTCCACAAGGGCAAATGGAACAACAACACACCCAACAACACCCTGCCTCTCGGTTATGACATCTGCGAGGCTTTCTACAAAGACCCTTACAAGAGTTCCCCCTCTGACACATATCCGGGGCTGTATGACATACGGACCTTTACGCCGGTGAGCAACGACGGCACCCAGCTGTCGTGGCACTCGCTGAACAACATACGCGAGTCGGACGACAAGTCGGTGACTTTCCATTATGGCGAGGACGACGGTTCGGGGCTTCGTCTGCTGGTAGAGAACTCGGTGCAACTGACTACCGCCGTGCTGAGAAACGCGCCGAGCGTGTATGAGGTGAAGGGAGTGGCGGTAAGCGGATACCAGCTGCAGGACAAGACGGTGTTCTTTACAACCAGCAACAAGCTCTTCCAGCTCAGCCTTGACAGCCTTAACTGGAGCAACGACACATTGTGGGACAATGTGAGGGCCGACAGCACTTACCACGGCAACGTCTATCTGCGCTTCGACAGCAAAGCCGCGTGCGTGACGCAGAACAGCATGCTTTATGCCGGCACCCGCAACAGAGTGCAGACCACCCAGATAGCGATGAAGGGGTCGTCGGTGCGGCAGACCCTGATACGCGAGGTGACAAGCCAGGAGGCAACGGACATAACCCCGTACTCGTTTACTGCGCAGTGGGACGAGCAGCAGGACGCAGAGACATACTACCTGACCCTTTTCACCATAGAAGACAAGAGCAAGACCGAGACGCTCGACCTCAAGCAGACTATGCGCAAGACGGGCGACATATACATGAGTCAGCGCTATCCGCTGGCAATAAGCAGTATAAGCGTGACATTAGAGCACTCTTACTCCCTGAGCAAGACCAAGACGACAGGCGTGCTGACAGTGGAAGGGTTTGAGGACGGGCGTTGGGAGACGGCAGACTCGGTGATGATAAGAGCGACGGGCAGCGTAGTGATAAACACCACGACTTTCGGCAAGGATAAGAACTACAACCGCTTCCGCCTGACATACAGACTGATAGAGGGCGAAGGAGAGATACTGCTGCGCAGCGTGGATGTAACCACCGACCGTCAGCCCGTTTATATCTACTCCGGCAATGCTTTCGACACCGGCGGCAACACAGGCAGCGTGAAGATAAGCGGTCTGAAGCCCGGGACGGACTATTACTACTACCTGACCAGCCACGAGGAGAAAGGCTGCGAGCCGCATACTTCGGAGGCGGGGACAGTGACGCACGTGAGGACACTGCCCGGGGAAGCAGACACCGACACACGGTTCACCATCGGCATCAACGACGACAGAGTGACTGCGTATTTCGCCGATACGACCAAAGAGAACAGCCGGCTTCTGCTGTTCGACAATTCGGGCCGCCTCACGTTGAGCGTAGCCGTGGATGAGGGCGCGACACAGCAGCAGATACCCTCCGACGGACTGACAAGAGGGCATCTTTACCTCGTCAAGTGCGCCTCTGAAGACGGCATGGCGCGGAAAGACATCTGGGCCAAATTTGTATATTAACAAAAAAGAGATAATATGGAAGCAAGTCCCTACAAAGTGTTCGCTGGCAGCAAAGGCGGCGCAATAGCACAACGCATCTGCCAATATCTGAACTGCAGTTTAGGCAATGTCAAGATTGACCGTTTCTCGGACGGCGAGTTCGCCGTGTCGTTTGAGGAGTCGGTGCGCGGGCAGTCGGTTTATCTGGTTCAGACGACCTGCCCTACAAGCGACAACCTCATGGAGCTTCTGCTCATGATAGACGCAGCCAAGCGTGCGAGTGCCTACAAGGTGATAGCCGTCATCCCCTATTTCGGCTGGGCTCGTCAGGACCGCAAGGACAAACCCCGTGTGAGCATAGGCGCCAAACTCGTTGCCAACATGCTGCAGACTGCCGGAGCCGACCGCGTCATAACCGTTGACCTGCATGCCGACCAAATACAGGGCTTCTTCGACATCCCGGTGGACCACCTCTACGGCGCAAACGTCCTTGCCCATTATGTGGCCAGTCTGCAGCTTGACAACCTGATAGTGGCTTCGCCCGACACAGGCGGCACCAAGCGCGCAGCCGCGTTCTGCAAGAAGCTGCATGTGCTGACTGACAAGGAAGTGCCGATGGTGATTTGCTACAAGCACCGCCCCGACTTCAACAAAGTGAGCGAGATGCGCGTCCTCGGCGAGGTGGAAGGCAAGAACGTGGTAATAGTGGACGACATGGCAGACACCGCCGGCACACTATGCAAGGCCGCCCTTGTGATGAAGGAGGCAGGAGCAGCGTCGGTGCGCGCTGTGGTGGCGCACGGCATAATGTCGGGCAACGCATGCACCAACATCCAGGACAGTGAGCTTGAGGAACTTGTATTTACAGACTCAATACCCTTTGACACAACACGTTGCGCCAAAGTAAAGGTGGTAAGCATAGCCGAGCCGATAGCCCAGACCATACAGGCCATTCAGGAGCACCGCAGTGTCAGCGAACTGAACATCAAGTAAATATGAGCAGCAAGAAGACAAGACATATAGGCATGACAGTCCTGTTGGCAGTGTTAGCGGGCATGCTTGGCGCGTGCACCAAAAGCACTCAGGCGCAGGAGCAGCGCCCCGCTTTTTCCGCCGACTCGGCATACAGGCATATAGAGCGGCAGGTCAATATGGGTCCGCGCGTGCCCGATACGAAAGCACACACGGAGTGCATACTCTATCTGCTCAACCGGCTGGATGCTTACGGCGCGGTGAGCGAGTGCCAACAGGGCACCATGACCGCCTACGACGGGCGCGAGCAGCACGTAATCAACGTAATAGGACATTTCGGCAAGCCGGACGCCAAAGGGCGCATCCTGCTCGGTGCACACTATGACAGCCGCCCGTGGTGCGACGAAGAGGAACTTTACGATGACCGTTTCATAGCCGTTCCGGGCGCAAATGACGGCGCAAGCGGTGTGGGTGTGCTGCTTGAGATAGCACGGCAGCTCGGGCTTGCCGCAGCCGACACAACAATAGATGCACCGGCAGTGGATATAGTATTTTTCGACTGCGAGGACATGGGCACACCCTCTTTCTATACAGGGGCGGAGCGCGAGCATACATGGTGTCTCGGCTCACAGCTGTGGGCGGACGAAACAGCCAAAGACCCTGACATGAAGAAGCGCTTCCAGTACGGCATTGTGCTTGACATGGTGGGGGCCCCCGATGCCGTTTTCCCGAAAGAGTACTACTCGATGCAGACGGCAGGAGGCTATGTGGAGAAGATATGGCGCAACGCCAACCGCCTCGGTCACGGCAAGTTCTTTGTGCACAGCAAAACAGGCCCGATAACAGACGACCACTACTACGTCAATGCCATAGCCGGCATTCCGTGCCTTGACATCATACATTACAACCGCCTCACCGGCACCGGTTTCCCGTTCTGGTGGCACACTCAGCACGACGACATGACCAATATCAGCACCGAGACGCTGCAGGCAGTAGGCGAGACGGTGATGAAAACAATAAAATAGACAATGGACGAACTCTTGCATATCAACAACCTCCACGCCACTATAGCAGGCAAGGAGATACTGCGTGGCGTGAACCTCACTATCCGCGCCGGCGAAGTGCACGCCATAATGGGGCCTAACGGCGCAGGCAAATCGACTCTCAGCGCGGTGCTGACAGGGCATCCCGCCTACGAAGTTACAGAAGGAACAGTGACGCTGAAGGGGAAAGACCTGCTTGCCATGCCGCCTGAGCAGCGCGCACGCGAAGGTGTTTTTCTCTCTTTCCAGTATCCAGTTGAAATTCCGGGTGTGAGCATGGTCAATTTCATGCGCACAGCCTTGAACGAGAAACGCGCCTACGAGGGCAAACCCGCACTCTCCGCCACCGAGTTCCTGAAGCAGATGCGCGAAAAGCGTGCGTTGCTTGAGATGGCAGACAAGCTCAACAACCGCTCCGTCAATGAGGGCTTCTCGGGGGGCGAGAAGAAGAAGAACGAGATATTCCAGATGGCGATGCTTGAGCCTTGTCTGAATATACTTGACGAGACAGACTCAGGTCTGGACATAGACGCCCTGCGCATAGTCGCCAACGGCGTGAACAAACTGAAGACCAAAGACAACGCTTCCATAGTAATAACCCACTACCAGCGCCTGCTTGACTATATTGTTCCGGACTACGTGCACGTCCTCGCCAACGGGCGCATAGTGAAGACGGGCGGCAAAGAACTCGCTCTTGAACTTGAAGAAAAAGGATACGAATGGCTGAACACGTTGTAAAAAAGGGAGATACGGCAGTAGTCATTCTTATTGACGAGGCCGGCGGAGAGATGAGGTTCAGGCAGGAGCAGGACTCTGTCCTGAAGCTCTATGTCATCCGCATCAACAGGCGGGGCGAGGAGACGGTGACGGCTGACAACATATTTGTAGAGCAGCAGGGCGAGCACTGTCAGACCGAGATATACGCGCTCAATTATCTATGCGGCAACAGCACCGCTTCGCTGCATACGCATGTGTCTCACGACAAAGGGAAGGGTGCGTCGCGGCAGCTGGTAAAGTTCATCCTTGATGACAACGCCAAAGGGGAGTTTTACGGGGAACTGAAAATAGCTCAGGACGCGCAAGAGACAGACGCACAGCAGACCAACCGCAATCTGCTGCTGAGCGGCAAGGCCGATATGCGGACACGTCCGCAGCTTGAGATATATGCAGACGACGTGAAAGCCTCGCACGGAGCCTCCACGGGGCAACTTGACGACTCTGCACTCTTCTACATGCAGCAACGCGGCATCTCACCCGAGACAGGGCGCAAAATGCTGATACGGGCATTCATGAGCGACATTATCGACTCTATTCCCGATGAACAAAAGCGTGAAATGTCAGTACAGGCGGCTGACAGCATATTCAACTAATCCGGACAGACTGTCTTTTGCCGCGGACTCGCGGAACACGGACAGGCATTGGCATGCCATTTCCTTGTGGCGGCGCATCTGCTGATAAGCGTAACGCACTCCGTCGTAGCGCATGACAAACGACTTGAGTATCTGCTCGGACTTGTCGGCATCAGCCTTTGCCGGCATTGCGGCAAGTTCTTCCGCAAGGCGGCGTATTTCTTCCGCCTCGCTTTCGGGAGCCCTGCCAACCGCAATCAGCAGGGGGAGTGTCACTTTCCCGTCCCTGATATCGTTCATGGTGGGCTTTCCGAGTTCCTCGCTGTCGGAGTAGTCAAGGATGTCGTCCTTCATCTGGAAGCACATCCCCAGGTGCCACCCGAACTTGCTCAGGGCAGTTGATTGCCTCATGCTTGCTCCTGCCGACTCCGCCCCCGCCTCCATGCAGGAGGAGAAGAGGCAGGCCGTTTTGCGGGAAATGATGTCGTAGTAGCGCTCTTCGGTAATCCACATTGACTCGTCTTTGTGGAGCTGCAGCAGTTCTCCCGAAGCCAGAGTGGTGCCCAGGTTGGCGACAATGTTGAGTATGTGTGTGTTCTTCAGTGCCGCCACGACTCCCACCACGCGCGACATCATGAAGTCGCCTACGAGCACCGCGGCTTTGTTGCCAAGGCGCGTGTGCAGGGCAGGCTGGCCGCGGCGCACCGGGGACATATCCACCACGTCGTCGTGCACCAGCGAGGCTGTGTGCAGCAGTTCCATCGCCGCTGCCGACTGAATGGTCTTCTCTGACACGCCCCTGCATATTTTAGCCGAAAGGAGCACCAGCAGAGGGCGCAGCTGCTTGCCTCGACGCTGAAGTACATACTTCAGCGCATGACCGAGCAGAGGGTCGTCAGAAGTGAGTATCTGCTCAAACAACGTCTTGTACTGCCCGAACTCCTCCTCGACCGGCCTCAATATGTCCTCGATTGTCATCATAAATAATACTGCTTCTCCGCCTAATCCTGTATTTTGCAAAAGCGGGCACAAAGGTAAAGAAAAAAAAGCACTCCCGCAAATTTATCTTGCCAACTGCGCAAAAAAATACATATATTTCTTTTTTGCTCCCTTCAATTCATGTTTCCCGCGCGTGCGCGGGCATATTTTATATATGGGTGGTCGTGCCGCCGCAGTCAGGCAGGAGACATGGAGAGGTCGGGGTTTAATCTTTTCAATCCTGTGTTAATCCTGTGTTAATCCTGTGTTAATCCTGTGTTAATCCTGTGTTAATCCTGTGTTGAAAACAGCGGACAAAAAAAAGCTGTTTTTTGTTGAAAACAACGGAGGGGAGAGGGGGGTGTTTTCTTTGTTGAAGACAGCGGAGGGGAGATGGGCTGTTTTTTGTTGAAGACAGCGGACGAGAGAGAGGGGGCTGTTTTTTGTTGAAGACAGCGGAGGGGAGAGAGGGCTGTTTTCTTGTTGAAGACAGCGGATGGGAGAGGGGCTGTTTTCTTGTTGAAGAAAGCGGACGGGAGGAGAGGGGGCTATTTGCCTATGCGTGTGTCGGTGAAGCCGCAATAGACCACTTCAATATCCATCGGGGCTTCGGGGCTTCGCGCACTGCGTATCTTGGTGGCAGTGAGCGTCTGCTTGAGGCGGACGGACGAGATGGAGGGTGTGGATGAAGAAGAGGTGGACGTGTAGCCCAAATCGACAGGGACAAGCACCATGTGCAGCGTGTCGCGTGGCGCTTCACGCAAGAGCAGTGTGAAGAGTGGTGCCATGTCGAAGGGGTAATAGTGGAAATAGCGGGCAGAGTCGGCATCGTAGTAAGAGGTGAGCGAGGCGTAGAGCGCCGTAGTGTCGGAGGGGAAGAGGCCTTTTCTGAACACATCTGTGAATGCGGATTCGGAGACAAGCATCATGTTTGGTGCCGGTGCTGCCCAGTTGTCCTGCTTGGTGGCCGTGCTGGCCCCGTTGAGCACGTCGATGCGCAGCTCCGCCTTATTGACGTATGCGTGCCGGTCGGAGCCTACGCCTGTGCGTATGCTGTCGAGGATATCGGCAACGGGGATACGCAGATGGGCGTAGATGTTGGCGGGGGAGAGGACATAATTGACGGTAGTGTCCTGGCGCAGGTTGTCAAGCACCTGCTCGCGCTCCGGCCATCTGTAGCGGCAGACCTGCGGCACTTCGGAGTTGGCATAGAGTATCTTGTGGTCAGCCATGGTCTTGTAGCCTGAAGGTTCAGAGGAGTCGGGGTAGGTGTAGTGATAGTGGACGGTTAGGCACAGGCTGCTGACATACAGTGCGGTTGATGCTCCGTATGACGAGGTTATGCACAGCCCCGGGAAGAGATTGTTGAACTTCTCCTGCGACTCGTATCTGCCGACATCGAACAGCAGTTTCTCGTATTGCTCCGCGAGCCTCATGCACACGTATGGGACATAGTCCTTTTTGATAGACGAATATAGCGAGTCAGCAGGCGAAGCAGCTGCTATGATTTTGTTCTGCCTGACGGCCTCGTGCTGCATTGAGCAGAAGCGTGCTATATCGATGTTGCTGCCGTACACCGAGTCGGGAGAGAGCGGCTCAAGGTCGATGGGGTAGGCGGTCAGTCCCAGCGGGGCATTGCCGTCGCCGCACCATGAGGTGTAGTAGATATAAAGGCAGACCGAGTCGAGAGCGGAGGAGTCGGGGAAGACCCACCCTTCAGGGCAGGCGAACTGGGTGAGGATATCCGCTTTCAGGGTGCCGTAGTCGTGCGAGCTGCATTCTCCGAGGAGGAAAGAGTCGGGTGTCAGCCAGACGGGAGCCGCCGGCATGATGGAGGAGTTGATGTATGCCAGTGTGTCGGAGCGTACAATCACATCTTCGCCTTGCATCAGAGCGGAGCTTCCGGCGTTGGCGACATCGTCCTTACATGCCTGCAGGAGTGCCGTCAAGCAGAGTATTATAAAAATCAAAGTATGTTTTCGGGTCATTGTCTTTGTATTTCAACATCGGTTTGCCGCTTGTTTCGGCATAGTTAAGTACGCGCTGGTTGACGGTTGGGGAGGAGATGACGATAGCGTCTGTGTAGTCCACCGCGAGGCGCATAAGTTCCTCATATCCGACAGGGAATCCGGCAATGCTTCGCACGTCGTTGGGTCGTATGCCGTCCATAAGCAGTTTCTCGGCGAACTTGGTGGAGAAGGGTGTCTTGTACTCATCGTCGTCGATGGAGAGGACCACTTTCGCGTCGCGGAAGAAGGGTGTGTCGGCGTATGCTTTTTTCAGGTACAAAGGTGCGAGTGCGGACATCCAGCCGGAGCAGTGGATGACAGAGGGTGTCCAGCGGAGTTTGTGGACAGTGTCGAGCACGCCGCGCGCGTAGAAGATGCAGCGCTCGTCGTTGTCCTTGTATTCGTCGCCGTTTTCGTCGGCAGTGCCTTTGCGGCGGTGGAAATAGTCATCGTTGTCGATGAAGTAGATCTGTATTCTTGCCGCCTGAATGCTTGCCACTTTAATTATCACGGGGTGGTCGGTATCCTCGATGATGATGTTCATACCGGAGAGACGTATCACTTCGTGGAGTTGGTTTCTCCGCTCGTTTATGTCTCCGAACTTGGGCATAAACGTTCTGGTTTCATAGCCGTTTGCCTGAAAAAACTCGGGCAGTTTCCTGTTGAGGAGGTTCACGGCAGTTTCTTCAGCCAAATAAGGATATATCTTCTGAGAAACGAATAAAATGCGATTTGGCTCTTTCATAAGCATGTGTTTTTTAGGATGAATATTATTTCCCGCTGCAAAGTTACGAAAAATTTTTTATTATTTGCACATTTTTGTGATTTTTTTTTGTTTTATGCAAAAAAAGCCTTACCTTTGCCCGCTTTTTTAAGAAACAGTTATGCAAATAATAACCACCAAACAAGAGTTGGCACGCCAAGTAGAGGCGTGCAAACGTCAGCACAAGTCGATAGGTCTGGTGCCCACAATGGGTGCATTGCACGAGGGTCATGCGAGCCTTGTGCGCCGCAGCGTAAGCGAGAACGATGTGTGCTTCGTGTCGGTGTTTGTCAATCCGACACAGTTCAACAACAAAGAGGATCTGGCCAAGTATCCGCGCAACCTTGAGAGGGACGCGGCTCTGCTGTCGTCCATAGGTGTGCACTTCGTGTTCGCGCCCACTCCGGAAGAGATGTACACGGCCGAGGAGATGAACACCTGCTTCACGTTTGACTTCGGCGGTCTGGACCAGGTGATGGAGGGCAAGATGCGCCCCGGACACTTCAACGGCATGGTGCAGGTGGTGAGCCGTTTGTTCCACCTTGTGCAGCCGGACCGCGCCTATTTCGGTGAGAAGGATTTCCAGCAACTGGCCATCATACGCTTCATGGTGGAGCGCTCGGAGCTGAAAGACAGTTTCGGCAGCTTGCAGATAGTGGGATGCCCTATTGTGCGCGAGGAGTCGGGGCTGGCCATGTCGAGCCGCAACGAGCGTCTGTCGGCAGAGGAGAAACGGACGGCGGTAGAGATTTCGCGGACTCTGTTCAAGAGTCTTGAATGGGCAAAGGAGCAGAGCGTGGAGGAAGTGCGCAAGCGCGTTGTTGATGCTGTGAACGCCGTGGACGGTCTGGAAGTGGAGTACTACGAGATAGTGGACAAGACGACGCTTCAGCCCACCGACAACTGGCATAACGCCATAGGCTGTATCACTGTTTACTGCGGTCCTGTCCGCCTGATTGACAACATACAATACCCTGCGCTCTGAAGCTGATAGCGGACACATATATCCCTTATCTGCGCGGAGTGGCAGAGCATTATGCCGTGACAGAGTACATAACGCCGGAGGAGTTCACCAACAGCCGCGTCAAAGATGCGGATGCGCTTATAATAAGGACGCGCACGCATGCGGACGCAAGGCTTCTGGCAGGGACCCGGGTGCGTATGGTGGCAACGGCGACTATAGGCTACGACCACATAGACACCGCGTGGTGCGAACAGCACGGAGTGCACTGGACCGCCTGCCCTGGCTGCAATGCGCAGGGGGTGTGCGACTATGTGGAGGAGGCGCTCAGAGAAGTGGAAAGCAGAAGGGGGACGGGCGAAGGGATGATGACAATAGGCATTGTGGGAGTTGGGCATGTGGGCAGCAAGGTTGCACAAATGGCGGAGCGAAGAGGATACAGAGTGCTGCTCAACGACCCGCCCAAGGGCATAGGCGTGACACTGGACGAGATAGCCGAAGAGAGTGACATCGTCACTTTCCATACACCGCTCACCACCGACGGCGACTACCGGACTTTCCATCTGTGTGACTCTGGCTTTCTGGCCAAGTGCAAGAGCAATGCAGTGATAATCAATGCTGCACGTGGCGGAGTGGTGGACGAGGAGGCTCTGCTGGAGTCGGGGCACGAGTGCGTGATTGACTGCTGGGAGAACGAACCCGCCATCAACACAAGGCTGCTTGAGAGCCGCAACACCGTGGCCGCCTCTTATCACATAGCCGGTTACACGGCAGAGGGGAAAATGAACGCCACGAGGATGTGTATTGACGCTCTGCGCACTTTTTTCTCGCTGCCCGCTTTGCCGGATGAAGAAAAAACACTAACTTTGCAGCCCGAAGAGAAAGGCGACTCTGCCCGGGGATGGCTCAGAAGGGTGACTGAACAGCTGAAAGCCAGACCAGGGGACTTTGAACAACTGCGCAAACAATACAAACTAAGATAAATGGCAAACTTTCAGAAACTGACACCACGTAGCGAGGACTACTCGAAGTGGTACAACGAACTGGTCGTAAAAGCCGACCTGGCGGAGCAGTCGGCCGTGCGCGGCTGCATGGTGATAAAACCCTATGGATATGCGATTTGGGAGAAGATTCAGGCGGAGCTTGACCGCCGCTTCAAGGAGACAGGGCATGTGAACGCCTATTTCCCGCTGCTGATTCCGAAATCGTTCCTCAGCCGCGAGGCGGAGCACGTAGAGGGCTTTGCGAAAGAGTGTGCCGTGGTTACGCACCACCGCCTGAAAAACGACCCTAACGGGAAAGGCGTGGTGGTGGACCCGGATGCCCGTCTGGAGGAGGAACTCATCATACGTCCGACCTCCGAGACCATCATCTGGAGCACCTACAAGAACTGGATCAGCAGTTACCGCGACCTGCCTATACTCTGCAACCAGTGGGCCAACGTTATGCGGTGGGAGATGCGCACACGTCTGTTCCTGCGCACCGCCGAGTTCCTCTGGCAGGAAGGTCACACCGCACACGCCACCAAAGAAGAGGCCATTGCCGAGGCGGAGAAGATGCTGGGCGTGTATGCCGAGTTTGCCGAGAAAGTGATGGCTATACCTGTCATCAAGGGTGTCAAGTCACCCAACGAGCGCTTTGCCGGCGCACTCGACACCTACTGCATAGAGGCAATGATGCAGGACGGGAAGGCTCTGCAGGCAGGGACAAGCCACTTCCTCGGGCAGAACTTCGCCAAGTCGTTTGACGTGCAGTTCCTGAGCAAGGAGAACAAATACGAGTATGTCTGGGCAACATCATGGGGCGTGAGCACACGGCTTATGGGGGCGCTGATAATGACACACTCGGACGACAACGGCCTTGTCCTGCCTCCGCATCTGGCTCCGATACAGGTGGTTATAGTGCCTATATTCAAGAAGCAGGACGACCTTGACAAGCTGATGGCCGTGCTCGCTCCGCTTGCAGACAAGCTGAAAGCGAAGGGCATACGCGTAAAGGTGGACACCAGCGACAAGCAGACTCCGGGCTTCAAGTTCGCCGACTACGAGCTGAAGGGAGTGCCTGTGCGCATAGCCATGGGCGGGCGCGACCTCGAGAACGGCACCATAGAAGTGGCACGACGCGACACACTCAGCAAAGAGACAATAGCCTTTGAGGGCGTAGAAGAACATATTGCCGCACTGCTTGAGGAGATACAGCAGAACATATACAAGAAAGCCCTTGACTTCCGCCTTCAGAACACGCGCGAGGTGAACAGCTACGAGGAGTTCAAAGAGGAAATCCAGAAGGGCGGATTCCTGCTCTGCCACTGGGACGGCACTCCAGAAACGGAAGAGAAGATAAAGGAAGAGACCAAAGCCACCATACGCTGCATCCCGCAACGCGACAACATCCTCTTCAACGGCGAGAACACCATCTTCGAGGAAGGCCGCTGCATGGTAACGGGCAAGCCCTCGAAACAGCGCGTCGTATTCGCCATAGCCTACTAACTGCACGTAACAGATTCATACAAAAAACTCACACTTAGAAGCCCCGTTATTATGAGAAGGCATCACCTGTTTATATTACCGCTGTTTGCATTTGTGGTGTTGATATACGGCTGCAAAAGCAAAGACCAAGAAACAAGCCCCACCGACTTCCCACGCAAGCAACTTATTGAGATGTTCACCGACCAGGACAGTCCATATTGTCCGCAGGGGACAGAGCAGATAGACGAGGCTGTCGAAGGAAACGAGAGCAAGTATGTGAGGCTGAACTACTATTACGGCTCCACATACGATGACTTCACCATCTACTATACGAAGAACCTGGCAAAAGAACTTGGTGTAGAGCTGCTGCCATCGATGTTGTACAACCGCTCTTTGTGGGACTGGGATAATGAAGGCACAAAAGAAAGCGGCAAAGTGATGCACCCGTGTTTTTTCAGCCAGTTTATCTCACGCCCCTCCTCAAAGGCTGACGTATCAGTGAATGTATCAACCACTTATGACGCTTCGACACGAATGTCATCCATCAAAGTGAGCGGCAAAACTCTGAGCGGCGACAAAGACATCACCCTGACTATAATCCTCAAAGAAAGCGGACTACACGCGAGGCAGCTTGACGCTTCCAGGACGTGGGAAGGCTGGGAGGACTATGTACACAACAACGTTGTAAGGAATTTCCTGAATACGTACAAAGGACAAGTGTTGGAGTTCAACGGTGCGGACTATGAAGTGTCTATGGACTATGAGTTATATGAGAGTTATAATGCTGACAACTGCAGTGTTGTGGCTTTCCTCACAGACAACACAACAGGCGAAGTGATAAATGCAGCGGAGACCCCGTTGGTGAGCGGCACCGATGGAGGGGCCAGCTTCAAGACGGAGGGAATAAAGGCTGTGAAAGTGCCGGAGACTTATCCAGAGACAATGGCACTGCCAGCCAACTATAGCAATGTGGAATATCTTACGGCGCAGTATTACCTTTCAAACTATAAGGCGGGAGGGAATAACGTAGTTGAGATAATGATGCTTTCCACAGAACTTTATACTTACAAGAGAGCCCAATACATCCCTGTCGCGACACTGTATATAGTGGTGGATAACGACGGGTCCACTTTGCCGGTGGGGACCTTCGAGTTATCCTCTTCGGGCAAACCCAACACAGCCCTGGCAGGGACAAAAGTGGAAGAGAATTTCACGTATTACGGTTCAGAGATGTTCCTCGCTGATTACAGTTTGCTCAACAAAGGCTATCTGAAAGGCTTTGAGTGGCTGCTTGCTTCGGGCAGCATCACCATAAGTGAGAGCAGCGTCTCATACGAGGCAACAACACTGTCGGGCAACCAGGTAAAGGGTAGTTTTACAGGGACTATCACTCATTTCACCGGCGAAGAAGCACCCGGACGCAGAGCGGACAGCAGAAGTATGCCCTTGTCTGCAGGGGAGTAATATTTTCTGAATCTTCGGACAAAGCATCCGCGCCAAGCGGAGCGGATTACGGACGAGACTTGACCGCAGTGCCGGAGGCATTGAGGATGGTGCCGTCCGGGCAGGAGATAAGGAGAGTGCCGTTGTGCAGTAACTTGCGCGCAGAGGAGGCGGCAGGAGCTGAACCGGAGTCAGAGGAAGTGCCCGTTGTGTCGATGCCGGTGGAGGTGTCTTCGGCGAAGACGGCGGTGAAGGTGCGGAAAGAAGAGCCCATGACATAAGAGAAACGGGTGCCGTCAATAGGCGTGATAGCGGCATTGTCGTCGCCTTCCCAAGCAACGAAATGGCAGTGCTCATCGGGCGTGACGGTGAGGATGGCAGTTTCTCCGGCAAAGTAGCGCGGTTTGTCGGAAGTGGCAGAGCCGTGTGCGCTGCTGCTGACAGTCAGCCGTTTAGGGAAGCAGTCGAAGTAAGAGCCGATGCCGAGAGCGTCGCTGTATGCGTCGAAAGAGCCGTCCGGGACGATGACCGTGACGGCTGCAGGTGTAGAGAGCGAGGTGCTGCTGAAAGGCGAAAGCGATGCAGAGACGGCGCATCGGGGCGGTGTGGCACCTTTGAACTCTATGACTGTGAGTCTGTCGAGCAGGACAGAGGACAGGGAGAGAGAGTCGATGGTGGACGGGACAATAAGTTTAGTGAGCGGCGCGGTTTCAGTGCCGATGTTAGAAACTCCTTCAGTCTCAATGAGTTCGAGCCCTTCGGGGAGTTCGAGTGTGCCTGCGATGTTAGGCATGCTGCTGATGCCCTGCTTGCGTATGATGCGCAAGTTGGAGGGAGTCTCGAATGTGAGCGAGGGTGAAGTGGCACCGACAAGTGCGGCGGTGTCAATCTCGATGACAGGGAGGAGTGTTTTGCCCTGCAAGGGGTCTTGGTCAGAAATTGTGCTCTGAACATAGACAGCGTTTGCCGGTATGACGAGCTGCTTGTAGTAAGTCCCGCTTTTGCGCGGTGCGACTATGGCATTGGCGCAGCTGTTGTAGCGGTAGTAGAGATGACCGAGTGTGACACCGTCGTTAAGTGACAGGCGGTCGTAGCCTGTGAAGCAGGGTGTTTCGGCGAAGAGCGGAACGAGTGCCGCGAAGAAGACGGCTGAGAGAGAGAGAAGTTTTTTCATAGTATTATAGTCTCCCGGGGAGAGCGATTTAATGGTTATAAGACCAGGTAGGTTTATCAATGTTTGGCTGACGGGGTGAGGTCAGGTTTTTGTCAGTTATTGTTGCCGTCCTTTTGCCGTCCTTTTGCCGTCCTTTTGCCGTCTTTTTGCCGTCTTTTTGCCGAGATTGACAGCGGCGTGTCAGGGAAATGGCTGCGTAAAGGGCTGTGAGAGGTGGTTATGGTGCTGTGAGTAAGGTGGTTATGGTGCTGTGAATAAGGTGGTTCTGGTGCTGGGAGTAAGGTGGTTAGGGCGTTGGGAATGAGGTGGTTATGGTGTTGGGAAAGAGGTGGTTGTGGTGCTGGGAATGAGGTGGTTGTGATGTTGTGATGTCGTGATGTTGTGAAGAGAGCGGTTAGGGGTGCATGTAAAGGAGGTGGTTAGGAGTGCTGCCGGGACAGTGCCCGCTGCTCGCGGACGATGAGGAGCGCTTCTTCGCGGATGTCGGGGGGCAGTTGGATGTTGCGCATTTGGAGGCTGCGCACCCAGCCTATGACATCTGTTTCGTGCAGAGTGAGAAAGACATCGCGGACAAGCTGCTGTTGCTGCGGTGTGTAGTCGGAGGCAGGTATTCCGGCGAGAGCGTCCAGTTCTTCGTCGTCGTAATAGTCGGGAGTCTCTTTCGGCGGCAACTCGCGTTCGCAGACGAGGTGCTGTCCGCAGCACTCTCCTTCGGTGTTCTGCCTCTGCCTTTCTTTGATGGCGTTTTCCTCCTCCCTCCTCTGCTGTTCTGTCTGACGGCGCGCGCGCCATTCAAACAGGACAAGCACAGTGAGTCCGAGGAGGATAAAAAGCAGGAGAGGAACCATCACTTCATCTCCGAATCGACGAGAATTCGTCCGCAGAACTCGCAGACGATGATTTTCTTGCGCTGGCGGATATCAAGCTGGCGCTGTGCTGGAATCTTGCTGTGGCATCCGCCGCAGCTGTCGCGCTCAATTTTGACGACGGCGAGTCCGTTGTGTGCGTTTTTGCGTATGCGCTTGAAGGCAGCGAGGAGACGGTCGTCGATATGTGTCTCGAGGTCAGCGGAGCGCAGCATGAGGGCCTCTGTTTCGGTCTTTGTTTCGGCAAGAATGGAGTCGAGTTCGGACTTTTTCTGGTTGAGGTCCACTGTTTTTTCTTCAATCTCGGAGATGGTGCGCGTTTTGTCGGTCTGGCGCTCTTCGAGCTGTGCAGTGTAGTTGCGTATTTTCTTCTGGCTGAGCTCTATGTCCAGTTCCTGGTATTCGATTTCCTTAGAGAGGTTGTCGAACTCTCGGTTGTTGCGGACGTTGTTCTGCTGCTCTTTGTAGCGCGAGATGCTGGCGTTGGCGTTTTCGATGCGCACGCGGTGGTCGGAGATTTGTGTTTCGCACTCTTTGATGTCGTTCTCGATGTTCTTGAGACGCGTTTTGAGTCCTTCGACCTCGTCGTTCATGTCTTTGACTTCCTGCGGCAGTTCGCCGGCGAGGATACGCAGTTCGTCGATTTTGGAATCGACCTGCTGCAGTTCATAGAGAGCTTTGAGTTTGTCTTCGATGGAAGCTTGCTCTTTTTCTTCTTTTTTAGCCATAATTATGTATTGTTTAGTTATTTACGTTGTTACAGCGAGTGCACTGGGGAGTTGTCGGTTTCGGCGGCAAAGACAGGGAGCACATCTTTCAGGAGGCTGATGAAGATGTCCCGCACAAAGTGCTCGCTGACCCAGTGGTCGAGGGAGACGACGGCAATGCGGCCGACAGCCGCCTGCATCTCGTGGTACTTGCAGTCGGCAGTGACATAGACATCGGCCCCTTGCTCCGCCGCCAGCTGTATGAAGTCGCTGCCTGCCCCTCCGCAGAAGGCGACGGTCTGTATGTGTTGTTTGCATGCGGGTGTGTAGTCGAGTCTGTCCGCAGCGAAAGTGCTTTTGAGGGTTTGCAGGAAAGCGGAGAAGGTGACGGGGGCCGGCAGAGAGCCAATGACTCCGAGCCCGTGCTCCGCGCTGCTGTCAGCCGTGTCAGGGGCGAGAATGCGGCATGTGGAGACACCGCAGCGCTTCGCCATCTCGCCGCTGACCCCGTTGAGCCATGAGTCGATGGGTGTGTGCGAGGAATAGACTGCAATGTTGTTGCGGACTGCGCTGATGACACACCGCTCCTGCGGCGTGGCTCCGGTGAGGCTTTTCAGTCCGCGGAAGATGAGTGGGTGATGGGAGATGATGAGGTTGCAGCCTTTGTCGAGGGCCTCCCGGATGACGGCCTCCGTAACATCGACAGCAACAAGCACGGCGCTTATTTCAGCGTCTGTGTCACCCACCTGCAGCCCCGAATTATCCCACTCCTGTTGCCACCTCAGCGGTGCGGCAGATTCTATGATATCAATGATTTGGCGAAGGATCAACCTTTTTTAGCTCCTACTCCTGTTTTAGCGGAAGTTTTAGCCGCGGCCTTCTGTGTTTTGACCTGCCGGTTAGCGGCTTTCTTCTGTTCTTTTTTCTCCTCTGTTTTTTTAGGGGAGTCTTCTTCTATGTTGTTTTCGTTGTTTTCCTCTGCGGCGAAGTCTGTGATGCCGGCCTGTATGAGGATGTTGTACCAAGTGATGAGTTTGCGAATGTCGGATGGATAGACGCGGTCGCGGTCAAAGTTGGTGAGGACAGCGCCGAACCATTCGCGGAGCTGGTCGTTTTCAGCCTTTTTTGCATCGATGGATGCTATTTTGAGTCCTTCTTTTTCCCCGACTTTGGTGAGCACCTCGCTGAGAGGCACGTCGTCCGCCACGGTGAACATAGAAACATCGGCGAGCGCCACAATCTTGTCGCGCGAGTAAGCGGGCATACGTTTGCCGTCTGTGAGTGACTCAACGATAATCATGTTAGGGGCATGACTGATGACTTTGTAGAGCCCGGGTTTGCCGGTGATAGCGAGAATGTTTTTAAGCATAAATGTGCGAATAATTCTAAATCGGCTGCAAAATTACGCTTTTTTGGTGATATGTGCAAGTAAAATCACAAAAAAACTCAAAATCGTTTGCACACGCGGGAAAAAAGCCTTACCTTTGCACGTTGCAATGCGTCAGAAGAGCGATGTACATATAAAGAACCGGCGTGCCACGTTTGATTATGTGGTGTTGGACCGTTATGTGGCAGGGATACAGCTGTTCGGGACGGAGATAAAGTCGATCCGCGAGTCGAAAGCGTCGCTTGCCGACAGCTACTGCGTGTTTCAGGGCGGTGAGCTGTGGGTGAAGCAGATGCACATAGCGGAATACAGGTTCGGCTCTTATGCCAACCACGAGGTGAAGCGCGACCGCAAGCTGCTGCTGACGAGGAAAGAGCTGCGCAAGCTGGAGCGTCAGACCAAGGAGTCGGGCAAGACGATAATCCCGCTGGTGCTGTTTATCAACGAGAAAGGCTTTGCAAAGATGGAGATAGGTCTGTGCCAGGGCAAGCACTCGTATGACAAGCGGCAGTCGATACAGGAAAAAGAGACAAAGCGCGAGCTTGACAGGATGATGAAGAGATGAGCATCAGAGAACTGACAGAGGAAGTGCTTCACTCGCAAAAGACTGTGTTCCAGTTGTTAAGGTACGGTTTTGTGGGCGGTGTGGCGTTTGTGGCTGACTACGGTCTGCTGTGGGTGCTGACGGAGGAGGCGGGGCTGCAGTATCTGGTGTCGGCGGCAGTGGCATTTGTTGCGGGGCTGACAGTTAATTATCTGCTGAGCAACCTGATAGTGTTCCGGTCGCACAGATTAGAGAGCCGGATAGCGGAGTTTGTGGTGTTTGCGGTGATAGGTGTGATAGGTCTGGGGCTGAACGAGGCAATCATGTACTGCTGCTCGGAGATGATAGGAATACACTATATGCTGTCGAAGCTGGTGTCCACGGTGACAGTGTTCTTCTGGAACTTCTTCGCGCGGAAGATAGCTCTGTTCAGCAAAAAACGATGAGACGATGAAAAGAGAAGAGACAGCAGTAATAATAGGTGCTGGTCCGGCCGGACTGACAGCCGCCACGGAGTTGCTGACCAGGACCAAGATACGTCCGATAGTGATAGAAGCGAGCGGGCAGATAGGCGGTATATCGCAGACAGTCAATTACAAAGGCAACCGCATGGACATAGGCGGTCACCGCTTCTTCTCGAAGAACGAGCGTGTGACGCGCTGGTGGGAGGAGCTGATGCCGATGCAGGGGCAGCCCGCGCTTGACGACATACTGCTTAACAAAAACAAGCCTCTGCATGATGGCGGTCCGGACCCCGAGAAAGAGGACAGGGTGATGCTTACGCGCGAGCGCGTAAGCCGCATATATTTTCTGCGTCACTTTTTCGATTACCCTATTTCGGTGAAATGGGCGACCTTTGCCAGCATGGGGCTGAAGAACACCTGCCGTGCCGTGGCGGGGTACATGAAAGCCGTAGTGAGCAAACTGCCTGAGACTTCGCTTGAGAACTTCTATATCAACCGCTTCGGGCGGCCGCTGTACGAGATGTTCTTTGAGGACTACACGGAGAAAGTGTGGGGTGTACACCCGAGCCGGATAGGTGCGGACTGGGGTTCGCAGCGCGTGAAGGGGCTGTCGATATTCGCGCTGCTGAAAGACGTGCTGCTGCGTCCATTCCGCAGCAAGGGCAACGGGCAGAAGGATGTGGAGACATCGCTGATAGAGCAGTTTGTGTATCCCAAATACGGTCCCGGGCAATTGTGGACCTTAGCAGCAGAGCGCGTTAAAGCCCTCGGCGGGGAAGTGATGCTGCAGACAGAGGTGACAGGAGTGAACATAGCCGACGGACGCGTGAGCAGCGTGGAGGTGAAGACGGCAGAGGGGACTGAGACGATAGAGTGCGACCTGCTGTTTTCGAGCATGCCGCTGAGCGAGCTGGTGAGAGACCTGCGCGGCATAGAAGTGCCGGAGACGGTGGCGGCAGTGGCAGAGGGACTGCCTTACCGCGATTTTATCACCGTGGGACTGCTGGTGAAGAGGCTGAAAATAGAGAATGCAACCAAGATGGCGACATGGCAGAAGCGGGTGCCGGACACATGGATTTACGTGCAGGAGCGTGACGTGAAAGTGGGGCGGCTGCAGATATTCAACAACTGGTCGCCTTACATGGTGAAGGACTACAAGAACACGATGTTCGTGGGCATGGAGTACTTCTGCAACGAGGGTGACAGACTATGGGAGATGCCTGAGGACGAGTTCATTGAGATGGCCAAAGAGGAGATAGCGCACATAGGCGTGGCCGACAAGACGGACATAACGGATGCGACACAGGTGAAGATAAAGAAGGCTTATCCCGCTTATTTCGGGACCTACAAGCAGCTTGGTACAGTGCGCAGCTTCATAGACAGGATAGGCAACCTGTACTGCATCGGGCGCAACGGGCAGCACCGCTACAACAATATGGACCACTCGATGCTCACCGCGATGGAGGCTGTGGACAACATAGTGAGCGGGCAAGAAGACAAGACCAATGTGTGGAACGTGAACACGGAAACAGAGTACCATGAGGAGAAGAAGTAACAACACAGGCGGGCAGACGACGGGGAAAGAAAACTACTGGCGTTTTCTTTTCCGGCGCGGGCAGTTGTATGACTGGCTTGCCGTGCTGCTGTCGTGTGTCTGCGGCTATGTGCTTATCCGCGTGTGCTATCCTTATCCTGGGACATACTCCGACTCGTTCAGCTATATAGCCGCAGCGGAGTCGGACACCTTCAGCATCTACCGGCCATTCGGCTATTCGGCCTTTCTGCAGGCGGTGCATGTGCTGTCAGGGAGCTGGCAGGCAGTGATAGCAGCGCAGTTTATGCTTTACGCGGTTGCTACAGGTCTGTTTGTACTGGCGCTGAAGAAGTATTACCCGATAAAGCGGACGTGGTTGCGCGTGCTTCTGGAGGCGGGGATTACGCTGTCGCCTGTGGCGGTGTATATGCTCAACTCGCTGATGTCGGACGCGCTGTTCTGCTGCCTTATATTCATAATGCTGGCGATGCTGCTTGTGGTTATAAACGAGCAATCGTGGGCGGCCGCGGGGGTATATTCGGCAGCGTTCTTTGCATGTCTGTTTGTGCGTTACTCGGCCATGTTTTTCCCGATAGCCTTTGTGCCCGTGCTGCTGTTCACAGAAAAGAAGGCACTGCGGTGGACGACGATAGTGGTGACCGGCGTGCTGTTTGGCATATTCTACAGCAACATCAGCGGCAACATGGAGAAAGTGGTGCACAAGCGGCAGTTCTCTACGGGCTTTGACGGCTGGCAGCTTGCCAACAACGGTATGCACGTGCTGCCTTTCATTGAGGAGGAAATGGCAAAGCCTGTGCCTGAAGACAAGAGAGTGAGGGAGTTGCACGAGTTTTCGAGGATACGATTCAACGAGCAGATACTGCAGAAGACAGACAGCGGCAGGAAAGTGACGGCCGCTTTCCTGTGGCAGCGCGACCTTCCGCTGAAGCAATACACCTTCTACACGATGGAGAAGACGCGCAGCCCGTATCCGGTGACTTGGGCGAGACTCGGCGGGGGGGTGTTCGCCGACTACGGCAAGTGGCTGATTCTGCATTATCCGGCAGAGTTCTGGAAACACTATCTTGCGCCCAATATATGCAGTGCGTTCCGGCCGTGGAACTTGGAGATGGTAGGACATTACGGGGAGATACCACAGAACCAGCCCGATATGGCCTCGTATTACGACATGGACACCAGCCAGCCGCATCCTGCCCGCTATGAGTTGTACGAGAAGAATCTGCGCGGCGTGCTGCCGGCTTCAGAGCTGGTGACGTGGCTGCTGTTTGCGGCAGCGGCGGCAGTGATAGTCGTAAGGCGCAAGACACTGCTTGCCGACAGGCGGCATGTGCTGTCGTTTGTGCTGCTGTTTGTTTTCGGCTTCATATTTTACGGGACGACAGTGTTTGCCGCGCCGATAGTGATAAGATACTGGATGCCGATGCACGCGCTGAAAGCAGCTTTTGTGTGGATGGCTGCGCGAAAAGCGTGATGCCTGCAGCCGCAACGGGACAACTAAAAGAGAAAGCAGTTATGACAACAGAGGAAATACAGAAAATAAAGCAGCGTTTCGGGATAATAGGAACCAACAGCCAGCTGAACCACGCAATAGAAGTGGCGGTTCAGGTGGCCAAGACCGACCTGAGCGTGTTGGTGACAGGCGAGTCGGGGACGGGAAAGGAGTTTTTTCCGCAGATAATCCACACCTCGTCGGTGCGCAAGTCTGGGCCGTATTTTGCAATCAACTGCGGAGCCATTCCGGAGGGGACAATAGACAGCGAGCTGTTCGGGCACGAGAAAGGGGCTTTCACAGACGCCAAGTTGGAGAGGAAAGGCTATTTCGAGATAGCGGACGGGGGAACACTATTTCTTGACGAAGTTGGGGAGCTGCCGCTTCAGACCCAAGTGCGCCTGCTGCGCGTGCTGGAGACGGGGGAGTTCATAAGAATGGGGTCAAGCCAGATAAAGAAGACCAACGTGCGCGTTGTTGCCGCGACCAATCTGGACATGCGTCGCGCCATACAGGAGGGGCGCTTCAGGGAAGACCTGTACTACAGGCTGAACACAGTGGAGATAAAAGTGCCGGCACTGAGAGAACGCAAAGACGATATACCGCTGCTGTTCAGGAAGTTCGCGCTTGATTTCAGCGATAAATACCGCATGCCGCCCCTGCAACTTGACGACGAAGCAAAAGAGCTGCTGAAGAACAGCTACTGGCAGGGCAACGTCCGGCAGCTGAAGAACATAGCGGAGCAGATAAGCATAATAGAGACGGACCACCATATAACGGCCAAGACCCTGGAACGCTATCTGCCTAAAAACGAGAATGTCAGTCAGTTGCAACTGGCAGGCCCGCGAATGATGGCGGACGACAACTTCATGAACGAGCGCGAACTGCTGTACAAAGTGCTGTTTGAGATGAAGCGCGACATAGCAGAACTAAGGCAGGAGGTAAGGCGCAAGAACATGCAGCAACCAGCCCCTGTGAAGCAGGACGAATACCAGATAGCCGAGGTGGTGAAAGACGAGGTGGTGAAAGACGATGCGGTGAAAGCAGATGTGGTAAGGGACTATGTGCCAAGCATGGAAGATGTGGAGAAAGAGGCAATACGGCGTGCTTTAGAGAAGGCGGGCGGCAACAGAAAAGCCGCCGCTGCAAGTTTGGGAATGGGAGAGAGGACGCTGTACAGGAAAATAAAAGAATACGGACTGAACTGAAGCAGAAATGAGAGGGAAGGCTCTGAAAATATGTTTGTTAGCGATGTGCGTGGCGCTGGGCGGCTGCAAGGTGAGCTACAAGTTCAACGGCGCGAGCATAGACTACACGTCCACCAAGTCGGTGTCAATAGCCGACTTCCCCAACAGAGCGGCATTGGTCTATCCGCCGCTGAGCAGCAACCTGAGCGAGGCTGTGCGCGACCTCTATTCGCGGCAGACGCGGCTTGAGATACTGCGTCAGGGGGGCAACCTCGAGATAGAAGGTGAGATAACAGGCTACAGTCTGTCGCCAATGGCCGTTGCCGCCGACAGCTATGCCTCCGCGACCAAACTGACCATGACCGTGCGCGTGCATTTCACCAACAACGTGGTGCCGGAAGAGAGTTTCGACAAGACATACACCGCATACCAGACTTTTGATGCAGGCAAGGTGCTGAACGATGTTCAGGAGGAACTTTGCAACATTATGATTACGGAGATAGCGGAGAGTATTTTCAACGACACGGTGGCAAAATGGTAAGGCATTGGAGGACAGCGGCTTTGTGTGTGATGCTCTGCTCCGTGCATGTATATACATTCTTTTTTTCAGACCCGACATTTATGTCCGGCAGCGGGCGCTGGTGGTATTTGTCAGTTGTGTGCGCGCTGTGGCTGTCGGGGCTTCTTCTGCTGCGACTGCGCAGTTTTTTTATAGCGGCAGGTGCGGCGGTGATGCCTTTTGTGCCTGTTGAGGCGGGCAGCCTTTATTTGAACGGGCAGCCTGTGAGCATGCCTTTCATGCACTGGATAATATCGACAAACAGGCACGAGGCGGCAGAACTGCTGTCGTCGATGTGGTGGATGGTGGTGCTGACGGCGGTGCTATGGGGGGTGTATGTGTGGCTTCTGGCAGGAGTGGAGAACAAGCGCGTGCCCGAGGGCAAAGGACGGAGATGGGGTGCCGTGGTGCTGGCGGCAGTGTGTGCAGGGCTGCTGCTGATGCACGGCAACAGGCTAAACAAGACATACACAGCCCCGAGCAAGCGGGTGTATGCAGGGATATATGCGTGGTCGTTAGGCATGCATTTAGCGGACGTTTTCCCGTTAGACGTGTATGTGCAGACCTTCCGCGCGATGAAGCACGCGAGCGAGATTGAGGGCCTGCAGCAGCTGGATGACTTCAGTTTCGGTGTGAACCGCAAGACTGACACAGAAGAGGAGGTTTATCTGCTGATTATAGGTGAGGCGGCGCGCTACAAGAACTTCAGTCTGAACGGCGAGTACGGGCGGGAGACGACCCCGCGGCTGTCGAAACAGCATAACCTGCTCAGTTTCCAGAGCGCATGGGCGCAGGCCAATGCCACGGACCGGTCCGTGCCACTGATGCTGACCCGCGCAGACGCGGAGCACCCGCAGAGGGCATATTCGGAGAAGACGGTTGGCGGTGCTTTTCAGGAGGCAGGGTTCGCTGTGTGGTGGCTGACGACCAAGCAGTCGCCGATACGCTATCTGCACCACGTGCTGCCCACGTTTGAGCATGTGTGGACATGCCCGAAGGACAAGGAGGACGTGCTTGACGAAGAACTGATAAGCCCGCTGAGGGCGGCGATAGAGAGCAAAGAGGAAAGGAAGAAACTGATAATCATGCAGATGAAAGGCAGCCACCTGAACTACCAGGACCGCTATCCGGAGCCGTTTGCCGTGTTCAAGCCATGCCTGGAGCGAGGTGCGAAGCAGGGACATTTTGACAAGGAGCTGATGACCAACACCTACGACAACACGATAGTTTACACGGACTATGTGCTTTCGCGCTTCATCGGGATACTGGACTCGGTGCGTGTGGCTGTGTGCATGGTGTACATGCCCGACCACGGTGAGAACCTGTGTGACGACGAGCGTCGGCTGTGGGTGCACGGTTCGTATGAGGGGAGTGAATATGAGTACCATGTGCCGCTATTGGTCTGGTACTCAGAGAAGTTTGCCGAGCGTCACCCCGAGCAGGTGGCGGCAATGAAGGAGAACAGGAGGAAGACCGTAACTTCGCAAGTGCTGTTCCACAGCCTGTGCGACATGGCGGGCCTGGAGGAGGTGGCGGACAAGCGCAAGAGCCTGCTGTCGGGGCAGTTGGAGTCGCAGGAAGAGGTGCGTGTGCTTAACGGGAAGGCCGAGATAACCACCTTCAGGCCTTAGCGATGCCGGCTGAATCACCTACTAATCACCTACTAATCACCTACTAATCACCTACTATTGACTGCTGTTTCATAGCGAGGGCCATGAGGCAGAAGGGGAAGGAGAGAGTGAGGTAGGAGATATCGCACTTTGCGCCGAACAAAGAGACCGGCTCCGGGCTGAAGAAGACAAGGCCGAGCATGGAGACAAGCATAAAGGCGAAGATGAAGACGCCTGTAGTGGCGAGAGTGACAACAAAGTCTTTCTTCCACAACGCAAGCATAACCGCTACAGCGACCATGCATACCAGGATGACGGGACTACCAGGTGAGGATTGCGACATAAAGGGGTTGCGGCTGAAGAACACCCATGCGGAGGTGTCCCAAAACACGTATGGCGCAAAGACAGCCAACACGACAACTGCGGCTATAAGCGGGAAGAAGACAAGAGTCTTAACGCCGGAGCGGACGTAGCGGCCGAACAGGAAAAGGGCAAGCGGAATGACGGCACTGAGCCTTGTACAGGCGACCAGGCCCGCTATAACAGCCACGAGCGGCCAGTGTTTTCCGAGAGTGACAGGGTCGGTCCAGACCCGCTTCTCCATCCACAAGATGATTGCGAAGACGAGGAACATGTTGCTCAGCCCGTCGCTGCGCGTGAGAATCTCCCACCAAAAAGCAGGGGAGACAACCAGCATGAGCATGAAGAAGAGCACCGGTCTGTGGCTGCGGCTATAGAGGAAAACCGCCGCCACAGCGAGCCAGAGGAAGGCAACAAGAGCCAAGCCGACATCCCCGCAGAGGCGGAAAGGGATGATGAGATAGTGCCATACGGGGAAAGGCGAGGGGAAATTGGTGTCGGAGACGTGGGTGTGCACGCCGTAAGGATATTCGCCACGGAAAAGCGCGTCGATGAAATATGTTGTTGCCGACCACCTGTCCACGTTGATGGTGAGCGGGTCTATCAAGCAGAAAGCGGCTATTGCAGCGGCGGACACAAGGACCGGAAGGCCCCATGCCGCCCACTTGACAAGAGTGCCGGGCAGCCTGCCGCCGAAGCGGTTCCACAGCACCGCCACACCCGCCGCGAGTGCGCACCAGGCCACCGACATCCACAGCGGCGACAGGCCTGCACGCGGGACATACTTGCAGACAAAGAGCACGTTTACAGCGGCATAAACAGCCCAAAGCAAGACAGCAAGGGTGTTATCGAGAGGTCGGTTTTTCTCCATTCAGCGTGCGGACGAAGTAGTTGGGACGTTTCTTGGTTTCGGTGAAGATGCGGCCGACATATTCGCCGAGCACCCCGAGCGAAAAGAGCTGTATGCCACCGAGGAAGAGTATGAGAATGACCAGTGTGGGGTAGCCTTTGACAGGGTCGCCGTAGAAAATGGTCTTCACCAGGACAAAAATCATGTATGCAAAGGCGCATGCAGAGACGAGGAGGCCAGTGTATGTTGCAAGGCGCAAAGGCGCGGCAGACGAGGAGAGCAGCCCGTCGAGCGCCAGCCTGACAAGCCCTGCCGCCGACATCTTGCTTTTGCCCGCAGCGCGGTCGGCAGTGCGGAAACAGACAAAAGTCTTGCGGAAGCCGATGTAGCCGTAAAGGCCTTTGGTGTATCTGTTGGACTCGCGCAACTGCCTGAGCGCCTCGATGCAGACCCTGTCGAGCAGGCGGAAGTCGCCGACATTGGGATAGACATTGTAGTTGCTCCCTGCCTGCAAGAGCTTGTAATACAGCCGTGTAGCGGTTTTGCGGAGCCAGGATTCGCTCCCCCGCGTCATCCGGCAGGCATAGACATCCTCGTAGCCCTGCTCCCACTTGTCGAGCATCTGCGGAATAACATCGACAGGGTGCTGGAGGTCGGCATCCATGAGCACGACACAATCGCCCTCCACATAGTCCAGCCCCGCCATCATAGCCGCCTCTTTGCCAAAGTTGCGACTGAGCCCGAGAAAAGAGATGCGGGGGTCTTTCTCCCTCGCCTTTTTCATCAGCGCGAGAGTGCCGTCGGTGCTGCCGTCATCGACACAGAGGACCCGCCACTCGAACCCGGGCTGCTGCATGAGGCTGCTGATGGCATCGAAGAAGAGCGGGAGCACCGCCTCTTCGTTGAAACATGGGACAAGAATACTGACAACTTTCATCACAATTTTCTGAAAACGAGACGAACCAATATGAAATTAACAGGCACCACCACTGCGTAAACGCCTATGGGGGCGATGATTTTGCTTACGCCGCACCAGAGGAGGAGATTGAACAGGGCTATGTGCAAGAGGTAGTTGAGCAGGTGGCTCATAACAAACCCTCCTCCGCGGAGCAGCGACATCCGCGTCCTGAAGGTGAACTTGGCAGAGAGGACGAAATTGCAGGCAAGGCTGATGATGAAACCGAGCGTGTAGGCGATGTTGGGGAGCATGAAACTTTGCAGGAGCAGGTAGGAGACATAGTGTATGGCAGTGGCAGTGAGCCCCACTATGCAAAACCGCGCAAGTTCCTTAATATCAGTATGTCCGGCATCGTCTGACTTGTTCATCGGCGCATAATCATAATCTTGACTGCAGTGTGGTTTTTCCCGTCAGCAGTGTTGCAGAGGGCGGTATAGACACCTGAAGCGACATATTTGCCGGCTCCGTTCCGGCCGTCCCAGACGGCAATGCCGCCGTTGCTGTACGTTTCGCAGACGAGGTTGCCTCCGCTGTCAAGAATGTGCACAACGGTCTCGTCCATCAGCCCTGTGATGGTTATAACTCCCTGATAATCTTCGCGGACGGGGTTGGGGTAGGCGTATGCAGAGGAGAAGTCGGGCATTGGGTCGGAGGCATCGCTCTGATAGGACATCAAGCCTACATCCGTGCCAACCCAGACCACTCCTGTGACGGGATTGATGGAGATGTAGAGTATTCTGTCGGACAAGAGCGGCGAGTTGTCGGTGGTGAAGTGTTCGACCGTCTCGACACCGTCCTCCGACATGAGGTATAGCCCGCTGCTCTCAGTGCCGATCCACTTGCGGTTGGAGCCGTCCACGGCTATGGCATTGACCTGTTCGCCGTTGAGCAGATAGTCGGCAAGATTGGTGCCGTCGTTGCGCGGAATCTTTATTCTCTCGCAGGCGTTAGAGCGCATGAAATCAGACGATTCCGGTATGATGAACACCCCTGCTTTGTGTCCGACCCAGACCGTGCCGTCGCGGTCTTGCACGGCGCAGTAGATAGCCTCGGGGCGAATGGTGTTGTTGTCCTGGTCGGTGAACTCGGTGTGGAAGACGGCAGCGTCATCGCCGTCGTAGGTGGGCGTGCCGTTGTCGTCCAGCAGTATTATTCCCGGCTGTGTTCGTGCGTGCGGAATCCACTTGAGATTGCTGTGGCGGTTGTCCACAAAAGGCTCGAGAGGAGTGAAGAGCACAATCTTTCCTCCGTCCGAGTTGCGGATGTTCATGCAGAACCATGCCGCCGAGTCGGCAGTCTGTGCAGCAAGCATTTTGTCGGGCGTAATGACGTGCACGCTGTGTCCGTAAGAGCCTGTGTTGAGGAGCCAGAGGTTGCCCTCGCTGTCGAACATGGCACCGTCGGTGCGGACGTATGATCGGGCGCTCGGTCCGGGTGCGCCTGTGGCGATGGGGCTGTTGCCCATGGTGTAGTTGCGCACCAGGAGGTTGTTGCGGAACTCGTAGAGGCCCATGCCGTATGATGTGACGAAGAAGTGCTCATGGTCGGCAGGGTCAACGGCGACGTTCATAAAGTCTTTGGCCGCTCCTCCTGCCGCCGCAGCGATGTAGCCGTTGCTGATATTGGTCCACTGCTGTCCGTCATATATCATCACGCACCCCGGGTTGCCGTATTGCGAAGCCCAGCGTCCTCCGGGCACGACATAGAGTTTGCCGTATGCCACGGTCATGCGGAAGGGGCTGTTCATCGCCGGTCCGTCGGGGCGGTAGAAGGATGTGCCCTCCTGTGTGTAGTAGGCGAGCCCGTGCTCTCCTGCCGCTATCCACAGCCCGCCGTCAGCCGGAATGAAGGCTGAGGCCTTGAAAGAGAGCGGTATGGGGGTCAGTTTGTTGTCTTTCAGTCTGTAAGCACCTTCCGGAGACACGCAGAACAAGTCTTTGTTCAGGCATAAAAGTTCAAAGGTCAGGTCTTCGCCTGTCTGTTCCCAGTTCCCTTTGCCGGTTCTTGCCCATAGCTGTCCGTTGCGCAGCAGGTAGAGGTTGTTCTGGTATGGGGCTATGTCCTGCAGAGCTCCTTGTCCGGGCAGGGCGGCGGTGGAGTGCCAGTTGTTGTAGTCGGGCAGGTTGTCAGTGAGTGATGCGCTGTAAAGCTTGTTGCCGGCTATGGCGTAGATGCTGTCGTTCATCAGTGCCGTCTTCAGCACGTTTGCGGCTTTGCCCTCCGCGCCTATATAATATACATCTGCAATTTCTTTCTTTTTCAGGTTGAGCACCATTATGCCGAAACTCATTGAGCAGTAGGCATATTCGTCCTGCATGAAGATGCTGTTTGGTGCTTTGTTGTCGCTCATGTCCTTGAGCAGCAGGTCGGTTACGGCGTAAGCGTTGCCCTCTTCGTCAAGCAGGTCAATCAGTCCGTCGTCGTAGAACACCGCTATATGTTTCACGCTTTGGTTGCCGGCAATGTGCACTATGGCTGCGCCGTGCAAGCCGGTTTGCTTGTTGTGGTATGTGACGCTTTCGTCGTCGGTGTCCACTGAGAAAAGCGAGCCGTCGGCGAGGGCGTAGATGCGGTTGCCGAGTTTCACAGCTTCGGTGACATTGTTGTAGGCGAGGTGTGATGTCCATTCGCCCACTTGCCCTGCAAAGCAGAGCGTTGTGCAGAGCATCAGCGTTGCTATGAGCAGTGTTTTTTTCATGATGTTTGTGCTTCTGACAGCAGTTTGCGGAGTTCCTCCATAGCTCTGCCTCTGTGACTTATGCTGTTTTTTTCGTTGGCGGTGAGTTCGGCGAAGCATCGTTGTCCGCCTTGCGGAATGAAGAGCGAGTCGTAGCCGAAGCCGCCTGCGCCGTGTTCCTCTGTGGCTATTGTTCCGTCCACGCGCCCTTCCGCCTGTTCTGTTCTGCCGTTTCTCTCCAGAGTCACCACGGTCCTGAAGCAAGCCCGCCTGTCTGCGGTCCCTGTTTTGCGCAGTTCCTCCAGCAGTTTGCGCCTGTTGGCGGCATCGTTGGCGGGTTCGCCGGCATAGCGTGCGGTGTGCACACCGGGTGCTCCGCCGAGGGCGGCTACCTCCAATCCGGTGTCGTCCGCAAACACGCCGTCGGGCATGTCCTTGCCCCGGGCTTTCAGCCAGTCGGTCACGCAGCGGACTTTCAGCATCGAGTTGGCCTCGAGAGTGTCGCCGTTTTCCTCTATCTCGCCTGTGAAGCCGATGTCTGAGAGTGACAGAATGTCATAAACTGGCGGAAGTATTTGGCGTACTTCCTCCAGTTTATGTTTGTTATTGGTCGCAAATACGAGTTTCATTGTCATTATGTTTGTTGAAACAGGTTCCCGACCGCCGGTGTCCGTGCCGTTCAGCGGCGGGGCTTGATGTTGAGTTTCACCGGTTTGATCATGTTCTCGGGGCTGAGTATGGTGTCCAGCTCCTCTTTGGTCAGGATGCCGTGCTCAAGCACAAGTTCGTACACGCCTTTGCCTGTAGCCATCGCTTCTTTGGCAATCTTGGTGCTGTTCTTGTAGCCGATGATGGGGTTCAGGGCGGTGACGATGCCGATTGAGCCGGTGATGTAGTTGCGGCAGCGCTCCTCGTTGGCTTTGATGCCGTCGATGCAGTACTTGCGCATTACGTCGAAGCCGTTCATCATTATCTCTGCGCTCTCGAAGCAGCACTGTGCCATTGTCGGCTCCATGGCGTTCAGCTCCATCTGTGCGGCCTCGTTGCACATGGCCACGCACAGGTCGTTGCCTATCACCTTGTAGCATATCTGGTTCATCACCTCGGGGATGACGGGGTTCACCTTGCCGGGCATGATGCTGCTGCCGGGCTGGCGTGCGGGAAGGTCAATCTCGTGCAGGCCGCACTTCGGGCCGCTGCCGAGCAGACGGAGGTCGTTGCTTATCTTGTTCATCTTGGTGGCGATGCGGCGCAGAACGCTGCTGTAGCCTACCATGCAACTTGTGTCGCTGGTAGCGGCTACGAGGTCGTCGGCGAGAACTACGTTCCAGCCTGTCACTTGTGCCATCGCTTTTACGCATTTCTCGCTGTAGCCGGGCTCCGAGCAGATGCCTGTGCCTATGGCTGTTGCGCCCATGTTCACTGTCAGGAACTCTTCCGCTGCGTCGTTCAGGTGCTTGACCTCGTCGCGCAGGATGCTGGCAAATGCGCCGAAGGTCTGGCCGAGGGTCATCGGCACTGCGTCCTCAAGCTGCGTGCGGCCCATTTTCAGCACGTTCTTGAACTCCTCTGCCTTCTTCTGGAAAGCGTCAATGAGCATCTGATAGTGCTTCATGTACTCAAGGTGAGTGGCGTACAGCCCCATGTGGATAGCGGCGGGATAAGCGTCGTTGGTGCTCTGCGAGCAGTTTACATGGTCGTTGGGCGAGCAGTACTGGTATTCGCCGGGCTCATGACCCATAATCTGCAGGGCGCGGTTGGCTATCACCTCGTTGGCGTTCATGTTGGTGGTGGTGCCGGCTCCGCCCTGAATCATGTCCACGGGGAACTGGTCGTGGTGCTTGCCTGCCAGTATCTCTTCGCAAGCCTGGCGGATGCCATTGAACTGCGCGTCTGTCAGCAGACCAAGTTCATGGTTAGCCATCGCTGCGCCTAACTTCGTGTAAGCCAGGCCGTTGATGAACGCGGGGTAGTCCTGCAACTTGAACTTCGAAATAGGGAAGTTCTCAATGCCGCGCTGGGTTTGTACACCATACAGAGCCTCTACAGGGATCTGCAACTCTCCAATCAGATCGCTTTCTACGCGAGTTTTTCCGGAAAACTTTTCCATAAGACTTGTTGTTTTATCAATTGTCAATTATCGATTGTCTCTATAGCCTCGGCTATCGAGTTGGCTATCTCGCACATCTCTTCGCTCGGCAACTCCAGTTTGGGGTTGGTGAAGAGCATGTCGGTCTCCTTGTTCAGAGGGACAAGGTGGATGTGCACGTGGTTCACCTCCATGCCTAACACTGCCACGCCTACGCGCTTGCAGCCCGTCGCCTCTTTTATGCCGCGTGCCACGCGCTTGGCGAACACCGTCAGCCCCGACAGCATCTCGTCGTCAAGGTCAAAAATGTAGTCCGCTTCGGGCTCGGGCAGCTTGGGGATAACCAGTGTGTGCCCTTTTACCAGCGGATGGATGTCCAGAAAGGCATAGCAGTGCTCGTCCTCCGCCACTTTGTAACTCGGTATTTCGCCGTTGATGATCTTAGTAAAGATGGTCATGTCTTTCCCCTTTCTTTTGTTTTAGACACCTATTTCCAGTATCTCGAACTCCATCACGCCGGCAGGCACCTGCACTTGTGCCGTCTCGCCCACTTTCTTGCCCATCAGTCCTTTGGCTATGGGGGTGGTCACGGCTATCTTGCCCTCCATTATGTTTGCTTCGCCTTCGGTGACAAGCTGGTACACTTTCTCTGCGCCCGTGTTCTTAACGCGCACGCGCACTTTTGTCAGTATCTGCACCTCGTCGGTCTTTATGCTGCGCTCGTCTATGATGCGCGCATCCATTATCTTGCTTTTCAGCAGGGCTATGCGGCTCTCAAGGTGGCCTTGTTCTTCTTTGGCGGCGTCATATTCCGCATTCTCCGACAAATCGCCCTTGTCGCGGGCCTCGGCTATCGCGGCTATCACGCGCGGACGCTCCGTACCTTCCAGGTACTGTAGCTCGTCTTTCAGTTTCTGCAGGCCTTCTGCAGTCATGTAGGTTGTTGCCATTATATATTAGGATATTGGTTTTCTGTGTTAATATTTTCTGTTGAATATCTCCGACGCTATGAATGCGCGGCGGACTTCCTCTATGTCCGTGAAGTCAGGCAGGTATGTTCCCGTTTTCTCTTTCGTGTCTGCGGCAGGTATGTGCTCTGCGGCGGCATGGCGCGTGGGGGCGTTCATCGCCTGGTCGAAAGTGGTTGTCTTGTCGTTGTCGTTTTTCATTTTGCCGGTTTTGTGTTGTCTTCTTTGTCGCTGTGCCTGTTTCTGACGGCTCTCATTCCCCGTAACGCTTCTATCCCGCCCGCATTGTTCAAGGCAGGCTCGGATTTGTTTGGAAAAACAACAGGGGACTTCACAGCCACCTGTTGCCATTAAACCTAAACCTTAACTATGAAAATATTTTTATTTTCGGGTGCAAAGGTAAGCCTTTTTTTTGATATGCGCAAATTTTTAGTGGATAAAATACATTTTTTTTGCATATTTGTTGCACACTTCAAAAAAACAACGTACCTTTGCACTCCCAAAGTCAATAACGCCTGTTCGGGCTGGCTTTCGGAGCATCCCTCGTCCGGCTTTGTAGGACGGCTGACGGAGCCGCAGTGGTGGAATCGGTAGACACGAAGGACTTAAAATCCTTTGGCCAGTGATGGCTGTGCGGGTTCAAGTCCCGCCTGCGGTACTGAAAAACGGAAGTACAATTTCTTGGTTGTCCTTCCGTTTTTTCTGCGACTCTGATACCAATTGTCAAGCGCCAATCAATATCTGTCGCCAATTACCCATTACCAACTATTTTTTTTTGTGGTCTCTGTAGGGCTTGAACCTACGACCCCCTGATTATGAGTCAGGTGCTACTAACCAACTGAGCTAAGAGACCATCCCCTTTTTAGCGTGCGGGGCGCACGTTACCAGATGCTCACGCGCTTTTCAGGAGCAAGATACAGCGGGCTCTCTTCTGTTATGTTCCACGCCTCGTACCATGCTCCGATGTGGGGCAGTGCGCCGTTCACGCGCCAGCGGCCAAGAGAGTGGGGGTCCGATTTGGTGCGTTGCAGTATCTCTTCGTCCCTGATGTTGGCCGCCCATACATTGGCGTAGGCGAGGAAGAAGCGTTGTGCCGGCGAGAACATCGCGCCGCCGTCCTTGCAGCAGGCTTTCTTGTCTCCCTCCTTGCAGCAGGCCTGTCCTTCGCTGCAGCAGGATTTTTTCTCTCCCTCTTTGCAGCATGATTTATCTTCTTTGCAGCATTTCTGCTCCTCTTTGCAGCAACCTTCTTTCTTCTCGCAGCAGGCCTGCATCGGGTCGAGGCCGTTCTTCTTCATCTGCGAGGCAAAAGCCTGATACGATATCTGCAGGCCTCCGTGGTCGGCAATGTTCTCTCCCAGTGTGAATGCGCCGTTGGCATGCACGCCCGGAGCCACTTCTATGTTGTCGAAGTAGTCGCGCATCACTGCCGTGCGCTCGTCGAAGCGCGCTTTGTCCTCTGCGGTCCACCAGTTCTGCAGGTTGCCGTCCTTGTCGAACAGGCACCCCTGGTCGTCGAAGCCGTGAGTCATCTCATGCCCTATCACCACGCCTATTGCGCCGTAGTTGAAAGCATCGTCCGCGCTCATGTCGAAGAACGGGTATTGCAGTATGCCGGCGGGGAAACAGATTTCGTTGGACGACGGATTGTAGTACGCATTCACCGTCTGCGGGGTCATGTACCATTTCGTCTTGTCCACGGGCTTGTTCAGATAGCTCAGCGAGTACTCCTGCTCAAACTTCGCAGCGCGCTGTATGTTCTCGTAGTAACTCAGGGCGGGGTCGATATCCAGTTTCGAGTAGTCGCGCCAGGTGTCTGGATAGCCTATTTTGATGGTCATGCTTGCCAGTTTCTCCTGGGCTTTGGCTTTGGTCTCGTCGCTCATCCACTCCAAAGCGGCTATGCGCTCCGACAGGGCCTTCTGCAGGTTCTTCACCAATGACAGCATGCGTTTCTTGTTCTCCTCCGGGAAGTATTTCTTCACATACATCTGTCCCACGGCTTCGCCCAGAGTCCCGTTCACCATCCCCACGGCACGTTTCCACAGCGGCGACTGCTCCTCTTTGCCGGACAGCACGCGCCCGTAGAAGTCGAAGTTGGCGGCGTACATCTCGTCGGTCAGGTAAGAAGCCGCGCCGTCAAGCACCTGCCACTTCAGCAGCGTCTTCAGGTCCTCCAATGGCTCTTCGCCCAGCATCCTGCCTGCCTCGGCAAGGTGCTCTTTCTGCCCGACTGACAGACTGTCGGTCTTTATGTCCATCGCGGCGAAGTACTCGTCCCAGTTGATTTGCGGAACCAGTTGCTTCAGCTCCTCTATCGACATCTTGTTGTAGTTGTCTATCGGGTCGCGCAACTCTACATTCGATTTGGCGGCCTTCGCCAGACGTGTCTCTAATCTCAGCACTGTCTGTGCGGCCTGGTCGGCTTCGCCTATGCCGTACAGCGAGAACATGCGTGCTATGTGCTTCAGGTATGCCTCGCGTATGCTGCGCGTGTGCTCGTCCTCGTCTAAATAATACTCTTTCTGCCCGAGCGCGAAACCTGCCTGATACTCGTTCAGGATGTTCATTGACGAGTTCAGCGCATCGGCATCCACATACATCGCCCACAGGCTGTATTCCATCGACTTTCCTAACAGGCCTGACAATTGGCTGCGGTCCGTCACGCCGTCTATCTCCTCTATGCTGCGGCGTATCGCCTCATACCCTTCGTTGTTGCGGCGCGCGGTGTCCATAGCCAGATTGTAGATGTCGCCTATTTTCTGCTCGACGCTGCCGTGTTTGTGCTCTGTGGCGGCAATGTCCTGTATCAGACCGTTCACCTGCTCAAGGTTCTGCAGACCCAGTTTGTCGAAGCTCCCGAAGCGGGCGTATTCGCCGGTGAGCGGGTTCTGCTGCTGCCAGCCGCCGGTGGCGAACTGGTAGAAGTCCTGTTGCGGGCATACGTTCATGTCGAGGTTCTCGATATGAATACCTGTCTGCAGAGGCTCTTTCTGTGTGCATGCGGTCGTCATAACCATTATTGCCGTTGTCGCGGCGAGAAGTGTCTTGTTCATCGTTTCTTTTCGTTTCATTCAGGAAACATCATTCCCCTCTTTTCGTTTCATTTAGGAATATCCTGTCCCTTTTAACCAGGAAATATTCCATCCCTCTTTTCGTTTCTGTCAGAGAATATCTTGTTCCTCTTAGTAAGGAAATATTCCATCCCTCTTTTCGTTTCTGTCAGAGAATATCTTGTTCCTCTTAATAAGGAAATATTCCATCCCTCTTTTCGTTTCGGGCTGCAAAGGTACTGCTTTTTTTTCACCCGTGCAAATCTTTCCCGTTTTTTTTTGTATTACTGTCAAACTTTTTTGTCGTATCGGATATGCTTTTTGTCATCCAGAAACAGCTTTCTCGTCCTCTCGAAACAGCTTTATCGTCCTCTCGAAACATCTTTCTCGCCCTCTCTGAACTTTCTTTCCCCCCTCTCTTCTCCGCTGCAACATTGTCGCTTGCTGTAACTGCAGTAAGATTGCATCAGCGCCCCACCGGGTACGCAGGCATCCTGCCTGCGGTTGTTATGTCCGCTGTGTCTTTCGACCTTCGACTTTTGACTTTCGACTAATCAGTCTTTCGACTTTCGACTTTTGACTTTCGACTAAAAACAGCAGTCTTTCCCAAAGGTCGCCCAAAGGTCACCCAAAGGTCACCCAAAGGTCGCCCATAGGTCACGCATATGTCACTCAAAGGTCGCCAATAGGTCACCAGAGGTAATCCCGGGGTTAGCTAAATAGATAACAACAACGGCGGCCTTGTTCAGCCGCCGTTATGCCCTGTATCCCCTTTCGGGGAACGTCTCCTGTCTTATTGCAAGGTCAGTTTCTTGGTCTCTACAGTGCCGTCATCCGCATGGAAAACGACAAGGAAACAGCCTGCATGCCCCAAGTCGCTCAAATCCAGTATGTCCTCCGCACCGCCTCTTTCGCCGCTGCTGCCGAAACGCCCGGGGCGGAGCATGCGCCCGCATACGTCATACAGCATATAGGTGCCGCTCAGTTCGGTGCTCACCTGCCAGCAGTATCTCCGTCCTTCTGCCGGCACCAACCGTATCTTTTCTGGCACAAAGCCTGTGCGGTCCTTGTTGGTGTGGTGCGGGTACTTGTAGCATGTCCGGAACGTCTTGCCGTCGTCCGTGCGGGTGAGTTCCGCCCAATAAGCCTCCTCGAAACCGAGTGTCGGGAGGATGTAGATATACGAATTGTGCTCCCCTCGCGCTTCCAGTTCGCTGCCTTCGTGGAACCACCGGATTGACGAGAAGGTGTAACCTCCGTTGTAGCGCTCGTTGAGCAGTGCAAGCACGTCGTTCCACCGCTGCAGAATAATCCACGCCGGATAGAGCACCGTGAACGACAACTTGAAGTCCTGTACGCCTCCGCAGGTGTCCGTCAGGGTCAGTGTCAGGTTGTAGTTGTCGGGGCGGACATAGCGCGTTGTGTCTGCATTGCGCGGCACTGCTATGTCTGGAGTGCGCCCCTGATATGCCTGTGCCGGCATGTCGTTGAAGCCCTGCTTGCGGGCTGCCTCGTCGAACCGCACTTCGTAACTGCGTATCCGTCCTGACGACACTTCTATCTCAAGAGGCAGGTAACGGTCGTCCGCGCAGAGTGTGTCAAGCGTCACTTTCGCTTGCAGTGCCGCGCAAGGAGGCACGCACGACTCTGTCGTCAGGTGCAGCGTCGCCACCGAGTCGCAGCCAGCCGCGTTCACTGTTGTGTAGGTGTAGTCGCCGCCCTGTGTGCACGTTATGCCGTTCCACATATACGGCAGTTCCTGCTCGCATATCTTCACCGACTGCTCTCCTGCTGACTTATACCGCACGGCCAGTTGCAGTGTCACCACCGAGTCGCAGCCTGCCGCATTCACGGTCGTGTAGGTGTAGTCGCCGCCTTTTGTGCATGTTATGCCGTTCCACACATACGGCAGTTCGCTGTCACACAGGCTGAACACCTCTTTTGTCGAGGACGAAGGAAGCACATTAAGGTGCAGTGTCACCACCGAGTCGCAGCCAGCCGCATTCACGGTCGTATAGGTGTAGTCGTCTGCCTTTGTGCATGTTATGCCGTTCCACTTGTAGGGCAGTTCGCTGTCGCAGATGCTGATGCTCTCTTCTCCCGTTGAAGGGTGAAGCACGGTCAGATGCATTGTCACCACCGAGTCGCAGCCTGCCGCATTCACTGTCGTGTAGGTGTAGTCGTCTGCTTTTGTGCAGATTATGCCGTTCCACGCGTAGGGGAGCAGCTTGTCGCATATCTTTACGGACTCTTCGCCTGTCGTGGCTTTGGCTACGGCAAGATGCAATGTCACTATAGAGTCGCAGCCTGCCGAATTGACTGTCGTGTAGGTGTAGTCGTCTGCCTTTGTGCACTTTATGCCGTTCCACTCGTACGGCAGTTCCGCTTCGCACACCGTCTCGCTCTCTTCTGAAGCCGAATATGTGTTCACCTCAAGGTGCATTGTCACCACCGAGTCGCAGCCTGCCGCGTTCACTGTCGTGTAGGTGTAGTCGTCTGCTTTTGTGCATGTTATGCCGTTCCAGACATAAGGTATCTGCTTGTTGCAGACTGTAAGGTTTACCTCTTTACTTGAACTTTGTTTGAGCGACAGAGTGAGTATATACACCGTCGTGTCAAGCGAAGTATTGATGACAGTGTCGTTGTATATCCCTGCCTCTTTTATGGCGCTGAAGCGCGGGTCGCGTCCTTCCCAGTTGTAGGATGTCCCCTCGCAGAACGAGTCTTCTTCGGGCACTATGGTCTTCTGATGCTCCACTTCGTTGAGCACCAGGTCCAGGAACACTATACTGTCGCAGCCGTGCAGTGCCGTAGGGATGGTGTCCATATACACTCCCGATTCCGTGTAAGTGTGTCCGTGCCATGTGAAGGAAGAGGCATCAACGGTCTCATGCTCTATATGAACCAGCATATAGGGGTCGTCCCACGGGTCTGCATTCGACGAATAGTAAGTCACATCTCTTCGTCCGCTTACGGACGCGGGTCCGAGTTTGTCTTTCAGCGACTGCGGCACGCGGTCGTAGCGTGTGTAGTAAGCGAGGTTAAGGTAATAGACCGAGTCGCAGCCGTCGGCCGTGCGGTTGTAGGCGGTGTCTGTATAAACGCCCGACTCCGAGAGCACGGCTCCCCTCCACGTATAGCTGTCGCCGTGGCAGATGGTGTCATATACCACTTTCTTCCCCATCGGGTGCACCGTCAGGTCCAGTATCTCGCCGCAAAGCGCATTGGTGGCGAGAGGGTCGGCGTATGAGCCTTCCTGCGTATAGGCCTTGCCGTGCCACATAAAAGTCTCGCCTTCGCATATAACTCCGCTCTGGTGGACAGCGTCCTTGCGCGCACTGACTGTAACTGTGCGCGTGAAAGCCGAGGACGCGCATTGCCAGCCGTTGAGCCCTGCCGTCAGTGTTATCGTATATTCGCCTGGCTGTTCATACACTATCTTGGGCTCTGCCTCAACCGATGTGCGCCCGTCGCCGAAGTCCCACAGATAGTTGTCGCAGGGCTGTATAGGGTCAAACTTGACGCGGTCTTCTCCTGCTACGCCGCTCAGGTTGTGCACTACTATCGTATCCGCGCAGCCGGTGCTGTTCTGCTCAAGGCTGAACTCGGCCACAGGGTAGCGCGACTCGGGAGTGGCTTCAAGGGTGAAGTAGCATTCCTCGTTCTCCTTGTTGATGATGTCGCACAGGTAGGTCACCGACGGACCTGTGTGCGTGAACGTCTGCTCCTCGGATAGTGTCACCGTTGGCTCCGACTTGCGGTACCACCTGTATTTGAAACCTGCCGGTGCACGGAACACGGCGGCATCTTCTGCAGTATAGTCGCCGCACGAAGAGGTCTGCATCTTGTTGCTGCGGCATGCCAGCCCGAAATAGGCATAGCCGTAGTGCTCGCCTTTGGTGCAGTCGTAGGTGGTAAGTCGTATCTGCACCGTCTGTCCTGCAAATTCCGAAAGAGTGATACCCATCATCGTCCAGTCCTTCCAGCAGATGCCTGGCATCTCGAGATGCCACAAGGCGGAGTCCATGTCGAAACCGGCTTTGAAGTCGAAAGAGAAGCACTGGCTTTCGGCCGCAACGCCGTTTTTGAGCAGTTCGAGAGTGAAGCGCGGCTGTTCTTGTGCCTCGTGCCCGGGTTCCTCAAGAACCACTGCATAGTAGAGCAGCAGTACGGGGTTGTCTTCCGGGACAGTGTAAGTATAGGTGATACGCTCTGCCTGTTTTCCGCTCTCCCAGTTGCCGAGCCTGACCGACGGACTCCCGTCGGGGAGCGTTGTGTGCAGCTGGTAGCTGGTGCGGGCATCCAGCTCGTAGGGGTCTGTGTGGACGGTATGGCGGCTTGAAGAGGCGGCAGGCCCGTTGTCCACTATGCGTGTCCCCCACGTGCCGAGCTGCCCTTTGTCGTTGAACACTGCGGTCTGGCACACGGCGGAAGACAGGTCGGTATAGTCTATACATTGGTGGTCTGCCCAAACAGGCAGGGCGAGCACTATTGCCAACAGAGTAAGTGTTGTATGTTTCATGACCATCTGGTTGCGTGAGGATTAACGGATAATAACTTTCTTGACTGCTGCACCTTCGCCGTTCTGCAGGCGTATCAGCACCGTGCCTTCTGGCAGGAGGTCTGAACGCAGCCCTGCTGGCGGACCGGAATACAGGCATGTCCCTGTAGTGGTGAACACTTCTATGTACTCGGCCGTGCTCCATGCGCCGGCTGCATACTGGCTGTGCTCGCCGGCTGCTATGCCTTGCGGCTCTGAGGTCAGGAAGAACCGCCCTTCCTCGCTTCCTTCAGGCAGTGTGCATGAGTACCCGCCGAGCATGAGGTCGGCATATTGGCCTGTCTGTTTGTCATACAGGTAGAGTCGTGTCAGCTGGCTGCGGTCGGGGGTCAGGCTCTCGTCTATAGAGAATGTGTACTCCCCCGCTTCTGCGGTGGATACGGATACAGGCACTTGTTGCTTTAGTGCCTCATAGGGCAGTGCAGCCGCGCATAGTGCCGCGCCGTCTGCGGGTGCCCATATATTGAGTCCCTTGTTCTCCCATTTGGCAAGGTCTGCATTGAAGTCGTAGGCTTCGCTGAAATTGTCGCCCAGCAGGAAGGCTATGCGGTCTTCTGCTCCTTGTCCGCGCAGTGATATGCCGAATGGCAACTCGGTGCTCAGTGCGGCTGCGCGTGACGGCATGCCCTGCGCTCTGCCTGTCACAGGGAAGACCAGAGCGTCGCCTTTCCCTGTCTGCACGAAGAACGGGCGGAAAGCGCCGAGTACGGCGGAAGAAGCCAACGCCGGCGTGAACGAGCGGCCGTCATCGGCAGGCAGCACCACATAGCGCTGGGTCCCCACCCACACATATTCCTCGTCCTGCAACTGCAGCAGGCCTATCGGACCGCTTTCTGTCAGTCCGTCCAGACCGCCGAAGTCGGCGAGGTACGGGTTCCCCGCAAAGTTCCATGCTGCATCATTCGGGCGTACACCTGGCAGTACGGCTCCGTCAGCCATGCCGTGGGGCGTTACGCTGACGGTGCGCGAGCCGTAAGAGGCTTTCTCGCCGTAATACAGATTGGGCTTCATCGGGAAAGAGACATAGCACCATGTGCGCCGTTCTGCCGCTGCAGAGCCTTCCATCGTAATCTGCGGGGGCACGGCATAGCAGGTATAGCCCGTTGCCGCTTCCAGTTCCGGATAGGTGCTGCTGCCTGTATATGGGTTCCACAATGTCTCCCAGCCTGTCTGTCCGCTGGTGCGGGCGGCTCCGTTGTAGCGTTGCACCACAATCTCGGCGGGGCTGCCGTCAAGCAGCGTCACGTCCCGCAGGCTGACGGTGTAGGGGAGTGTGAGCGCGTAGTATTGCTGGCGGCTGATTAGATAGCGGTACTCTATTATTGAGGACGGCGTGCTCACCGCTCCCAGAGCCACCATTTGCGGGTAGCAGAAAGTGTAAGCGCCGTCAGTGCCGAGCCTCCCTGCGCGGAGCACCACGCTTTCTGCCTGCAGAGTGGTGTTCTCTGCCACTACGGCTTTGGCTCCGCCTGATACATACAGGTCGCCTATGGCTATGTCGCTGTCGAAGGTCAGAGTGGCTCCCGGGAGCACGACTGCATCGTTGTTCTCTATATTCTGAATCGACGAGGCGTTGGTCGTCTGGCGCACGAATACGGGCAGGCCGACGGAGAAGGTGCCTGTGGCCTTCCCGTTGCTGTCATAGAATGTTATGCGCAGCGGCTGTCCTGTGGCTTCGTCGGCTTCGCCGCTGTCAAAGCGGATGGCATATACCCCGGGCTTGTCTATCAGCAGGTCATTGAGGTTGCCGCTCACGGGCTTCTTGCCGCCTTCTGCCAGTGTGCGCACCGTGGTTATGCCGCTCATGGTCGTGCGGACTATGCAGGCTCCGTCGAGCCAGTCGGTCACTTGTATGTCGGCTTCGCGGAACACGGGGTAATACACCTGTGCCGTCGTTGGCTGGTTGTCAAGGTCTAATGCCGTCCCAGAGCCGTCAGGGGCGGTGTTCCAGCCGGTAAAGAGGCAGCCCTCTTTCTGTGCTACGGGCATCTCTGCAAGCGGGGCGGTTAGTATGCGGCGCACTGTGTCTGTGCCGTCCCACGAAGCTCCGGCGGTGCGCACGTCAAAGGTGAAGCGCACCATGCAGCTGAAGGTCCAGCCTGTGGGTATGTTGTGTGTTCCGCGCATGTCGGCAAGTTCGCATGGGGCGCGGAAGGTCCCTTTGGCGGGAACGCCGTCAAGCCAGAGGTTGGTGGGGTACTTGTTCTGTGTGTCGGTGTTGCTTCCGCTGCCGTCGCCCCATTCGCTGAAGTGCACTTCTATCGTGGTCAGCGAAGAGCAGTTCTGGAACATCCGTGCGTAGCAGCCTGTGTGGTTGGCAGTTGTGCCGTTGTTGTTGTATTTCAGCGACAGCGCAGGCAGCACCGGTGCCTCTGTCAGTTTGCTGCAGCCGGAGAACATGTAGTTGTAGCAGTAGTTGGCAAGTGTCGTCGCCGGCAGTTCTGGGGCTGTTGTCAGTGCCGTGCAGCCGGAGAACATCGATGCGTAGCAGTAGTTGGCAAGTGTCTTTGCGGGCAGCCGTGCCGGCGGCGCTGTCAGTGCTTTGCAGCCCGAGAACATAGCCTGCATGCAATATGTGCCTACCGTGCTTGCGGCAATGGAGGGGGCTGTTGTCAGTGCCGCGCAGTTGAAGAACATGCGCTGGTACCCGTATGAGCCTGCTATGGCGGCAGGCAGTTTGCCGGCAACCGAAGTCAGTTTGCTGCAGCCGGTGAACATCTCCGCATATCCGTAGTCCATTATTCTTTCGGCGGCAAGCACTGCCGGCCCTGCGGTCAGCGAAGTGCAGCCCGAGTACATCGTCCGGCAGCCGTGCAGTCCTACTACGCGCACATTGGGCATCGACGGTGCGGCTGTCAGGCGCGTGCATTTCTCGAACATGGCATAGCAGCCCGAGTCGCTCACGGCTGTGGCGGGCAGTTCGGCGGGCGCGGATACTAAAGCCGTGCACGACGAGAACATCTTGTTGCAGGTGCTTATGCCTATCACTATCGCCTCTATGCGTGGTGCCGCTGTCAGTGCGGCGCACGAGGCGAACATCTCCTGATAGGCGTTGGTGCTCACGTATTGCGCGGTCAGGTCCGGAGAACTGCTCAGCTTGTTGCAGCCCGAGTACATGCGGTAGCACCCGTATTTGCCTACTGTCTCTGCTGCCATGTGGGGCGCACTGGTCAGTGCCGTGCACTTCGAGAACATCTCCTTATATCCTGCTTCGCCTATGGTCTTGGCGGCAAGAACAGGCGAAGACACCATCTGCGTGCAGCCGGTGAACATATAGGCGCAGCCCATTTCCCCGGCTGATATGAGTGAGGGCATGTTCGGGGCTGTGGTCAGTGCCGTGCAGCTGGAGAACATGGCGGAGCAGCCTTTTGTCCCTATGGCCTTGAAGGGCAGGTCTGGAACTGTTGTCAGTGCCGTGCAGCCGATGAACATGTTCTCGCACCCGCTGTCATAAACGGTGTCGGCTGCCATGCGCGGGGCTTCAGTTAGCAGCTTGCACTGGTAGAACATGTCGTGGCACGCATCGTTAGTAAGCTTCTTCGCACCTATCACTTCGGGCGCATCGGCAAGGCGGGAGCACCTGTAGAACATGCGGTAATAGCAGAATGGCGACACTGTGGTGGCGGGCATCTGCAGCCCTTGTGCGGACACAAGCTTGTCGCAGTTCATAAAGAGTAATGCAAAGCACGCTTCGGCTGTAATCGTCGTGCCCGGCGAATCGCCGTCTATAAGGGTCATTATGTTGCCGCTCACCGCTATGTCAGCAGTGGAGGAGAACCTGTAGCCGCTGTTGTACTCGCGGTTGAAGCCGTTGGGATTGACACCCTTGAACATCGCCTTGCTCCCCACCGCGGGAAGCGTTACCGACGACGAGCCGGCTGTAAACGTCGTCCACGTCGCGCCGCCGTCGGTGCTGCACTGCAGCGAGGGCTTCTCTCCTCCGCTACCCTGATTGACTATCGTCACTTTCGCGCCTGCAGTCACTGCTGTCACAGTGAACCAGTCGGCAGCAAACATGCAACCTGCTCCCCAAAGCAGGCTGATCCATACAAACAGGATTCGTCTAACCATATTGCAAGTGTTTTTTCTGTTCCGTATATTGAATGTCAGTTGTTGTTCTGCGTCTCTTAGTTTGCGCCTTGCGGCTTGAATGACACTGTCCTTCTCCCTGGTGCCCATGCGTCGTCAGGGTTGGCGTTGCTGCCCACAGCAAACTGCTGGCACAGGCCGCTATCTGTTATGCAGCACCACGTAAGGGGGGTCTTGTAGGCTGTATGTCGTTTTTCCATTGTTATGTTGTGTGTCTTTTTGTTTTCTATGCCTCACTTTCCCTCTGCCGCAACGGGGCTGCCGCAGAGGTCGTAGTATATGCCGTTGCGTAGTATCGCCGGCGTGCCGTTAATCATCACGAACTGCGGCTGCTGTGTCCTGCTGTCAGCACTCTGTATGTCGGTCGGCACCTGCTTCTCTTTGCCGAATACGAGCCGTGCGCGGCGTATGCCTACAGAGGCGCTTCCCGTTATCTTGAACCATGCCCTGTAGGCTCTCATGGGCTTGCTCACGGCGGCGGCGTGCAGGGTGTTCCCCGCTCCGAGGAACAGCTGTGACTCGTCCCCCGCTGTAAACATGTATGGCTTCTGCGCCGCTATGAAGGTCACGTTCCCGTCGCCCCTCGTCTGCTCATCCGTCGATGTTATGCGCACGCCCGTGAAGACGGGCTCCGTCAGGTCTGTCGCGGGCTGCACTAAATAGGGGTAGCCGGCTTCTATGCCGTCGGTGAGGTCCATGTTCACGTCCATCAGGTCTTCGCTGCGCACTGCGCTGTTGAATTGCCATATACGCGCTCCCGCAAGCGGACTGCTGGCTATCTGCTCCGCTGTCAGTGAGAAGGGCAGGCACAGAGTGTTGGTCGAGGCTGCGGATATAGTGCGGCCCGCAAACCTTACCGACGACACTGTCAGACCCATATACCCCTCCAGCAGAGCCGTGTTGTCGATGTTGTCGTATAGCACGAGGTCTTCGGGCTGCCACAAGGCCTCGAAGGTGACATCTTCGCCTGAAGGCAGGTTGTCAATATCAAATGCCGTGCCCGAGCCGTCGGCCTCCGTGTTCCAGCCTGCAAACACATAGCCCTCGCGCGTGCACACTGGCGCACTGAAAGGCTGTGTGAGTGTGCTGTCGTTGGCCATGCCGTTGCTCCACGTGCCCCCGTTTGACAGGCGGAATGTATATTCGGGTATGCAGATGCGCGTCCAGTACTGCCGTATGTGGTGCTCGTTGCGCACGTCCGCCAACGGGCACGGGCAGTAGAACACCGAGGCGCTCTTCTGCGGTGTGCCGTACATCCATGAGGCGGTCGGGTTGGTTGAGTTGCCTGCCGTTGTGGAGCGGTTCCCCTCTTCGTTCCAGAGCTTGAAGTGCACGGTCACTGAAGCGAGAGACGAGCACTTGTAGAACATGTAAGCCATGCAGCCTTGCGTGTCCTTTTTATAATATAGTTCGCGCGCACGTATGACGGGACCCGCTGTCAGCTTCGGGCAGTCCGCGAACATCGACGCGTAACATCCTGCCGACAATCGCAGCGCAGGCAGTTCCGAAGGGGCGCTCACCAGCTCTGAGCAGCCTGAAAACATGCTGTTGTAGCAGTGCGACGGGGCTTTTTTCGCGGGCAGCTCGGGTGCCTCCGTCAGAGAGGTGCATCTGGCGAACATCGTGTGGTAGCAGCTGCTCCCTATGTGCGTCGCGGGCAGTGCGGGCGCGGATACTAATGCAGGGCAGTGGTGGAACATTTGCTCGTAGCCGCTGCCGGCCACCGAGTCGGCGGGCAACGCAGGCGCGGAAGCCAATGACTCGCAGTCCATGAACATCTGCTTCATGGCGGCTTCCGGCACTATAGCCGGCGCACCAAGCACGGGAGGGGCGGTCATCTTCCGGCAGTGCTGGAACAAGCCTTCATAGCAGCCTTTTTTCAGTGTTGTGGCGGGCAGGCTCAAGCCTGATATGTCCGTTAGCGGACAACTCTGGAACATCCTGAAGAAGCAGTACTGCGAAGGAATCACGGTTGAAGGATGGTCGTCATCCACCAGCGTCATTATGTTCCCGCTCAACGACACCTCCCCCGAGATGACGAAGTACCAGAACCGGTTGCCGTAATCGATCTCGTTGTTGATGCCGTTCGGGTTGTTGCCGCGGATATGCAGCCTGTCGCCTGTCTGGGCGAGGGTGCAGAACACCGACTTGTCGCCCGGCACTGCCTGCCACGACACGCCGCCGTCTGTGCTGTAGCGCAGCGACACATCGGCGGGAGTGCCGGTGCGGTCGAGTTTTATGTTCACGCCGTCTTTCTCCGCCGTTATTGTAAACCAGTCGGTCTGTGCTGCAACGCCCGCCGGCAGCAGCAGACACAATAGCAGCACACTGCATATATTATTCTTTAGTCTTTCCACAGCGCTCAGGGGGTATAAAGTCGTAAAACAATAGTTTCCTTATTTGCCCACTTCCACATCAAGCCCGTAAATGGCCGCTCCTCTTCGTGTGGGGGCGAGGCCTTGCGTCGAGGCGTCGCCTGTCCCTCCTCCCGTTAAGTCAAGGCATAGAGGGCGTTCAAGCATTGCCGCGTGGGTCTGCGGCGGGCAATAGGTTTGTCTGTTGTCTTTCATCATAATTAGGGGGTGTTTATTTGGGCATCACGTTTCCTGCGGGGGTGTAGGTCGCGCCGTCGTGTGTTATGTATAGTTGTCCGTTTATGAATATCTTGCGGGGGCTGTTGTCTTTCTCCGTGATGTCAAGGCCGGTGGGCACTTGCGGCTTCTCGCCGAAGGTCAGTTTGGCGCGCGGTGCTGCCTGTGCCGGACCGTCGTTCAGCCTGAACCAGGCCCTGAAGCCGCGCAGGGCCGACGTGGACGAAGGCCTGAGCAGCTTGTTACCCGCGCCTACAAACAGCTGGTCCTCGCTTCCGGCTGTCATAGTGAAGGGGCTCAGTATCCCTACAAAGCGCACAGCATTGTTCCCGAGCTCTGTGCCCGTGCTTGCACTGATGGTCACTCCCTCGAAGCGCAGGTTCTGTACTGCGGCTGCCGGCTCCACCAAGTAAGGCTTTCCTGCCTCTATCTCTGTGGCCACGTTGGTGTCTATATGCAGCGTCTCGCCGTTAAACGTTGAGCTGCCGAACTCCCATATCGTGCAGCCGCTGAGCGGACTTTCAGCCAGTTGCTCCTCCGTCAGGTCGAAGGGCAGGCACAGCGTGTTTGCGCATCCGCCAACCAGTGTGCGCCCTGCAAGCAGCACGTCACAGCTCACACCGTTGAGCGATGCAAGCAGTGCGGTGTTGTCCTGCGTGTCGTCTAATTCCACAAGTTGCGGCTGCCACTGCGCATAGAACGTTGCGTCTGCAGTGAAACTGCTTATGTTGTCTGCGGTTATTGCATTACCGCTGCCGTCACTCTCCGTGTTCCAGCCCGTGAAGTTGTTCCCCTCTTTTTGGGGTGTGACGCTTGGCAGTTCTGCATAATGCACGCGGTTGGCAACGTCGCTCCCGTCCCATGTTCCGCCGGTGGTGGCTACATCGAAGGTGTATGCCGGCATCTTCTCAAACTGCGCGTAGAACGTCGCGTCTGTGGTGAAGTCGGTCTGGTTGTCAAGTGTTATTGCATCGCCGCTGCCGTCAGCCTTCGTGTTCCAGCCGATGAATCTGTAGCCTGTCTTTTGTGCTTCGGGGAGAGAGGATAGCGAGGCTTCTTCAGAAACGCGGTCAATCGTGCGTGCCTCATTTTTTGTCCCGTCCCATGTGCCGCCGTTAGTGGCTACGTCTAAAGTGTAGATACAAATACATTTTGCTGTCCAGTATGTTTGGACGCGGCTGACTCCACGTGGTACTGATGGAGAAATCAAAGCACAAGGACATAGGAAAGTGCGGCTGGTTTGTTGCTGAGTATTTTTCATCCAATTGTAAGTGGATTGATAACTTGCCGTACTATTGTTATCCCAAGTGGTGAAATAGACTTTCAGATAATTGAGTTTGGAGCAGTTATAGAACATTTCTGCCATACATCCTTTATCCATGCCAGTGCCTGTTGTCCATGTGGTAGCTTTGATAACAGGTGCCTCTTCTAAATTGGAGCAACCATAAAACATGAAACTATAACATTCAGCGACCGCAGTAGCAGCAGGTAATTCGGCAGGTGCTGTAGTGAGACTGGAACAATTATAGAACATGTGATTGTAACAACGTGCGCCTAATGTGGTTGCAGGCAGTTCGGGAGCCACTTCAAGGCTGGTACATCCCGAAAACATAGAAACATAAGAATCCGAATATACAGTTGTTGCAGGGAGTGCAGTCGTGGCATTCTTCAGTTTTGTGCAGCCTGAAAACATAGATGAATAACTACCCACCCCCACTTCTGTGGCGGTCAATTCAGGTGCAGAAACAAGTTCTGTACAACCGTTGAAAGTGTTTTGAAAACTGTTCCTGCCAACAATGGTTAATTGTGGAAAGCCTATGATTGAGGTAATTTTACAAGACCTGAACATCTCCTGACAACTGGACTCACTTACAGATTCTATTGCACTCAAATCAGGGGTATTGCCGATAAGTCCTGTACAGCCGTCAAATAATCCCTGATAGCAGCCTATAGAAAGTGTTGTGGCGGGAAGTTTTAGGTTGGAAACGTCGATTATTGTTTTTTGATTACGGAAAGCTCGAAAGAAACAATAGGCAGGGATAGTTAAAGTTTCTGCAGTTTTGTCAATAAGCGACATAATATTTCCACTCAAACTAACCTTTTTGCTAAATTGGAAAGCGTTATAAGAAGCATTCTTATTTGCTGTAGTGTTGAATCCTTTGGAGTTGTTTCCTCTAAACAAAAGCTTATCACCTATATTTGTAAGAGTAGTTGTCCAGTTTGTAATATTAGTAGCGGTTGCCCAAGTTGCTCCATCATCGTTACTATAATCTAGAGTTACTTTGTCTGTTGGATAACTACTACCAACGTATTTAATAGTAACCGTCACATTGGCTTCTTCTGCGGTAATGGTGAAGTAATCCACATCTGCCCTGGCTTGGGCAGGAAGGAGAGACAGCGTCGTAAGAAGAATAACAAAAAGAGAGGTGTATAAATGTTTCATAAAGGGGTATTTTTTATGGTTTAATATTCTATGTTTCTTTCAGGTTTAATATTCTATGCCTTTTTTCTGGCTTATATTCTATGCTTTCCTGGCTTATATTCTGTTTTTTCTGGCTTAATATTCTATGCCTTTTCCTGGCTTATATTCTATGCTTTTTTGGCTTATATTCTGTTTTTTCTGGCTTAATGTTCTATGCCTTTCCTGGCTTATATTCTAAATTCAATGACATTTGTTCAAAACTGTCGTTATGGTCTGATTTTTCATAAATAATCAAAAACAAACTCTACAGCGTGCAAAAGTACAACAAATTATTTATTTATGCAAACATTTTGAAAACTTTTTTATATTTTTCTTTCCAAAGTGTATTTTTTCGTGTACTGCCGGTGCAATCCTGGCTCTGTATGCCCCTTATCCCCCTCTCGCATTTTTCTCCATTCTTTTCCTCGTTTTCTTGGTCCTCGTTTCCTTGTCCCCTGTCCCCTGTCCCTTGTTCCTCGTTTCCTTTTCCCATTTCCGCCCCCGCCCTCTCCTCCGCTGTACATTGTCGCCTGCGGTAAGATTGCATCAGCGCCCCACTGGGTACGCAGGCATCCTGCCTGCGGTTGTTATGTCCGCTGTGGCTTTCGACCTTCGACTT
>JAFPZY010000035.1 GCA_017417025.1 Paludibacteraceae bacterium | reverse complement strand
TTTGCCGCTGTCGGATTACTAAAGAAAAGTATGTCACAAAAAACGGTCGTTTTTTGTGACATAGTTTTTTGTGTTTTTGGTTTGCGGGGGAAGGGGGGTGAGTATTGCGTTTTAATGTGCGCGTTCTTGCGCGGGCGCGCGTGATATATTTTAAGGAGGGGGCAAGAACACGGCGCTGTATTGAGGAGACCGCGAAGGTGATGCTCCGCGCAGGTGACGAAAGGGGGGGGCTGTGTATGCGGCAAAGAGGGGGATGGGCGATTCAATCGAGCGCAAAAGAAGGAAGGGAGTAAACTTTTTCAGGAAACAAGGCAAAAGTTTACGTTTTTTAAGATTACAACTCAGTAAACGAGTCGCCTTTTTCAGGTTTAGTCACGGCTTGATGTCTGCTTGATGTCTGCTTGATGTCGGGTCTATCCTTCGGTTATCTTTCGGTTATCCTTCGGTTATCCTTCGGTTGGAACTGCTGAATGAGAGTTGATAATTCTTATCTCCTTCGGAGAACGATCTACGGTATGGATATTGCAGCGATGATCTTACCGCTGCTAACTTGCCGCAGGCAGGATGCCTGCGTACCCAGTGGGCAATCGATACTCAAAACACGGAGCTGAAGCTCCGCGAACATAACGAAGAGAAATGCTCCGCGAACATAACGAAGAGGAAAACTCCGCGAACATAACGAAAAGAAAAGCTCAGCGAACATAACGAAGAGGAAAGCTCAGCGAACATAACGAAGAGGAAAAGGACAGCTGAGGATTGATTATTGATAATTCAGCACTACTCTCTTTTGCCGCAGGCTGGAAGCCTGCGTACCCGGTGGTTGGATTGGTAGTTTTGGTAGTTTTGGTAGTTTTACCAGACTTGATAGTCTTATTAGTTTTACCAGACTTACTAGTTTGGTGGGGGATGTGGGTTGGGTGGGGGAAGGGTGTTTTTTGGTGTTGAGGGAAGGGGGGAAGGAGTGTGTGAGGGATGGTTGCGGGAGTGTGTGAAGTAGTGTGTGAAGGAGTGTGTGGGGAGGGGTTGAATGAGGGTGTGAGGGAGGGTTGAAGGAGGGGGTGGGTGGGGAATTTTACTTTTTTTTGTGGAAAAATGACATTTTTTTTTGCACAGTCCGATTTTTTGCCGTATCTTTGCAGCCGCTTTTGAAATCAGGGGGGCTTTCGGGCCTGCTGATGAAGAAGCGGAATGATATATGCAAGACAAGAAGATACCGCTGCTCGACTGCCCCGTGGACTTCTTGATAGGAGATGCCACCGGAAAACTCATGAATGAGTACGGACGATTCCCGTGCAAAATCATGTGTAATGTCTATGCGCTCCTTGTAAGAGGCACGGCTAAAGCGACAGTGAATATCACCAAGTGCGAGTACCATGAGAACGATGCGTTCTTCCTTGAACCGGGGACGTTTCTGCTCATACACGAGTTTTCGGACGACGCGCTTGTGTATTACATACTCTTCTCGTCTTCGTTTTGGGACAAGAACACATTCACTTACAGGATTCCTTTCAGCAGTCCGAAGACTGAGGGTCCGATAAAGCTGAGTGCGGAAAAGGCGGATGTCTTCAAGGGGATGTTGGAGCTGCTGATGAAGGCATCGAACACAACGCCGCCGATGTTGAGTTCCGAAAACATGGTCTTTGTCTTCAATTTGCTGCAGTCGGCTTACGCGGATTATCTGCGCGGCATAGACGAGTCGGCGGACAAGCCTCAGGACAGGCGCACGGAGCTGTGCCGCGAGTACATAAAGCTTGTGATGGAGCATTATGCGGAGTGGCACCAGGTGTCGAACTATGCGGAGGAGATGCGGATATCGCTGCCTCACCTGTGCAGCACGGTGAAGCAGGTGTGCAACCGCACGGCCGGGGACATAATAGACGATGCGATACTGACGGATGCGAAGTCGCAGCTGAAAATAACGAACCTGCAGATAAAGGAGATAGCGATGTCGTTAGGATTTGAGAATGTGGCGTTCTTCAACCGCTTTTTCAAGTCGCACATGGGGATGACTCCGAAGATGTACCGGAACTCCTGAGACGGAAGCAGAGACAGATTGTTTGAAAAGAAAAATGGTTAGATAATAGGGTTAATAACCTTCGAGAAGTAGCGCAGTTGGTAGCGCACCACGTTCGGGACGTGGGGGTCGGGCGTTCGAGTCGCCTCTTCTCGACAGAAGGATGGCCGATGGGCCGTCCTTTTTGTTTTGCGTGGGGGGCTTGCCGGCCGCGCCTGCGGGGGCATTGCGGCCTTGCCTGCACCCAAAAATATATAGCGCGCAAGCAGTAAAACACAAAGGCTGATAGTGCGGCAAAGCGCGTCGGGACGCAGAAAATACCATTGCGGGGAACAAAAAACGCGATTGGACTTGCATATAACAAAAAAATGTTGTATCTTTGCAGGCTCAATATGACAAAAGGATATGATGGGTTTAAGTGCATTGCAACATACGGGCGAATATTTCATGCTGCTGGGGAAGGTGTTCCGCCTTCCTGACCGCCAGCGCATGTTCTGGCGGCAGTACTCGCGCGAACTGGAGAAGCAGGGTCTGCAGTCGCTGCCGATAGTGGTGATAATATCGGTGTTCATCGGAGCGATCCTCACCATACAGGCGAAGATCAACACGGAGAACCCGCTTCTGCCCACGTACACGACGGGGCTGCTGACGCGCGAGACGCTTCTGCTGGAGTTCTCGAGCACGATATTGTGCCTTATACTGGCGGGCAAAGTGGGTAGCAACATAGCGTCGGAGATAGGTACGATGCGCATCACGGAGCAGATAGACGCGCTTGAGATAATGGGCGTGAACTCCGCCAACTACCTGATACTGCCCAAGATACTGGCGCTGGTGACGATGATGCCATTTCTGGTGATAATCTCCATTTCGGTGGGGTTGGTAGGCGGCTGGGGCGTTGGTGCGTTCACCGATGTGATAACCGTGGCTGACTACTTGGTGGGGATACAGTATGCCTTCAACCCCTACTTTGTGTGGTACGGCATCATCAAGTCGCTGGTGTTCGCGTTCATCATAACGAGCCTGAGCAGCTACTACGGCTATTACGCGCGCGGCGGCGCGTTGGATGTGGGCAGAGCGAGTACGAATGCGGTGGTCAATTCGAATATCATAATCCTGTTCAGCGACCTGTTGCTGACGAAACTGCTACTGTAATTAGGAATGAGGAATTAGGAATTAGGAGTGAGGAATTAGATGATAGAGATAGAGGACATAGTAAAGAGTTTTGACGGTATGACCGTTCTTGACCATGTGAGCGCGACGCTCTATGACGGGAAAGTGAACATGATAATCGGTCAGTCGGGCAGCGGTAAGACCGTGCTGATGAAGTCGCTTATAGGTCTGCACAAGCCCGACAGCGGGCGGATACTGTATGACGGGCGCGACATAACCCGCATGAGTGAGCAGCAGCTGCGCTCCGTCCACCGCGAGGTGGGGATGCTGTTCCAGGGTTCGGCCCTGTTTGACAGCATGACAGTGCTTGAGAACGTGATGTTTCCGCTTGAGATGTTCTCGCATAAGACGGACGCGGAGATGGAGGAGCGCGCGCGCTACTGCCTTGAGCATGTGAATATCCCGGAGCGTGCATTGGGGCTGATGCCGTCGGAGATAAGCGGCGGCATGCAGAAGCGTGTCGCCATAGCGCGCGCCATAGTGATGGAACCCCGTTACCTGTTCTGCGACGAGCCCAACTCGGGGCTCGACCCCAAGACGAGCCTCGTGATAGACCAGCTTATTCACGACCTGACGGAGGAGCTGGGCATCTGCACGATAGTGAACAGCCACGACATGAACTCGATAATGGAGGTCGGCGACAACATCCTCTTCCTGCGCAACGGCCGGAAGGAGTGGCAGGGCAGCCGCGACAATATATTCCATGCGGGCAACGAGGCGCTTGACGACTTCGTCTTCGCCAGCCGCCTGTACAAACGTGTTAAAAACGCAATGCAATGAAAAAGAGTCTATTAGTGTTGTCGGTAGTGCTTCTGTCGCTGCCTGTTTTAGCGCAGAACCGTGTTCCGGCATTCCGCGGAGTGATAGAGCGCGTTCAGCCTGACGGCGACACTCTGCACATCTATCTCCGCGGCGACGAGCGCAGCCACTTCAGCATGACGCTTGACGGCTGGCAGATAATGGAGAACAAGAAAAAGAGCCTTTGCTATGCGGTGAAGAAACGCGGCGCGGTCAAGGCCGGCCGCCGCCAGGCCCACGACGCGGACAAGCGCAGCCGCTGCGAGGAACGCTACCTGAAACGCAAAGGGATAAAGAAAACTGTGAATCCATGAGAAAAGAGATTGGCATAATTGTACTGCTGCTTTCGGCGGCTTGCGCTTGGGCCGTTCCTGCGCGTCGCGGTCCGCGCAATGTGGTGCAGCCCGACGGCAGCGTCATCACGGTCTATGCCCACGGCGACGAGCGCTTCAGCTGGCTCACTGGCGAGGACGGGCGCTGGCTTGAGCGTGCGGCAGACGGCTTTTACCGCCCTGTGGCAGCCCTGCAGCCTGCCGAAATACAGGCTCGGCGCAGGCCAAGCCCGAACATGGCTCCGGAGGAGGTGCAGTCGGCTATTCCGCTGAACATCGCCCCGCGCGGGCTGGTTATTCTGGCGCAGTTCCAGGATGTGAAGTTCGCCACGCCGAAGGCCGTGATTGACACGATGCTCAACGGGCGTGTGTTCGAGCGCGAGTATGACTACACCTACAATGAGAAGAGTTACCATGTGGTCAGCAGCGGCTCGGCACGGCAGTATTTCTTCGACAGTAGCTTCGGGCAGTACAATCCGCAGTTTGATGTCATAGGGCCTGTGACGGTGAGCAACAACGCCGAGTACTACGGGTCCAACTCGGGCGGGAAAGACCGCAATGTGCAGGAAATGATACGCGAGGCGTGCACACTGGCATCGAACCAGGGGACGGACTTCAGCATTTACGACAATGACAAGGACGGCTATGTAGATTTCGTCTATGTCATCTATGCCGGCTACGGCGAGGCTGACGGCGGGGGTGAGAACACAATCTGGCCGCACAAGCACAAACTGGGCAAAACGGTGAAACTCAACGGCAAGACCGTGCAATTGTATGCCTGCGGCTGCGAGATGAACAACTACAGCAAGCAGTTCTACGGCATCGGGCTGTTCTGCCACGAGTTCGGGCATGTGCTCGGTCTGCCTGACATCTACGAGACCAGCGGCAAGGAGAACTGGAAGACCCTCGGCATGTGGGACATAATGGACTACGGGCCTTACAATAACGACTCCAACACCCCGCCGTCGTATTCGGGCTACGAGCGCTTCTTCCTCGGCTGGGCGAAGCCGCGTCTGCTCACAGATCCGGAGAACTGGACGTTGGGCGAAATCCTCACCACCAACGAGGTGCTTATCATTTCGCCCGACGGCAAGCACAATCTGGTGGGGAACAACCCTGTGCCGCAGACTTTCTATGTGCTTGAGAACCGCCGTCAGACAGGCTGGAACGCCTTTAATCCGGGAGAAGGGCTGCTGATAACCAAAGTGGCTTACAACTATAGCGCATGGAGAGGGAACTATGTGAATGATGTGGAGTCGTCCATGGGCATTGACATTATTGAAGCGGACGGCCAAGCCCCGCGCTATCCGGACGATGGCTGGTACGGGCGGCCGGAGGACGCTTTCCCCGCAGGGGCGGACTCCTACAAGGCAATAGAAAACTATCCGCTCACCGACATAAAGCTCAAGGATGGGGCTGTCTCTCTCAAGTTTATGGGCGGTGCGGCTTCGCCGGTGACGGAGGTCAATAGCGTCAGCGGCATGACCGACGGAGGCAAATGGCTTTGGCAGGGGCGTATCTACCTGAATCACAACGGACATATATACGACATTCTGGGCAATGAAAATCATATCATACAACGTTAACGGCATACGCGCGGCGGTCTCAAAAGGACTGCTTGACTGGCTCGGCGCAGAGCAGCCGGACATCTTCTGCATTCAGGAGAGCAAGGCGCAGCCCGAGCAGATTGACACGACGGCCATGAGCGCGCTTGGTTATCACAGCTACATCCACTCGGCGGACAAGAAAGGCTATTCGGGTGTCTGCATCTTCTCCAGGAAGGAGGCGGACAAGGTGGTAGCCGGCATGGGCGACCCCCGCTACGACTCAGAGGGACGCGTGCTGCGGGCTGACTTCGGCGACCTGACAGTGGTCTGCGTCTATGTCCCCAGCGGCACCACGGGCGACGTGAGGCAGGACTTCAAGATGGACTTCCTCGGGGCTTTCCTCCCGTGGATGGAGAGGCTGCGCAGCGAGCGGCCCAACCTCGTTGTCTGCGGCGACTACAACATCTGCCACCACCCCATCGACATCAACCACCCCGAGCGGCAGGTGGGGGTCAGCGGCTTCCTGCCCGAGGAAAGAGAGTGGATGGACCGCTGGGAGGCTTCGGGCATGATTGACTCGTTCCGCGTCTTCGACTCCTCGCCAGAGAAGTACTCGTGGTGGTCGTACCGCTTCGGCGCACGCGAGCGCAATGCGGGCTGGCGTATTGATTATCATTGGGTTAGCGCCCCGCTCAAGGACAGGCTCACCGGCGCACGCATACTGACGGAGGCTGTGCACAGCGACCATTGCCCCGTTTCTGTCGAACTTCAATAAGGCATATCTATGGACAGGCTGCGAACCGAACATCTGGTCAAGCGCTATGGCAAGCGCACCGTCGTGAACGACGTGTCCATCCATCTTGAGCAGGGGGAAATAGTGGGCTTGCTCGGTCCAAACGGGGCGGGGAAGACCACCACCTTCTACATGACCACGGGGCTTGTCACTGCCAACGAGGGGCGTATCTTCCTCAACGACACCGACATAACCGGCCTGCCTATGTACAGGCGCGCGCAGTTGGGCATAGGCTATCTGCCGCAGGAGGCGAGCGTCTTCCGCAAGATGACGGTGGAGGACAATATCCGCTCCGTGCTTGAGATGACCGATTTTCCTGCTGACTACCAGAAACAGAAAGTGGAGCAGCTCATTCAGGAGTTCAACCTCGCGCACGTCCGCCGCAACATAGGCGACCGGCTCAGCGGCGGCGAGCGGCGGCGCACCGAGATAGCGCGATGCCTTGCCATCGAGCCCAAGTTTGTCATGCTCGACGAGCCTTTCGCCGGAGTGGACCCCATTGCCGTGCAGGAGATTCAGGACGTGGTGTGGAGGCTCAAGGACAAGAACATCGGCATACTCATCACCGACCACAATGTCGATGAAACACTCATGATTACCGACCGCGCATACCTCCTTTTCGAGGGGCGGATACTCTTCCACGGCACCCCCGAAGAACTGGCGGCCAACCCCACTGTCCGCAAAAACTATCTCGGACGGGACTTCGAACTGAAGAAGCGCACACGCACCACAAAAGACAGCGAATGAATATAATCGAAATGTCATCGGGATTGGGCAACCAGATGTTTCAGTATGCCTTGTACTGCGCTATGCGGGAGCAGGGGAAAGAGGTGAAACTCAATATATTGCGATATAAATACCGCCCTTCTCACAACGGCTACGAACTTGGGGATGTGTTCGGGGTGAGTCCCGTGTATGCCACACGGGACGAAGTGGACCGGATGGCGGATGTGTCCAAAGATTTCTTCTCTGTCCTGCGCCGCAAACTCGGGTTCCGCCATAGTGGTAGTGGCACTGTTGTCAGGGAGGAAGACTTCGGGTTCCGCTATACTCCTGCCGTCTTTGCGCTGGACAATGCCTATATTCAGGGCTGGTGGCAGAGTGAAAAGTATTTCCTTGCTTCTGCCGGTGCTGTTCGGCGCGCTTTCCGTTTCCGGGCTCCTTTGCAGGGGCGGAACCTGCAATGGGCGGAGCAGATGCGCAACTGCCTGTCTGTCAGCCTGCATGTCCGCCGGGGCAACTACATGAACAGGCGTAATTTCGCCTCTATGGGGGCTGTGTGTACCGCCGCTTATTACAATAATGCTGTCAGCACAATGAGGGAGCGCTTGGCCGATACTCCGCAGTTCTTTGTGTTCTCTGACGACATCAGCTGGGTGAAAAGCAATCTTGATATACCGCAGGCTGTTTATATAGAGGGCAATACGGGGAAAAGCGCCTGCATAGACATGCAGCTTATGTCGCTTTGCCGCCACCATATCATCGCCAACAGCAGTTTCAGCTGGTGGGGGGCATGGCTGAACCCATCGCCCGACAAGATTGTAATTGCGCCTGACAGATGGTTTATCGGCCGCGAGCGTCCGGATATTCTTCCTGAACAATGGATTAGAGTCCCTGCCTGACGATGCGCCCTCTTCATGTCATAATGCCTGTCAAAGACTCCTTGCAGACTGCAACGGAGGCTGTCCGCGCAATATGCGCTGCGGGCCTGCCGCTCACCGTCTTCAACGACTTTTCCACGGCAGAGAACACCGCCGCCCTGCAGCAGCTTGCCGGCGAACTGCATTTCACGCTCGTCAATCTGCAGGACCTTACCTGCCACCCTTCGCCTAACTACCTGCTGGTCTTGCAGATAGCGCAGCGGCAGGCTCTGGACGATGGAGCGCATCTCGTCATAGTAGAGAGCGATGTCATAGTCCGTGGCGACACTGTCATGCGGCTTGCACAAGCGGCTGACACCCCGCAGACGGGGCTGGTGGCGGCTGTCACCACCGACGACGGCGGAAACATCAACTTCCCCTACGAGTATGCCCGCCGCTGGAGCATTGGCACCCACGAGACACGCAAGCGCCTCAGTTTCTGCTGCACGCTCCTCTCTCTCGCTTTCCTGCGTGCTTTCGACTTCCGCAATTTGGACCCCTCCAAGAACTGGTACGATGTCTTTATCTCGCACAAAGCCTGCGAGTTAGGCTTCCGCAATCTGCTCATGCTCGACAACCCTGTTGTCCACCGCCCGCACTCTTCAAGGCCCTGGAAACTGCTTAAATACACCAACCCCCTCAAGTACTACTGGCTGAAACTCATTCATGGGCGCGACAGAATTTAAGATATACAGTCTCCTTCTTGTCAAGGACGAGGCGGATGTCATAACCGCCTCTCTCTCTGACGCTTGCCGCTGGAGTGACAAGATTATTGTCATCGACAACGGCAGCACCGACGGCACGTGGGAGAAGGTGCAGGCGTTGGCTCTCACTCACCCGCAGGTCGTTCCCTGGCTGCGCTACGACGGGCCTTTCCACATAGGCCTGCGCGCACGCGCTTTCCGTGCTTTCCGCCACGAGCTGACCTGCCGCGACTGGTGGTGCGTCCGCCTCGATGCCGACGAGTTCTTCACCGGCGACGTGCGCGCTTTCCTCGCCTCGGTCCCTCTTGCTTGTCAGACGGTCAAGAAGTCCAGCCGCGACTATGTCCTCACCTTTGAAGACCTGCAGGAGCACAACTTCTCCGGCTCTTTCGAGGCTGACAGACCTTTCATCCGCTCTTTTCTCCCGCTCAGGCGGCAGGAGAGGCGCTTCATGCGCCACAGCCCGCTGCTTGTCTGGAAGGAGACCTGGCGCTATCCTCACCCCTGGGGACGCGTCTATGCCAAGCCGGTGGAGGTCGAGCACTTCCAGTACCGCAGTCCGCAGCAGATGGAGCGCCGCTTCCTCACAAGGCAGAAGGCCAAGTCCGACGGCTGCGGCTCTTTCAAACACGAGCAGGGCGCTTCCTGGCGCGACTATCTCGTCTCACGCGCAGAATTGCAGCAGAAGCACACCATCGCGCATCTGCCGGAGGCTTTCGCCGGCTCTGAAAACATAATGCACAAGGGGCGCAACACTGTCAAACTCCTTGAGGGCGGGCTTGTTGTCAAGCGCTTTGCGCGTCCTTCGCTCATTAACAGCCTCATCTACGGGCTTTTCCGCAAGAGCAAGGCGGAGCGCTCGTTCATCTATGCTCGGCGGCTCGGTGCGGCATCGCCTGAGCCGGTGGCGTGGCTCGACATAAAGCGCGGAGGACTACTCACTGACAGCTATTATGTCTCGCGCCTTTCCTCTCTGCCTTACACTGCCATGCAGCTCGCCAAAGACCCTGCCTTCCCTGACCGCGACAGGCATCTCCGGGCTATTGCCCGCTTTACGGTGCGCCTGCACGAACAAGGCATTATGCACAGGGACTACTCCGGAGGCAATATACTCTTTGACGACGATGACAATATCCAGATTGTCGATCTCAACCGCCTTGTCTTCAATGTCCGCGTCTCGCTTGAGCGCGGGTGCCGCAATTTCGAAAGGCTCGACCTTGACCCTGCCGCCTGCACCCTGCTCGGCGAAGAGTATGCGCGTGCACGCGGTTTCGACCCGCAGCTTTGTGCTGCGCTCGTCCGCCGCTTCCGATGGACTCCCTGGCATGTGCGCCGTCGTAATTTTTTGTGTGCGCTTGGCTGTCTTTGCCGACGGTCAGCCGACGGTCAGCCGACGGCTGACCGGGAGAAGACCGAGAGAAGACCGGGAGATGACCGACACTGAACAATGTCAGAAATATAAGAAAATCGACCCTAATCTGTAATGTAAATGAAATTCTTTGCCAAATATCAGCAGGTCATCGGCGAAATCAACTGGTACGCCTTCCTTGCCTTTCTTGCCGTGCTCCCTTACAGCCACAGTCTCTCGCGCCCTATATGGATGGTCTGGCTCGTTTCCTGGCTCCTGGAGTGCCGCTTCATCGCCAGGCCTGCCGCCTTCACCGACCCTGCTGAACGCAGAAAACTCCTTCCTTTTGTCGGGCTGGCAGTCTGGTTCATCTGGGGGGCTGCGTCTGTGTTGTGGGCTGAGAATCTGCATGATGCGCAAGGGGCGCTGATGCGCAACTTCGATCTCTTCTTCCTCCTTTTCCCCGCGCTCTGGGGGCTTAACGGGCGCTACAACTGGCAGACATGTCTCAAGGTCTTTGTCGCGTCGTGCCTCATCTCTGTTTTTGTTTATCTCTTTGCCCATTATTGGGTTATGAACCACCTGCACGCCGTCAATCGCTACCACAAGTTCTATTTCTCTTTCGACTGGCTGCACCTCACCGACTTCACGCTCAACCTCAAACACCGGCTGCAATATACCACGCTTCTCAGCCTCTGTTTCCCCTCGGTCATCTTGCTCGCTAAAGAGAATGTCGCCGCGCTTGGCAGAGTGCGCACATTCGTTTTTGCCGCGCTTGCTTTTGCCGTCCTTTTGCTGGCTGTTCATTGGACGGGCTCTCGCGAGGGGCTGATTGACACCTTCGCTGTCCTCTCTACGGCGGCTGTCCTGGCTCTTCCCGCCTCCAAACGTCTCTGGGGCATGGTGGCTGTCGTTGCTCTTGCCGCTCTTGCCGCTTGCGCTGCCCTCAAGTTCCACCCGCGCTTCAACGAGGTCCCGCTCAAAGAGTATTTCCGCATTACCGACGACCCTATAAGGCCATCCGTTGAGCCGCGCTATGCCATCTGGCACACTGCGCTCGAGCATCCTGAAGAATATTCTCTGCACGGTGTAGGGGTGGGGCAGTGCTCGGATTACCTGCTCAAAAAATACGAAAACTACGGCTGGATAATGTTCATAACGAGACGCTATCACTCGCACAACCAGTATCTCTGCACCTGGATAGAATTGGGCTTTGCCGCTATGCTCTTCTTCCTGCTCATCTGGATTTCAGTCCCGTTTGCTTTTCAGGGGAGGGCGCGCTATTTCGCAATCTTCTTCACCGAAATACTGATGCTTGATATGTGCACCGACAACATGCTGAGCGGCATAGAGGGCATCTTCTTCACTGCAGCCGGACTCCTCATACTGCTTGTCATTTCCCCTTCTCGGCCGGCTTCTCCTGTGCAGCAGCCTGCTGTCGCGCCTTCCGCCTCTTCTCGGCCTGCTTCTGCGCAAGGCTGATGATGTCGGCTGAGTATGCCACTCCGGCTCTGACCTGGTGGAACGGGTAGTCGCGTATGCCGTATTGGTATGCCACAAACGGCTCCCAGCCGTTGAAGTAGCCGCGCAGTTCGCCTTTGGCTGTCATCGGCTTGTCGCCGTTCTTCTGCCAGCCGCTGTAGCCGCTCCATGTGGCGCGGAGGCTGAAGTACTGCTGCTTCACCAGCAGTTGCACGCCGTATTGGTAGGCATCGTTCTGCCGCGCGGTGACGGTCTGCCAGCACAGAAAGCCCGCCATGCCTGCTATGCGCAGTTCCCAGTCGCTGTCGTGCTTCTTTTCTGCGCTTACGCTCCTGTCCCTGCCTATGTACATTGACTTGCCTATTGCCGCGTCAAAGAAGTAGCCGGGGTCGTCATAGTGCCGGGCTTTCTCGTACTGCTCGCCGCTGGCGGTCTTCAGGGCGGCACGCAGTGTTATGTCGGGCCACCATCGCCGCGCACGCAACACCTGTATGTCTGTGGTCACATACACATCTCCGTAACCGTGTCCGCGTATCAGCGACGTGTCCTGAAGCAGGCATATCCGCTGGCGTTCTGCCGTCATCTCATACCACTCGCACACAGGCATCCACACGCTCAGGTTCACTCGTCTTGTGAACAGGGGGATTTGTATCTTTGCAAATATGTCGGTTGTCCTGTCGCCGGCATAGCCTCTGTACTCGTCCACGGCTATCTCTGCTTTCAGAGTCCCGCTTACGCGCCCGTCAAGCATCTCTGGAACAGGGAAAGCGTTGGGGCCGAAATGCAGGGGGGAGATGTACTTTCCCCTGTCCTGTGCTGCCGTCGTTGCAGCTGCCAGTATTATGGTCAGCAGAATTTTCAGCCTGCGCATGCCTTTACCTCCAGCTCAGGGTTCGTATCTTCTTTTTCTCGGGGTGGTGCAGCAGGCCGTCCAGATTGAAGCGGCATACCACCTGTTGCTGGTTGCTCACCGTCCCCTTGTCTGTCACAAGCAGGCTCCAGCCTGCCCAGCACGTCACGAAACTGCGGCGCACTATGTAGAAGTACAGGTCTGTCCTGTTGTACAGCTCCGCCTGGTAGCGCGGGTCGCCTTGGTTGAGCACTACGCCGTATTTGCCGTATAGCGGCATCTGGTTCTGACCTGCATACAGCTCGTTCCTGAAGCCGATGAACCGCCAGCCTATTGCCAGTGCCGCATGAAAGCCGTGGCACCACTGCTCCCTGTGGGCGCGGCGGTCGCGTTGGAAACCGCATAAATACCCGGCCTGCAGCGTCAGGCTGTCAAGAGGGGTGTACTTGGCGAGGTTTACGCCGACTAAGGGGTTGAATAGCAGGTCGTCGCATACTCCGTGAATGCTGTCTGCGTTGTGGCTCAGGTGGTTCATCTGCGCATAGCCGCCTGCATAGAAACCGCACTTGTGCTCATAACGGCCGCCGCCCACAATCCTGAAAGCCTCGCGTGTCTCGTGGCTCATCATGCCGCGCCAGTCGCACAGGGCCATCGCGTAGCCGTGCTTTGACTTGTACTGGAACAGCGCCCCCTGGATGTTCGGATAGTAGAAGGCTAACGAGTCGCTCCGCAGGTAGTCGGGTAGTGCCTGACCCAGTTCGTTGTAAGGCACAAAACCCACATGCATCTCAAAGCCGCGCATGCCGTAGTGGTAAAACACTGTGGGGGTCACTTTTACGTGTCTCCAGTCGGCTCCGCACGGCTGCAGGTAGCTTGCGCCGGCCATCAGCCTGTGGCTCCCGCCGAGTGAGTCTGACAAGCCTACGCCTATGGTCGGAGTCAGTCTGAACCCGAAGATGGTCCCTGAAGGCTCGTAGTTGTTGTGTATCTCGCGGTTGTCGAAGTTGAGAATGAAGTCCACGTCATACAAAAACTTTTGGGCGCAGACCGTGCCCGCACCCAAAAACATCAGTATTATTATACTCCTCAGCCGCCTGTGCATTGAAATATCAATTGTCAATTACCCGAACAGGTTCTTGAAGAAGTTCTTCTTGTCTGCACCGCCGGGACGTATGTGTTCCGAGTTCTGCAGTTTCTCTATCAGGGCTTTCTCCTCCTTGTTGAGTTTTTCGGGGATATAGACTCCCACGTTTATCAGCAGGTCGCCTGTGCCGTACTGCCGTGCGTATTGGTCTATCATCGGAAGTCCTTTGCCTCTCATTCTCAACACTTTCCCGGGCTGTGTCCCCGGCGTTATGGTTATCTTTGCCTCGCCCGTCAGTGTCGGTATTTTCACTTGTCCGCCCAGTATGGCGGTCGGCATGTCAAGCAGCAGGTTGTATATCAGGTCGCTGCCGTCGCGCAGCAGGTCTTTGTGCTCCTCTTCCTCTATCAGCACCAGCAGGTCGCCTGCTATGCCGCCGTGGGGAGCCGCGTTGCCTTTGCCCTCTATCGGAATCTGCATGCCGCCGCTCACGCCGGCTGGTATGTGGATGCTTATTATCTCGTCGTCGCGCACTACGCCTTCGCCGTTGCATTTCGGGCACTTGTTCGTTATCACTTTCCCTTCGCCGTGGCAGGTCGGGCAGTCGGTCTGAACCTGCATCATGCCGAATATGCCTCTTTGTGCTCTCACAACGCGTCCTGTGCCGTGGCAGGTCTGGCAGGTCTCGCCGCCTTTGCCGTCTGCGCTGCCTGTCCCGTGGCAGGCCTGGCAGGGCACTAATTTGCGCACTTTTATCTTCTTCTCTACGCCGGTGGCTATCTCTTCCAGTGTCAGCCTTACGCGCACTCTCAGGTCGCTGCCTCGGCGCACGCGTTGTCCGCCTCGTCCGCCGCCGCCGAAGAAGCTGGAGAACGAGCCGCCCATGCCCCAGCTCTCGAACAGGTCGCCGAACTGCGAGAACACGTCTTCCATGTTGCTGAAGCCGCTGCCTGCAGCACCGCCTACACCCGCATGGCCGAACTGGTCGTAGCGCTGGCGCTTCTGCGGGTCGCTCAGCACTTCGTAGGCCTCCGCCGCCTCCTTGAACTTCTCCTCCGCCGCTTTCTTGTCGGCCTCCGAGTCGTTCACGTGGCGGTCCGGATGGTATTGCAGGGCCATCTTCTTGTAGGCCTTTTTTATCTCATCTGCTGTCGCGGTCTTGGCGACACCTAAAACCTCATAATAGTCTCTCTTTTCTGCCATGGTCTTATTCTCCTACCACTACTTTGGCAAACCTTATTACTTTATCTCCTAACTTGTAGCCTTTTTGTGTGCAGTCTATTATCTTCCCTTTCTTATCCTCGCCGGCGGCAAAGGTGGTTACGGCCTCGTGCTCGTCGGTCGAGAACTCCTTGTCCTCGGTCTCTATCTGCTTCACTTCGTTCTTCTCCAGGAACGACAGGAACTTCTGGTAAATCAGCTGCATGCCTTCTTTCAGCGACTCCACGTCGTCCGACTTCTCCATCGCCTTCATCGCCCGCTCCATGTCGTCCAGAAGCGGCAGCATGTCGGTGAAGATGCGCTCGCCGGCTGTCTCTATCAGCTCCAGTTTCTCTTTGTTGGTGCGGCGGCGGTAGTTGTCGAACTCCGCCATCATACGCAGGTTCTTGTCCTCCAGGTCGGCTATCTTCTCTTTGGCTTCTTGCAGCAGCTTTTTGCAGGTCTCGGCTTTGTGGTTTGTCTCGCACTCTTCTGCCTCTTCCTGCATCTCCTCTGCCTCGTTGTTGGTCAGTTCTGTTTCCTCCGTCTCGGGGGCGGAGTAGTTGTGCTTATGTTTGTCGTGTCCCATATATCTTGTGTGTTTTGTGTGCATTGTCTCTTCCACATAATCCGTGCCAAATGCTCCTTTACTGCCATTTTGGCAGTTATAGGGCGGCAATCAGCATGTCCGTGTGCTCTTTCCTGGTCGCCCAGCTTGTGCATATCCTCACTAAGGTGTGCTCTGCGTCCGGACGGCTCACTTCCGACAGCACGAACTCTTTCCCTATTTCTTCCAGCTTCTTGTTCTCCATCACGGCAAACTGCTGGTTGGTCGCGCTCTTCCACGGCAGCTCATAGCCTTTCTCTTCCAGTGCCTTTCTTATGCGGAGTGCCTCGCTCACAGCGTGTTCCGACAGCCGCATGTACAGCCCGTCCTCGAACAGCGTCTCAAACTGTATGCCTAACAGCCGTCCTTTGGCGAGCATGCCGCCGCCTTGCTTGATCAGGTATCTGAAGTCCTTTCTCAGTGCGGGGTTCACTATCACTAACGCCTCCCCGAACAGAGCCCCCTGCTTGGTCCCGCCTATGTAGAAGATGTCGGCTGCCGCCGCTATGTCTTTCAGCTCTGTGTCCGCTTCCGGCGAAGCAAGGCCGTAGCCTGCGCGTGCCCCGTCTATGTACAGCGGCAGCCCGTATTGGCGGCATATAGCGCTTATTGCCTGCAGCTCTGCGTTGCTGTACAGCAGTCCCGTCTCGGTCGGAAAACTCAGATACACCATCCCTGGCTGCACCGTGTGCTCTATGTTCGGGTCATACAGATGTCCCAGTATGGCCTCCTGCACTTGCAGGGCCGTCAGTTTGCCGTCCGCTGTGGGCAGGGCCAGCACCTTGTGTCCGCAGTGCTCTATCGCCCCTGTCTCATGCACGTTCACATGACCGCTGTCTGCACACAGTACCCCCTGGTGAGGGCGCAGCAAACTGTTGATTACCACTGTGTTGGTCTGTGTCCCGCCTACAAGGAAATGCACCGTCCCCGATGTCTGGTCCCCGCGCCATGTACGCTCTGCATGCTCCTCAAGCCCGCAGGCCTCCGTTATCAGCCGCCTCGCATGTTCGCAGTGGGGGTCCAGACCGTAGCCCGCGGTCTGCTCCATGTTGGTCGCCTGCAGCTGCTCCAGTATCTCCGGAGCGCACCCCTCCTGATAGTCGCACTCGAAATATATCATCTCACTTCTCTCCCTGTTATGTCGAACTTCTTTCCCCCTCTGTCTATCACTATACGCCCGTTCTCTATCCTCTTTTCCGGCTGCCCTGGTGCTGTCGTCCCGTTCAGGGCGGTGTGTGTCTTCCCCGCAACGAACTTGAGGTGCACCCCGTCGCTCTGTTCGCTGATGTCCTCTATCTTGTGGTTGAACAGACCCAGTGTTGTCACATTCTCCCTGCCCGGGAAGGGCACGCCTTCTCTCGTCCCGCCGCTGGTGTCTGATGTGTAGGGGGCCGTGCCGTTGGCGGTCACAAGCAGGTATCTGGTGCTGAAGTCGTTGGGGGTGTTGTCAAGCCACATCTTGCTGTCGTACACCACCTGCCACACTATCAGCCCGTGCCCGGGCAGGTATTTGTCCCAACCCGTGTACTGCCTGTTTTCTATATAATATACGGTGTCCTCCGTCTGTGCGTCCGCCTCCGGCTTCTGGCAGTCGCGTGTCACTGCGTAGAAGGTCTTCCCGTCTGCCGGTATAACTACGTTCTGCGTGTCTGCCAGCGGTGTCGGCACGCTCCAGCCTAAGTAGTATTTGTCATACACCGAAAAGTTGCACGGCGTGTTGCTCTTGTCAAGGTAGCACCCGTACCCCATCAGCGACCAGCTCCCGGGGGTCGTGCTCAGCGGCATTGTCGCGTTGTTGCTGCTCAGGTAGTAGTCCGGCAGTCCTAATACATGGCTGAACTCGTGGCATATAACGCCTATCCCGTTGCGGCTCCCGCCTTTCCTGAGCTCCGACGAGCAGGCGTAGTCATTCAGCTTCTTGCCGTCGTACTCTGGCAGCAGGTAGTCGCTTTCGTTCTTGTAGTAGTACTTGGTCTGGTAGCTGTAGCCGTAGTAGAAGTTCGACATCATGTCCCAGTTGTGCGGCCATATTGTGTTCGCCCCGCCGCCGTCAGCCTCGCCGAAACCCGCGTAGATGATATACACAAAGTCTATCACCCCGTCATTGTCGTTGTCGTATATGCTGAAGTCCACTCCCTCCTTGTCGGCGGCTTCCACTGCATCTATCACAAAGTCTGCCGTGTATCTGTCTAATTGGGTGTCGCCCCTGTTCGCGCCGTACCAATCTATGGTCTGCGGCAGTTTCACCGGACCCACCACGTCAAAGTGGGGGTGGTATTGCCCGTCCGACTGCGCCTCAAAGTACTCTCTTATCGACCCTGACGCACCGTTGTATTTGTAGCCGCTCCCGTTGGCGAGCGAGTCAATGGCTTTCTTCGGGTTCTCCGGCTGGAAACTGTTGCCGCTGAACTCCGCCATTATCAGCAGACCGCGGGGGGCTAAGTTTATCTGTCCCACCGACCGTGCCGCCGGACCTATCTGCTGCCGCCCGCTCACACCTGTCCTCACGTGAGGGCGCACAGGCTCTCTTCCGCCGTCTGTCGGGGGGGCGGAGTGCACTTCTGCAGGCTGTAGCAGCATCGCCGCAAACAGCACAGCCCATAGTTTCAATATGTGCTTTTTCATGGCTCTTGCAAAAATTGCTGCAAAGTTAGTTTTTTTTTTGCATACATGCAAATTTTTTTGTACCTTTGCACCTCAAATTCGTAACATGTATGGAAATCCTCACTACTCCCATTAGCGGACTTCTCGTCATACGCCCGCAGGTCTTCCGCGATGCAAGGGGCTATTTTGTTGAAACTTACAACGAGCAGCGTTACCGAGACGCGGGCATTACGGCCGCCTTTGTTCAGGACAACCAGTCCTGCTCCTCTTACGGCGTTGTCCGCGGACTGCATTTCCAGCGCCCGCCTTTCGCGCAGGCCAAACTCGTCTGCTGCACACAGGGCATCGTCCTAGACGTGGCGGTGGACCTACGCAGAAACAGCCCCACCTACGGGCAGTGGTATGCCGTCGAACTCACAGGAGAAAACCACCTCCAGTTCTTCATCCCGCGCGGCTTCGCACACGGGTTCTCCGTCCTCAGCGACACCGCCACCTTCACCTACAAGTGCGACAACCTCTACCACCCCGAGGCGGAAGGGGGCATACTCCTCTCCGACCCTGAACTCAATATCGACTGGCGGCTGCCTGCCGACTTGCGCATACTCAGCGACAAAGACCGCCGCCACCCTCTGCTCAAGGACATACAAACACCTTTTGAATCATGAATATCCTCGTCACAGGTGCCAACGGCCAGCTCGGCAATGAGATGCGGCTTCTCGCTCCGCAGTTCCCGGAGCACCGCTTCTTCTTCTCCGACCTCTTTGTGCCCGACAACGCCCCCGTCCGCATTTTCCCTCTCGACATCACCTGCCGCGACGCGCTCCGCAATTTCGTCTCTGACAACAGCATACAACTCGTCATCAACTGCGCCGCATACACCAATGTGGACCGCGCGGAGCAGGACGAGCCCGAAGCCCGCCGTATCAATGCTCTCGCCGTCGAAAACATAGCCCTCACGGGCGCGCGGGTCATACATATATCCACCGACTATGTCTTCTCCGGCGAAGGCTGCTGCCCTTACCGCGAGTCCGACCCTGTCGCCCCGCGCACTGCCTACGGCCGCACCAAGCTTGAGGGCGAGCAACTCCTGTTCAATGCCGCGCCCGACGCTCTGGTCTTCCGCACCGCGTGGCTCTACTCCTCTTTCGGCAACAACTTCGTCAAGACCATGCTGCGTCTCGGAGCGCAGCGCGATACGCTCTCTGTCGTTTACGACCAGGTCGGCACTCCCACTTTCGCTGCCGACCTTGCTGCTGCTGTCATGGCGGCGGTGCAGGTGCCCGAATGGCACCCTGGCATCTACCACTTCACCAACGAGGGGGTCTGCTCCTGGTACGACTTCGCGCTTGAGGTCTTCAGGCAGCACAATGCCCTTGTCCCTGCCGACCATGTCAGCTGTCGCGTGCTGCCGTGCCTCTCGTCCGAGTATGCCAGTCCTACGCCTCGCCCGCACTACAGCGTCCTCGACAAGGCGCTCGTCAAGCGCACCTTCAACCTCACCATCCCCCATTGGACCGACTCTCTCACCCGCTGCCTCGAACTAATGAAATAGGGTCGCTATGCATAATTCCTAATTCCTAATTCCTAATTAATGAATCACGTCCTCTCTTTCCTCTCCGACCTCGCGCTCAACAACTCGCGCGACTGGTTCCTTGCCAACCGCCCGCGCTACGACGAGGCTAACCGCCGCTTCGTCGCTTTCGCAGCCGATTACCTTGCGCGCCTCTCTGCTATCGACCCCGACCTCGCCGCGCTCGCGCCCAAAGACTGTATCTGGCGCATCTACCGGGATACACGCTTCTCTGCCGACAAACGCCCGTACAAGGAATGGTTCGGCGTCTTCGCCGCTGCACCTGCTCCGGGCAGAACGGCGGCTGCCACAGGGGGGAAGAAGTCGATGCGCGGCGGCTATTATGTTCATCTGCAGCCCGGCTCATGCATGTTCGCCGGAGGCATCTGGGGACCTCCGCCCGAACTGCTCAAGGCGCTGCGGCAGGAGATTGATGCCAATGCCGACGAGGTGGAGCATATAATGTCTGACCCCGCATGGCAGAGGTGGTTTGGCGATTTCGACACCGACTGGATGCTCAAGAAGGTCCCTGCCGGCTTCAGTCCCGACTCGCCGCATGCCGACTGGCTCAAGCGCAAGGCCTACACTTTCTCCACGCCTTTGTCCGATGCACAGGTCTGCTCTCCCGATTTCCTCGACCTTGTCTCTGACATCGCCCGTGCCGCCAAACCCATGAACGACTTCCTCAACTACACTTTTGAAGAGTACGGCGAGTTCCCCCCTCGCTCCTCCCGCTAACAGCGTCAATTCCCCACACACTGGGTACGCAGGCTTCCAGCCTGCGGTAAGCAATACTATGCCTAGTAAGTCTAATAAATCTAATAAATCCAGTAAATCCAGTAAGTCCGGTAAGTCCAGTAAGTATAGTAAGTATAGTAAATATAGTAAGTCTAGTAGTCTGGTAAATCTAGTAAGTCTAGTAAGTCTAGTAGTCTAGTAAATCTAGTAGTCTAGTAAGTCTAGTAAGTCTAGTAGTCTAGTAAGTCTAGTAGGCCTATTCTCAACCTCGCAATTAACCCTTCAGGCATCCCCCCGCTTTCGCAGGAGGATGCCTGAAATGCACTCTGTTGTAGTCCCTCCGGGAATCGAACCCGGATCTAAGGTTTAGGAAACCCGTATTCTATCCATTGAACTAAAGGACCCGTTTTTCTCTAAAGCCACCGTTTGCCGCCGCAATATGTCAGCCCACCGTTTGCAGCCGCAATATAGTCAGCCGCGGTTCTTGCTTTTCTCTAAAGCCGCGGTTCTTGCTTTTCTCTAAAGCCGCGGTTCTTGCTTTTCTCTAAAGCCACCGTTTGCCGCTGATATATGTCAAGGCCACCGTTTGCGCCTGCAAAGGTACGGCTTTTTTGCGGACTGTGCAAATAAAAGTTACACTTATTTTTCCCCTTCCCCTTTCTCTCCCGCCTCGCATCGTCAATAGCCCCCCCGCACACACCGGGTACGCAGGCTTCCAGCCTGCGATAAGCAATAGAGGATTATTAGAACTGCTAAGTCCGGTAAATCCGGTAAATCTAATAAGTCCGGTAAATCTAGTAAGCCTAGTAACCCTAGTAAGCCTAGTAACCCTAGTAAGTCCGGTAAATCCGGTAAGTCCGGTAAATATAGTAAGTCTAGTAACCCTACTAAATTTAACAGGTCAGGTAATACTACTATTCCGCTATCACTATTGCACTATTATTGGGTGATTATTGGGTTATTATTGGGTGATTATTGTGTGATTACCCCTTTTGTCTCGGCAGAGCAGGCCTCCATCTCCGCAAAAAAGCATCAACATCGCAGCGTCCATTGCCCCCCCGCACACCGGGTACGCAGGCTTCCAGCCTGCGGCAAGTCAGCCTGCGACAAGTCAGCATTGGCAAGTCAGCCTGCGACAAACAATAGTAGGCCTAGTAACCCTAGTAAGTATAGTACATCTATTATCACCCTCGCAATATCCATACCGTAGATCGTTCTCTGAAGGAGATAAGAATTATCAATTCCCCTCCCTCTCCCCCGCGCGCGTACAATATATATACGCGTATATGCGCGCGCGTAACTCCCTCATCACCCTCCCCGCCCTCCCTAAACCACTTGTTTTCTGCGAAAATATAAAAAAATATGAAAAAAAATCATTATTTCTTTGTGCAATAAAAAAAATGTTGTACCTTTGCACCGGATTTTGTGTAGATATGTTTTTCTGCTGTCGAGGCGGAGGTGTAACGGAGTGGGTGTTAATCGTTACAGCATATCGGCACAAGGCCTTTCCCTCCTGTGCGAAGAGCCCATGCTCGCACGCATACGCGGGGAAGAAAAAGCAACGTAACAGTCAGGCAGATGGTGATTTGCCGGTGTGCGATGAACAAACAAAATAAACAACTAACCGGTGCGCAAGCACCAAATATTAACCAAACCAATTAAAAATTATGCGTAAAATCTATTCAATCGTGCTGACGGCATGCACTTTGCTGTTGAGCACAAGTCTTTTTGCTGCAAAGACAGTAACTACTGCTGCCGAACTGCAGCAGGCCATTAACGATGGAGAGACAAACATCGTTATTGGCAATGCCATTACTGTCGATGCAACTCCGATTACGGTGTTTGCAGATCCTGCACAGAAGATTACTATTGACCTCAATGGTAAACTTGTTTCTACCACAACACAGAACTATGTCTTTTGGATTCTGAAAGGTAATGTTGAGTTCACAGGAGCTGCTGGTTCGGAAATTAGGAATGCCAATAGCGTAAAGGAAAAAATGGCTATTCAGATTGAGGGACAGGGTAATCCCGATGTCGCTAATTATTCCGTGCTTACTATCGGCAAAGATGTCTTGGTTCAAGCTACCTGTCCGGAAGGTAAGGCTATTGTTATAGACGGAACAATTACTGATGACTATTTCCCTTATGCTAAGAAGGAGACCTTGGACAATATGACCAAAGGCACTTATACTACAGATGGCGGTGTTGTTGCTAATGTCATTCTTGATAGAAATGGCCAGACTCAGGATATTAATACCACTCTCTATTACCTTAAGGACGGTACGTCGTATACCAAAGCAACAACTACCCTTTCGACCAATGCAAAAAACAAATTGTATGGGGCAAACAGATTTGCTGTCTATCTGAATCCTGCAACTCTTTATACAAGAAGTGCAAGTAAACCTTATACTTATACAGAAGTTACTACTGATACTTACTACAAAACGACTGCTTCTTTTGCATTGGCTTATGGCGTAAAAGTGACAATCAATGGTACTGTTTATGGCCAGGAATATGGTGTTAAAATCAATGGTAACGTAGGAAAACTGGAAGGTGTAAGTGAAGACAATATTCCTACTGTTATCATTTCTAAAGACGCTAATGTTTATGCAAATCCGGCTGATACAAAGTCAACTGGCGTTTATAGCTCTGGTTATGGAAAGTTTGAAATCAGTGGTTTTGTACATGGTGCAACCGGTATATATATCAAATCTGGTAAGGTTGATTTGAAGGATGCCATTGTTAAGTCTGATTATACAGGCGAGTATACCGAACCCGCAGGAAAAAGATCTGGCGTAGATGCCGGTGGTAGTGCCATAGTTATTGAGTCCAACGCCAGCTACAGAGGTGGCCAGGAACTGAAGATTGAAGGCGACACCAAAGTTGAAGGTGGTTCTGGTTACGCCATTGAAGAGGCTATCACAACCGCTGTTGATACTAAAGTTTCCTCCATCGTTGTTGAAGGTGGTACAATCATCGCCGGTGGTGAAGGTACTGCTGTTGTTACTGCCAAGACTGCCGATAATAAGGTTGTTGAAATCGTTGGCGGTAATATTCAGGATGGTGGTTTCTTCGTAAAAAATGACGAAGGTAATAATGTTCCTGCTTCTGCAGACAATTTCGTTCCCAACGCCGGTTATATCACCACCACTATCCAGGATGAGAATGGCAGAACTATCACCGTCGTAACTGAAGGCACAACTCCCGAGGGCGAAGAATCAGTTGCTAATGCATCTTCCGCTTCTGTAAACTGGATTGGCACAGAAGAGACTCTCTCTGCAGACAAGAATCTTGATTATCTGGAAATCAACGCCAATAAGGTACAGGTTCTGACTGTAAACGAGAACGTTACTCTCACCGTTGGCCGTGTCGTAATGGGCGCTCAGGCTCAAATCATCGTTAAAGCCGGTGCACGCCTCATCGTTGATGGCGAACAAGGTATCGTAGCAACTTCAAACAACAACCTTGTATTCCAGACCAAAGAGGGCACAACCGCTCAGTTCCTGTTCAACCCCGCTGTTACCAGCAACCGTCACCCGAATGCAACTGTAGAGTTTGAGTCGAAGTCTTATTATGAGAATGCTGAAGACTATCGCAACCAGCGTTTCGGTATCCCGACAATGGGTCAGATTGACGAGATTACTTCGAGCAACAATATTCCTGTAGCATTTGCAGGCTATTTCAACGGCAAATGGCAGAACCTCGGTCGTATCAACGCTACTCCCGCTATTGACCTCACTACTGCACTCAACAAACCTTTCGCTTACTACCAGATGTCATGCAACATCAAGAAAGACCAGGCTCATCCGACTATCACGATGAAGGGTGCACTTGTTGGTAACGAAAGTCCTGTACTTACCACTACAGAAGCAACTTACACAACTTTTGCCAACAGCTATATGGCAAAACTTGACCTGAAGCCTTTGTATGATGCTATTGACGCTACTGATGGTGTGGAAAAAACACTGTGGACTTATCGTCCTGTAGCTTCCAATACCTTTGTATGGAAGAACTATAACAGGACCGTCATTGCTTTTGAGGATCGTGCTCTTGAACCCATGCAGGCGTTCTATGTAAAGAACAACGGTAATGTGGCAGACATTGCTCTTGACTATGCAACCATGATTTGGGCTGCCAGAAATAAGGAATTTGAGGCTTTAGAAGCTGCACCTGCACGCCGTGCTGCTGCTAACAATTACGATGTAATGGCTCAACTTACCATTGCTGCCAACGGTGAAGAGATTGATGACATCTACATGCTGCAAGGTGCACAGTTCTCCGCAGAGTTTGAAGACGGTTGGGACAGCGAGAAAGGACAGAACGAGGACGTTAATCTCTTCATCAGCAACAACGGCCGCATGGGAACTCTTGCTACCAATGACATGGAGAATACCTATCTCGGCTTCGCTTGCCAGACTGCAGGCACCTATACACTGCGCTTCACCCGCATGAGCGGTGACAACATGGTGCTGGTTGACCTCGTAAACGGACAGCGTATTGACATGGTAGAGGGCGCTGAATACACCTTCGATGCAGCTGCTGACACTGAAAACGACTATCGTTTCCAGATTGTTGGACGTCGCAATGCCGCTACAGCTCTCGAGAACACCGAGGCTGCTGCAAAGGCTGAAGGCATCTACACTCTGACTGGCATGTACCTCGGCAACATGAGCGTTTGGAACACTCTGCCCGCAGGCATCTATGTTGTAAACGGTGAGAAGATGGTAAAATAAACAGATGATTGTTGTTTCCCCGCACATCATTAGGTGTGCGGGGAGGCTGCACACCGTGAATTATGAAGAAGATTTTTATTGAACCGCAGACTGAAAGTTTGGATTTATTGGTGCCTGCACATATCCTGATGGATTCCAATAATCCTGAAGACGAACCCAATATGTGGGGAGCTCCTTCGCGCAGGGCTTTTGAAAAATAAAGAATAATACAAACGTAAAAACAATATCAAATTATGAAGAAACTGTTTTTCTCGCTGCTCGTTATGGCAGCAACAGTGAATGCTTTTGCAATCACTTACACAGCAAAGGCTAAAGTCGTTCTTTCCGACGGCACACAAAAGAGCACACTTTATCTGCTTCAGGCAGATGAAATCGGAACAACCGTTGATGCAGCATATTGCGGCGAGTTGGATATGGAAGGTGTTGAAATCGCGTTCTATGCACTCTACAACGGTGTTAAATACGAGACTTTCGGTCTGAAGGATCTTGGCACCCTGGCTTTCGGAATGAAGACCAACGCAAGCACAAACTATAGTATCACCGTTTCTAAGGTTGAAGGCACTCCCCTTGTTATGAAGGACAATGAGACCGGAGAGACTCACACGTTGACAGAAGGTGCTACATGGAACTTCACAGCCACAGCCAACAGCACTGATGACACACGTTTCGTGCTCGCAGCTGCTCCCGCAACTCCTGGCATCTGCCATCAGAACGGCCGTCTGGAGTTCACCGCTTATGAAGGCGCAAGTGTACAGGTTGTCGGCTACGAGGACAACACCGTTGTTGCTGTTGCCGCCACCAACATCACTCTTGATTATCAGGAGATTGACCTCGCAGATCTCGAAGCAGGACAGTACCTCGTTATCGTGACGAAGGCTGACCAGACCGAGGAGAAGCTCGTCATCAAGAAATAAGCAACTCAACAAATCATATCTGCGCAGCAATAACACCCTTTAGCGCAGATGGTAAAGTAAGTTATAATGAGAGAGAACCGGCTTGTGAAAGTCGGTTCTCTTACATCTTATCAATTGTCAATTATCAACTATCAATTTTCTCTGGGTACGCAGGCTTCCAGCCTGCGGTAAAAAATAGTCTCAGCGAAAACTGTATCAGCGTTGCAATATCAATTGTCAATTGTCTTCAGGTATCTCTCTGCCTCTAACGCCGCCTTGCAGCCGCTGCCTGCGGCCACCACTGCCTGCCTGTAGTGTGGGTCGGCGCAGTCGCCTGCGGCAAACACTCCCGCCACTGACGTGCGAGGTGAGTCGCCCTCGGTCTTGATGTAGCCCTCTGCATCTGTCTCAATCATGCCTTTGAACAGCTCCGTGCGCGGAGTGTGACCTATGGCGAGGAAGAATCCGTCGATGTCTATATGCACGTCCTTCTCGTCTGCTTCGCCTTTGCGGAAAACAAGGTCTGCGCCGGTCACTTTGCCTTCGCCTGTCAGCCTGAGCGTGTTGTGCTCGAACAGCACTTCTATCTTCGGGTTGCTCATAACGCGCTGCTGCATTATCTCCGACGCGCGCAGATAAGGCTTGCGCACAATCAGATACACTTTCTTGCACAGGTTGGCAAGGTAGCCTGCTTCCTCGCAGGCGGTGTCGCCGCCGCCTACCACTGCCACTGTCTTCCCCCTGTAGAAGAACCCGTCGCAGGTCGCGCACGCGCTCACGCCTTTGCCCCTGTACTCTTCTTCCGACGGAATGCCTAAAAAGCGCGCCGCCGCACCCGTGGCTATAATCAGCGTGTCTGCCTCATACTCTTCCCCCTTGTCCGTGAAGATGCGGTGCACCTTGTGCCCGTCGCCTGCCGTTGCGCCAAGCTCCGCGCGTACTGCCTCGTCCGCCACCATCACTGTGCCGAAACGCTCCGCCTGACGGCGCATGTCGTCCATCATCTGGAAAGGCTCCACTCCGTCCGGATACCCGGGGAAGTTCTCCACTTCGGTGGTTATCATCAGCTGCCCGCCGGGCTGAGGACCCTCTATCAGCACGGGCATAAGGTTGGCGCGGGCGGCATAGAGAGCCGCCGTATATCCGGCAGGGCCGGAACCGAGTATCAGACAGCGTGTGTGTGTCATAGTCAAACAGTCGTATATATTTATATTTAAGGTGTTCTCCTCTTTCAGCCTGCAAAGATACTGCTTTTCCGCGATATGTGCAAAAAAATCGCAAAAAGATTTGCATATATGAAAAAATAGCCGTACCTTTGCACGCTTTTTTCCGCCAAACTGCATATGCGGCGAAGACTTAAACGTCTCTTGCGCACGCAGACTGGGCGGCAGAGAAAGCTGATTGAACCTTTTATATTAACCAAAACAACAAAACATTATGTTAAACCATTATGAAGCCGCTTTCGTGCTTACTCCCGTTTTGTCTGAGCCACAGATGAAGGAAGCGGTTGACAAATTCGAGAACCTTCTCACACAGAATGGCGGTTCCATCCTGAATCGTGAGGAGTGGGGGCTGCGCAAACTCGCTTACCCCATCCAAGGCAAAACTACGGGATTCTACGCCTTGCTGCAGTTTGACGCGGAGCCCGCTATGATTGCGACTCTCGAAACAGAGTTCCGCCGTGACGAGCGCGTTATTCGCTTCCTCACCACGCGTCTGGACAAGTATGCTTTCGAGTATGCAGAGAAACGTCGTAACAACCATCTTAAAAAACAGGAGGCATAACTATGGCACAGACTGATGAAATCCGCTATCTCACACCGCAGACCAACGAGCAGAGAAAGAAAAAATACTGCCGTTTCCTGAAACTCGGTATCAAATACATTGACTACAAGGACCCCGAGTTCCTCAAGAAGTTCCTCAACGAGCAGGGCAAAATCCTTCCCCGTCGCATCACAGGTACAAGCCTCAAGTATCAGCGCAAAGTCGCTCAGGCTATCAAGAAAGCACGCCACCTGGCTCTCCTGCCTTACGTGACCGACATGATGAAGTAATCCCGAATGTCTAACATCAATAAAGAACAGTTATGGAAATTATTCTTATACAGGATGTAGCCAATCTGGGTTACAAGAACGATATCGTTAAAGTGAAGGACGGTTACGGACGTAACTACCTCATACCTAACAAACTCGCTATCATCGCCAACGACAGCAACCGCAAACAGCTCGCTGAAAACATGAAGCAGCAGGCTCGCAAGATGGCAGAGGCCCTCGCCAATGCCCGGAAACTCGCAGAGCAGCTCGCCGAGACTCCTGTCACTGTCGCTGTCAAAGCTAACGAGGACGGCAAAATCTTCGGCACTGTCACCACTGCCAACATCGCTGAGGCTCTTGAGGCTGCAGGCATCACCGTTGACAAAAAGGTCATCACTGTCGAGCAGGTTAAAGAGCTGGGCGAACATATCGCCTATGCACGCCTCCATCGCGATGTGAAAGCTGAAATCAAACTCAATGTCGTTGCCGCAGAATAAGCCGCAGCGGAACAATGTTTAACGAAGGGACACACCTTATTATATAAAAAGGACATTATGAAACAAGGAATTCATCCCGACAACTACCGCGTAGTTGTTTTCAAGGACATGTCAGACGGCACTCAGTTCTTCAGCCGCTCCACTGCTGCCACCAAAGACAGCATCGACATCGAGGGAACGACATATCCGCTGATAAAACTCGAAATTTCCAACACCAGCCACCCCTTCTATACGGGCAAATCCAAACTGGTGGACACCGCAGGACGAGTGGACAAGTTCATGTCGCGCTACGGAAACCGCAGGAAAAAGTAATCTCACCTCTCAAAAGGGCGGACTACTGTCCGCCCTTTGTTGTAACTTGGCGACAACCGCAACTATGACTCAGGCTGACAAAACGCTCTGGAAAGAGCAGGGCGCTATGCTCCTCCTCTCTCTTGGCATGTACGCCGCCCTCTTCTTTCTCATGGAGGCGGCGGAACTGCTCTGGGCGGAACGCTTCGGCGGAAAACTATTGCAGTGGACTTCCCCCGCTTTCTGCGTGGGTATACCCGCAAGTGTCCTCGGCACTGCCTATGTCCTCACTGTACGCAACCCGCTGAACTACACAGGCTTCTACCCGGGCATACTCATGTCCGCCCTCCTTGCTGTGCAGTGCCTCTTGCAGGGGCAGCCCGACCTCTTCGTGCTCTATGTCTTTGTCTTTATTCCCTTCCAGGGCATGTCGCTCTGGAATTGGAAACACGGGCGGAGCGGAGATGAAGACGGCCTCCGTCCCTCTTTTCTCGGCAGGCGCATGCAGCTGCTCACTCTTGCTGCGGTTGTGCTTGTCGTCGTGGCTGACTACGCGCTCAACACCCTGCTCCTCTCCCCCGCGGAGCATATCGGTGACTGGGGTTACAACCTCACTGTCAAGCTCTTGGGTGCTGTGATGATAGCCTTCAGCCTCGCCGCCAACTTCTGGCTCATCTACAAAAAGAACGATGCCTGGGTCGGCTGGATTGTCTATTGCGTTGCCGGACTGGCTATGTTCACCAGGCTCGGCAACGTCTTCTCAATGCTCCTCTTCCTCGTCATGCTGGCGGTGAACACAACCGCCTTCCTGGCATGGCTCAAGCAAAGTAAAAACTGATAGAGATGTATATACGCAAAAAAAACGACACATCATACCATGTCAAGGCTGATGCCGCTCTGCTGGATTTCCTTATGCAGCAGACAGGAGCTGCCCGCACAAGCATCAAGCAGCTCCTCGGCAACCGCCGTGTGCAGGTCAACGGGAGTTGTCAGACGCGCCACGACACACCACTCCGCGCAGGAGACACGGTCACTGTCTCCAACAGCAAAGGCAATATCCGCCTCACACACCCCAAACTGAAAGTGGTTTATGAGGACGACCATCTCATCGTCGTCGAGAAAAAAGAAGGCCTCCTCACCGTTCCCGTCTTTGCCGGCTCGCGCGAGACTACCGCCATTTCCGTCCTGCGGGCCTATGTGCGCCGCCGGAACCCGCGCAACAACGTCTTTGTCGTCCACCGGCTCGACCGAGAGACAAGCGGACTGCTCGTCTTTGCCAAAACGCCTGAACTGCAGGAGTATATGCGCACATGGTGGCGCGACATCGTCACCGAGCGCACCTACATCGCGCTCGCCGAAGGACTCTTCGGTGAAAAGGAAGGGGTCATCAAATCCTGGTTCACGGAGGACAAACGGAATGCCATGGTCTATTCCTCGCCCGTGGACGACGGGGGCGACCTTGCCGTCACTCACTACAAAGTGCTGCGCGAAAATGACAACTGCTCGCTGCTTGAACTTCATCTCGAAACAGGGCGCACCAACCAGATACGCGTACACCTCGCCTCCAAAGGGCACCCCGTGCTCGGCGACCGCAAATACGGCCACGGCAACTCCTTCAGCCCCATCGACCGACTATGCCTCCATGCCTGCGTACTGGAGTTCATCCACCCCCTCACCGAGCAGAAAGTCCGCTTCGAGAGCCCCGTCCCGCCGGCATTCACTGCTCTGCTGCGCCGCAAACCTGCTGACTAAGACTGACAATTAACCGCACTATCTTTTCATATTATGGACACTTGTTTTGAAGAACTGCCCGTCGCCATCACCGTCGCCGACACCGAGGGCAACATCATCGACATGAACCGCCGCTCGGCGGAAGTAAACTCGCACGGAGAGAAAATCATTGGCCGTAACCTCTACGACTGCCACCCGCCGCGCGCCGCCGCCATCCTCCGCGAACTCTATGCAGAGCAGAAAAAGAATGTCTATACAATCGAGAAGAACGGGGTGAAGAAACTTATCTATCAGGTCCCCTGGTACAAAGACGGCGTTTTCGCCGGACTCATGGAGCTCTCAATGGAAATCCCCTTCGACATGCCCCACTACGTCCGCCGGCCCGCCGCACAATAACCCTCCCTTCCCGCTACACAATAACACCACATTCCCGCTACACAATAACCCTCCTGCCTGCAGCATAACAACATCCCCCCGCCGCCCACCCCCCCATCCGCACCAGTCACCGTCACCCCGCTGTAGTCTTGCCTTTGGCCTGTTTTTCTTGCGCTGCCTTCTACCGTCACAGTACCGTCACAGTACCCTTGCAGTACCCTCACACGCGCTGCCTTCTCAAACTCGCGTTGGACTGTTTTTCTCTCCCTCCCCCTCTCTGTCTTCACGCAGAAAAATAACGAAAAACAAAGAAAAATTTGCACAGTCGGAAAAAAACACGTATCTTTGCAGGCTTTTTCGTGTAAAGCGCCTTGAGGCACCGCGCACGGAGGCACGTTAAACTAAAATAATATCAACCCCGGGCAGGTGATTCGAGTAGTCACAGCCCCTTAAAACCAAAGTCAAAATGGCATTAAAGATTCGTCTGGCTCGTCATGGTCACAAAGACTACGCTTACTACCACATCGTAGTGGCTGACAGCCGCTCGCCACGTGATGGCAAATTCATCGAACGTATCGGCTCTTACAACCCCAACATCAATCCCGCGATGATTGACCTTGATTTCGACCGCGCAATGTATTGGGTTTGTGTCGGAGCCCAGCCTACTGACACAGTCCGTTTCATCCTCTCAACCGAAGGCGTTATGCTCATGAAGCATCTCAAAGGCGGTGTCGCCAAAGGCGCATTCAGCGAGGAGGAGGCACAGCGTCGCTTCAATGCTTGGAAAGCACAGAAAGATGCCAAACTCGGTAAAATCAGTCAGGCTGAAGCCGACAGGAAAGCTGCCGAAGCCAAACGACTGCTGGCTCAGGAAGAAGAGGCCAACAAGGCTAAAGCCGAAGCTGTTGCTGCAAAACGCAAAGCTGCTGCCGAGGCTCTCGCTGCCGCTGCACAGGAGGCCGCCGCTGCTGAAGCTGCAGCTCAGGAGGCTCCCGCCGCCGAAGCAGAGGCCTGATCTTCTGCTATGCAACAAAAGAAAGCACGCAAATAGCGTGCTTTTTTTGCATATATGCAAAAAATGTCGTAACTTTGCAGAACTTTTGGGACTTTTTGCCCAAACAGGCATAGCTGGATAAAGGCAATGGCAATATACGGATACATAAAAAGGCTGTTCCGCAACAACGGCAAGGTGGTGGAGAACTATGTCTTCATGACCGTCTTGCAGGTGCTGAATATGTGCTTCTATCTCATTGTCTATCCTGTCCTCATCAGCCGTCTCGGTGACACGGGCTTCGGCACCTATGTCTTCGCCTGGTCGGTCACTTGCATCTTCATGGCCGCCGTCAATTTCGGCTTCGACATGCCTTGTGCCAAGCACATAGCGCGCATCGTGGCTGAAGGCGGAAGCAGGGAGAGGCTGGGAGAAGTGCTCGCCGCTGTGCAGACTGCCAAAATACTGCTGGAGGCGCTGGTGACGCTTGTCTTTGTCGTCCTGCTGCTCACTGTGCCTTTCATGCGCGACAACCGGCTCGTTTTTGCGGTCGGGTTTGCGCAGACGCTCTCTTGCATACTCTTTCCGCAGTGGTATTTTCAGGGGGTGCAGAGGATGCGTGTCGTCACTTTTATACAGCTGGCGGGCAAGTTGCTCACTCTGCCCTTCATCTTCCTCCTCTTGCACACGCCCGATGATGTGTGGCTGTTCATGCTCATAAACACTGTCGCGTCTCTTTTGGGCGCAGTCGCTGCGTGGCTGCTTGTCCGCTTCAAGGACGGGGTGCCTATGCCGCTTGTCCCTGTACGCGCGGTTGTCCCGTATTGCGTCGAGGCAACGCCTTTTTTCCTGACCAATGTCATGGCTATCGCCAAAGAGCAGGGCGTTGTCCTGCTCACAGGCTCCTTCCTCGGTATGGCTGATGTGGCGGTCTATGACCTGGCTAACAAGATTGTCACTGTGCCGCGCATTATGTTGCTTAAACTCAACGAGGCGCTCTTCCCTAAAATCGTGGTCAGCTCCACGCCGCGGCAGGTCAGGCGGATTATGTACGCGGAGGCGCTTCTCGGTCTCGCGGTTGTCGCTCTGGTGGCTGCTGTGGGCAAGTGGCTGGTGCTCTGGCTCGGCCACGGGCAGCTGCCTATGGCATATCCCGTGAGTGTCATCTTGAGTACTACGGTGCTTTTCTGGCTGCTCGGCACTGCTTTCATCGATTTTGTCTTCATCCCCGCCAACCGCCGTTATCTGGTTACGGCTAATCAGGTCGTGGCGTTGGTCACTTGTCTGGCGGCGGTCTTTGTATGGCTGTTCCTGCGTCCGTCTGTCTATGGGGTGGCGGCCGGGCTCGCACTCTCGGGGATGTGTGAGGTGGTCTTCTGCGCCGTCGTTACATATAAAGAGCGTTTGTTGCAACTGAAAAAAGTCTGCTGATATGGCTGCATGGGTTATACATATTGTTTTTGCTGTCGTCAGTGTGGTGATGTGCATCTGTGCAAAGAGCGGCTATCATGCTGACTTCTGCCAGACTCTGGCTTGGTGCTATATTGCGCAGAACGTGCTCTATTTCCTGACCAACGGGCGGAAGAGCTTCGTCGGTTTCGAGTTGTTTTTTGCAATTGCCTTCTTCTTTGTCAATTTCGCATATCCGCTGTTTTATTATCCTGAACGCGAAAACTGGTCGTTCTTCCACCGTCCATGGGACAGGACTCTTATCGACCGTGCCGTCTCTATCGCATATATGGGTTATACTTTCTACATGCTCGGGCTGACTAAGTGGCTTAAGATGTCGCGTCCTGAGCCGGTGACTGTTGGCTTCCGTGTCTCGCAGGACCAGTATCTGCTCTTTTTCTTTCTCACCGTCCTGACTTACGTGCTCTATGTGCTCTCGGGGGGCTGGGCGGCCATGAATGCTGTCTATGGAGGAGGCGGAAACATACGCACAGTGGGTGTTTACTCTTACTTTTATGTCATCTTTACGCTCGCTATTTACTTGATGGCTATATTCGTTTACCACATTCCGCGCGCGCACTGGTGGTTCTATTTGCTTACAATGGGCACTTGCATGGTGCTTATTCTGGCGACGGGAAGCCGTACTGTGGTGCTGGGGGTGGGGCTTGTACTCCTGGTCGGCTGGAACAACAATGTGCGCCGCTTCCGTCTCTGGGAGATTTTTGTGCTGGTGCTTGTCGGGGTTGTCGGAATGTGGGTTATTATGAAAACGCGCAGCTCGCATCTGGGCAATATTGTCAATGTCGTCAATAAGATGGACAAAGAGCATCTCGTGGATATTTTTGCCGACCTGACTATCAATGGCATCAACCTCTTCGCTCTGGTCGGCTATGGCATGCATCATGCCAACGACTGGTTCAACGGCATGCTCATCGACCTTGCCACCCCCGTTCCCGGAATGGCAAAATATATTGTTGAGTGGACGGGGAGGCCTTACGAGACTCTGTGCGCGCAGGAAATGACAACTTACATCTTTGAAGGGCCTGACTGCGGTTGGGGGATGGGATGCAACATGATTGGCGATGCTTTCCGCATGGCTAAATACGGAGGAGTGGCGGTGTCCATGTTCTTCGTCGGGCTGGCTGTCAAGGAGAGCTACTATCGCGGGCGCAACAATATCTATTGGTATCTGGTTCATTATCTGCTCGTTTCTTATGCCGTCTTCTACTCCCGTGCACCTATATTGTTTCCGCCGCGTGTCTTGTGCTGGTCGTTGTTGCTGCTTTGGGCTGTGCGCTCTACTACGACTTTTGATTGGAGTTCCCTCTTTCGCAAACCTGAAAAAAAGGAGGTCGCAGCATGAATATTGTTTATTGCATTCCGCAGTTGTATAATGCAGGGGGCATGGAACGCGTGCTGACGCAGAAGGTGAATTTCCTTGCCGCACAACCCGGTATGCACATTACTGTTGTCACCACCGAATTGCCTCCGCACGGGCGGCCTGCAGTCTTTTTCCCTCTTCATGCAGATGTCCGCCTTGTGGAGCTTGGGCTTGATTTTGATGCTGATTTCCGCTTGCCGCTTCTGCGCAAATATATCAACCACAACCTCAAGCAGAGGCTCTATCGGAAAAAACTGCGGCAGCTTTTGCTTGATAGTCATGCTGATGTGTGTATCTCGCTTTGCGGAAAAGAGGTGGACTGGTTGTGGCGGCTTGATGTCCCGTGCCGCAAAATGGCGGAAGTGCACTTTGCCATGGAGCAGCGCGAGCAGCTGATGATGCAGTACCACAAAGGCTTGTTCTGGCGGATGCTCGGCAGAATACGCACACGCCGTCTGCAGCGTGCTGTCAGCCGTCTCGAGTGTCTGGTTGTCCTCACTAAGGCTGATGAGAGCCACTGGAACAAAGCCGGTGTTACCAACACTCTCTGTATCCCCAACCCCTCGCCTTTGCAGCCTTCCGGCAGCGGCACTCATGCGCTCAGGCAGGTGCTTGCAGTGGGCAGGCTTCATCCGCAGAAAGGTTTCGACCTCCTGCTGCGTGCGTGGGCAAAGGTCGCGCCGGAGCACACCGGCTGGACTCTACGCATTGTCGGTGAAGGTGATGAGAGGCACAGTCTGGAGGCGCTTGCGGAGCAGCTCTCTGTCGCCGCTTCGGTCTCCATGCCGGGCTTGAGCAGCGATATAAGGACTGACTATCTCAACTCCGCCGTCTTTGTCCTCTCCAGCCGCTATGAGGGCTTGCCGCTGGCCTTGATAGAGGCTATGTCATGCGGGTGTTGCTGCATTGCTTTCAACTGCCCGCAGGGGCCGGCAGAGCTTATAGACAACCGCACCAACGGCTTCTTGGTGCCGTGTGAAGATGTGGACTCGCTCGCCGCGGCAATTGACCGTTGCATTGTCCGTGACGATGAGCGCGGCAGAGTAGGGGGGGAGGCATACAGGTATGCCGTGACGCACTTCGCACTCGAACCGGTTATGCAAATGTGGATGAAACTTCTGAAGACGTGAAGAAAAGGATATTATATATCAACACCGCACTTAACACGGGCTCCACAGGGCATATTGTGGAGCAGCTTGCTGCACAGGCTGTCGCAGCTGGTGATGAGTGCCTCGTTGTTCATGGGGCGCGTTATTGTGCACACTCCTCCGTCCCTGAGTGGCAAATAGCCGGAAAGTGGAACGAGTATTTGCACGCTCTGCTGAGTCTGCTGAATCTTCACGGACTGGGCTCGTGCATAGCCGCTCTTCGGCTGATTCGCAAAATCCGCACTTGGAAACCGGACATTATACACATACACAACATTCACGGCTATTATGTTAATTTTCCTTTGTTCATGCGTTTTCTGCGTGGTTGCGGCGTGCCTGTCATCTGGACTCTGCATGACTGCTGGCTGCTGACTGGCAGGTGTGCCTCGTTTGCCGTCTCCGGCTGCGGACAATGGAAAACCGGTTGCAGCGTATGTCCCGGGCTTGATGACTACCCGCGCTCTCTTGTCCGCTATGGCGTTTCGCGCAATTATATGCTGAAGAAGAGGCTGCTCACACAGATTCCCAATCTCACTTTTGTCAGTGTGTCGCAGTGGCTTGACGGCATAGTCGCGCAGTCTTTTTTGTCCGGATGTAGGCATCTCGCTGTCGTAAACGGCATCGACACGGCAGTCTTCAAGCCTGTCTCCGGCAGTTTGCGCAGGCAGATGGGGCTGGAGGGGAAGTTCGTTGTTGTAGGTGTTGCCGGTGTCTGGTGCGCTGAAAAAGGACTGTTTGACTGGAAAGCTCTCGCAGAGCGCCTTGACTCGCGTTTTGCACTTGTCATGGTCGGCAATGTGCCGGACGATGTGTTGCCGCCGTCGGTTTTGACTGTCGGCACCGCTGCTCCTGCGCAACTGGCAGAGATATATTCAATGGCGGACGTGGTCCTCAGTCTCTCTCGGCAGGAGACTTTTGGCATGACGCTGGCGGAGGCTATGGCATGCGGCACGCCTGTTATGGCTTACTCAAACACGGCTATGACTATGATGTGCAGTGAAAAAGTCGGATGGCTTGTCAATGACCGTGACCTTGATGCTGTCGCCGGAAAAATTGAGTCTCTCTATGGCAGCAGCGAGGTGGGGGAGAAAGCAGCGGCATGCAGGGACTATGTGCTTGAGCATTACAACCTGAAAAACAATTTGATGCAATATATGAAATTGTACACAGACACAATCACCAGGAAATGAAAGTCTCACTCATCACCATATCATACAACAGCGCCCGTCTCCTTGAACTCTCGCTGCAGAGCGTGGAGGTGCAGACCTACCCCGACATCGAGCATATCGTCATCGACGGCGGCTCCGCCGACGGCACTCTTGACATCATCGCCCGCCATCGCAGCCGTCTCGCCTGTGTCGTCTCCGAACCCGACAACGGCATCTACGACGCTATCAACAAAGGGCTGCGTCTCGCCACGGGCGACATCATCGGCATTCTCAACTCCGACGACATGCTTGCCGACACAACAACCATTGAGACCATCGTCCGCAAAATGGAAAACACAGGCGCGGATGTCCTCTATGGCGACTTGATTTATTGTAAGGACATCTTGCACCAGGACTCTGTCGTCCGCTATTGGCGCAGCAATCCCTTCCGCCCCGGATTGCTTGAATACGGCTGGATGCCGCCGCACCCGACCCTCTATCTCAGGCGCCGGATATACGACGAAACAGGCGAATACGACCCCACTTTCTCCATCTCTGCCGACTACGACTTCATGCTACGCCTCTTCAGCCGCCGCTGCAAAACGGTCTATCTCCCCAACGTGCTCGTGTACATGTCGGTCGGCGGGGTCAGCAACCGCAACATGCGCACCATGATGCTGAAAACGCGGGAGGACTACCGCGCTTTGCGCAAAAACGCCATCGGCGGAATATACACTGTCCTGTTCAAGAAACTGCGCAAAATCTACCAGTTCTTCCACTCATGCTGAACATCTCGATAGTGCTATATAACCCTGATTGGCAGCAGCTTGCCGCTCTTTGCGAAAAACTGCTGCAGGTGTCCTCTCTCCGCGCCTTGTATCTCATTGACAATTCGCCGGTGCAGGCTGCCCCGCTCTTTATCAGCACTCTCAACTCTTTCCCGCGCCGCACGGAGCGCTCGCAGATTAAGTATATCTGGAACAACGGCAGCAACCTCGGCTACGGCGCGGCGCACAACATCGCCATACGCCGCTCCATCTACGAGCGCACGCTCTGCCATCTCGTGATGAACTCCGATATTCTCGTCAGCCCCGAAGACATCGACCGCTTGCACGCTTTCATCGCGCACAACCCGAAGGTCGGCTGTGTCATGCCCAAAGTGCTCTGTCCCGATGGACAAATACAGTATCTCTGCAAACTCCTCCCGACTCCCTTTGACGTTTTCGGCCGCCGTTTCCTCCCGTCCTGGATGATGAAAAGCCGCAACCGCCGCTACGAACTGCGCGATTCCGGCTACAACCGCATGCTCAACGTCCCTTACCTCAGCGGCTGTTTCATGTTCCTCCGCACAGAGGCGGTCAGGCAGGCGCGCCTCTTCGACGAGCGCTACTTCATGTACCCCGAGGACATCGACCTCACGCGCACCATCCACCGCGACTGGCTCACACTCTTCCTCCCAGACATCACCATCGTCCACAACCACGCCAGGGCTTCATACAAGTCCCTGCGCATGACGTGGGTGCACATAGTCAATATCTGCCGGTATTTCAATAAATGGGGCTGGTTCTTCGACAGCGAGCGCCGTCTGTTCAACCGCCTCACCCTTGAGCAGATTAAAGCATCATAAGCCTGTAAGTCAGATACGCCGCATACACCGCTAACAATAGCGCACCTTCCCAGCGTTTCACTTCTTTGCGCTTGTTCGTCTCCACGAACAGCCACACAAGCGCGCACCCCACGGCCGCCATAAGGCTGTCAAGCACAAAGCCCTTGTAGGCAGGCAGGGTCTGTATGGCACCGCTCACGCCGAGTACGAGGAAAACGTTGAAGATGTTGCTGCCCAGCACGTTGCCTAATGCTATGTCGCTGTTCTTGCGGGCCGCCGCTGCCACCGAGGTCGCCAGCTCGGGCAGGGAAGTGCCCAAAGCCACTATGGTCAGACCTATTATGGCTTCGCTCACGCCCAAGTCGGTGGCTATGTGCACGGCGCTTTTCACTATCGCTTCCCCGCCTGTCACCAACCCGCACAAACCTGCCGCTATCAGCAGCAGGGCACGCCATATAGGCATAGATGCCACTTTCCCTTCTTCATCTTGACCCTTTTTGCGGCTTATAAAAAACGTCACAACCATGTAAACCACAAACATCACAAGCAGTGCCATCGACTCCCAGAAACTTATGCCGCCAGTCCAGGCGAACAGCAGCACAAGCAGACCTGCTATCGTCGCCATCGGTATATCCAGTGCGCGGGAGGTATGCTGCGACACAACCGGGCACACCACCGCCGTCAGACCCAGAATGACGAATGTATTGATGATGTTCGACCCGAGGATGTTGGTCACGGCAAGGTCGGTCGAGCCTTCACTCACCGACACCATGTTCACCACAAACTCCGGCATCGAGGTGCCGAAAGCCACAACGGTCAGACCTATCAGCAGGTCCGATACGCCTAAACGCTTCGCTAAACCCGACGCGCCGCCTACAAGCCAGTCCGCACCTTTTACCAGCAAAACAAGTCCCGCTACCAGTGCTGCGGCTAATGTCCATGGCTGGCTGTCAAACCACTGATTAAGAAAATCAAACATACTCTCTCTCCTTCATGTCATACGTTGAACAGAAAGTGCATGATGTCGCCGTCCTGCACCTGATAGTCTTTGCCTTCAACGCCCAGCTTGCCCGCAGCGCGGCAGGCTGCCTCTCCGCCGAGACTTATATAGTCCTCATATTTAATCACTTCTGCGCGTATGAAGCCTTTCTCGAAGTCGGTGTGTATCACGCCCGCGCACTGCGGGGCTTTCCACCCCGCCTTGAACGTCCAGGCCCTCACTTCGTCCGAACCTGCGGTCAGGAAGGTCCTCAGCTCGAGTAGGGCGTAGGCGGCTTTTATCAGCCTGTTCACGCCCGACTCTTCCAGTCCCATCTCTTGCAGGAACATCTGCCGCTCTTCGTAAGTGTCCAGTTCGGCTATCTCCGCCTCTGTCTTCGCCGCGAGCACCAGCACTTGCGCATTCTCGCCTTTCACTGCCTCGCGCACTTGCTCCACGTATGCGTTTCCCGTCACTGCCGACTCCTCGTCCACGTTGCACACGTACATCACAGGCTTGTTGGTCAGCAGGAACATCTCTTTTGCCACGGCCTCTTCCTCTTTGTTCTGCAGCTCCACCGTGCGTGCCGACAGACCCTGCGACAGGGCGTCCCTGTATTTCATCAGCACCTCCAATGCCGTCTTCGCCTGTTTGTCGCCGCCGGCTTTTGCCTGTTTCTCAGTCTTTTGTATGCGGGCTTCCACTGTCTCGAGGTCTTTCAGTTGCAGTTCTGCCTCTATCACCTCTTTGTCCCTCACGGGGTTCACTGTCCCGTCCACATGCACCACGTTCCCGTCGTCGAAGCAGCGCAGCACGTGTATTATCGCGTCTGTCTCTCTTATGTTGGCTAAAAACTTGTTGCCTAAGCCTTCCCCCTTGCTCGCGCCTTTCACCAGACCGGCTATATCCACTATCTCAACTGTCGTCGGTATAACGCCGCGCTCGGGCTTGCACAGCTCGCCTAATTTGACAAGCCGCTCGTCTGGCACCGTTATCACGCCCACATTGGGCTCTATCGTGCAAAATGGGAAGTTAGCTGACTGTGCCTTCGCGTTGCTAAGGCAGTTGAACAATGTCGATTTGCCCACATTGGGCAGCCCTACTATACCGCATTTCATGGTCTTATTCCTTTTTTCTGAATTCTTGTCTTGTCTCTTTTTAAGATATTTGCTGTCCCTCTTTACAGGACTTTTCGTCCCTCTTTACGGGACTTCTCGTCTCTCTTTTACGGGACTTCTCGTCCCTCTTTACGAGACTTCTTGTCCCTCTTTACAGGACTTCTCGTCTCTCTTTACAGGACTTCTCGTCTCTCTTTACGAGACTTCTCGTCTCTCTTTACGGGACTTCTCGTCTCTTTTTACGGGACTTCTCGCCTCTCTTTTGCGGGACTTCTTGTCCCTCTTTACGGGACTTCTCGTCTCTCTTTTGTGTGACTTCTTGTCCCTCTTTACGGGACTTCTCGTCTCTCTTTACGAGACTTCTCGTCTCTTTTTACGGGACTTTTCGTCTCTCTTTACGAGACTTCTCGTCTCTCTTTATGGGACTTCTCGTCTCTCTTTATGGGACTTCTCGTCTCTCTTTATTATGTTTTTTGGGCTTTTCCTGCCCAAAAAACATGCAAAGGTACGAAGAAATTTGCATATATGCAAAAAAACTCTTACTTTTGCAATGAAATCGCATCAACTTGCAATGAAATCATATCAACATTCAGCGGAACCCCCTCTCTCCCTCTGCCGTAAGTGCTCTCTCGTTACGCTGTCAATAGTAGGAAATTAGTAGGTGATTAGTAGGTGATTAGTAGGTGATTAGTAGGTGATTAGTAGGTGATTCCCCTGTCATCGCGATGACAAAACACATAGAAAACAACTGCAAATGAAGATTCTTATCGCACCGCTCAACTGGGGCTTGGGACATGCTACGCGCTGTATCCCCCTTATTCGTAAGTATATAGCTGAAAAAAACGAGGTCGTTCTCGCCGGCGATGGCGACTCGCTCCTCTTGCTCAAACGCACTTTCCCCACGTTGCGCATTGTCAGTCTTGCTCCGCTCAGGCTCACATACTCGCGGTCAGCCTCGCAGACTTGGGCTGTACTGCGCTCTCTCCCCGCTCTCATACGCTTCTCTGTCCGCGACCACAAAAGGCTTGCCCGCTTTCTTCATAACGAGCATTTCGACCTCGTCATCTCCGACAACCGCTTCGGGCTCTTCCCACCGAGCCGCCGTCCTGAAGGCACTGTCTTTGTCTATCTTACTCACCAGCTCCACATACGCCTGCCGCGTTTCTGGCGATGGCTGGAGCCGCTCGCTTACAGGCTGCACCGCTCCGTCTATCGCCGCTTCGACCAGCTCTGGGTGCCTGACTTCGCCGAAGAGGACAAACGCTTGGCGGGCTTCCTCAGCTCCGGAGGGGAAAGGGAAAACGCGCGCTATATCGGACCGCTCTCGCGCATGCAGCCTGCGCAGCAATCATGCAGCGACTACCACACTGTCGCCGTCCTCTCAGGCCTCGAGCCGCAGCGCACTTTGTTTGAGCAGCAGCTTGTTAAGCGTTATGAAAAGTCCGGTGAAACTCTGTTAATCGTCCGTGGAAAGGTCGGAATGCCGTTTGTCCGCACGCGCCACAACAACATCACTCTTGTCCCCTCGCTGCCTGACGAACTGCTCGTCCCGATTTTGCAGGGGGCGGAGCATATTGTCTCCCGCAGCGGATATTCGTCGGTCATGGATTTTGCGGCTCTCAATTTGCTCGGCAAGGCTGAACTTATACCCACTCCTGGCCAGCCTGAGCAGGAGTATCTTGCCGCCTACATCAGCCGCCGCACGCCGTCGCCCGCCTGTGCTACATAGAATTCCGCGGTCAGGCCTGTGCGTTTCTTGTATGCCGCTCCCACGTTCTTCTTGAACTCCTCCACTGCGTCCTCTCTCACTATCGACACTGTGCACCCGCCGAAGCCGCCGCCTGTCATACGGCTTCCCGCTACCCCCTCTTCCGCCCATGCTGCTTCAGCCATGGCATCCAGTTCGCGGCCTGTCACCTCATAGTCGTCGCGCAGCGATGCGTGGCTCGCGTTCATCAGCCGCCCGAACAGCCCGATGTTGCCGGCTTTCAGGGCTTCCACGGCTTGCTTGGTCCTCTCCGCCTCGCTAACCACGTGCCGTGCACGCCGTCTCACAGTCTCGTCGCTTATCAGCTTCTCTGCTTCGGCAAACTGCTCCGCCGTCAGTTCAGCAAGGTGCTGTATGTCAAAGGCTTTGCGTATATCTTCCACTGCCTGCCTGCATTGCGCCACTCTCTCGTTGTAAACGCCTGACGACAGCTTGTGCGGACTTCTTGTGTTGGCAAGCACTATCTGCATCCCGGTCAGGTCAAGCGGCACCCACTCGCAGTCTAATGTGCTGCAGTCCAGGTACATGGCATGTCCTTGCCGTCCTTGTGCCGAGGCAAACTGGTCCATTATGCCGCACTGCACGCCCGCATACTCATGCTCCGCCGCCTGCGCCATCTGTGCTATCTCCGTCCTGCAGAATCCGCTGCCGCACAGCTCGTTGAAGGCGAATGCCGTCACCACCTCCAGTGCCGCCGATGACGACAGGCCAGCTCCTATGGGCACGTCGCCGCTGTACAGCAGGTCATAGCCTTGTGCCGGCCTAACGCCTTTCTTGGCGGCTTGGGCTATCGCGCCGAGGGCGTAGTTCACCCAGCTCTTGCCCTCTATGGGGTGCCATTGGTCGCCGATGCCGGTCTCGCGTGTCTCCGGCATGTTGAGCGAAGCGAAGCGGAGCAGGCCGCTGTCGTTGGCTGCCACTGCCAGACTGGTGCCGAAGCTCAGAGCGCACGGAAAAACGCGTCCGCCGTTGTAGTCGGTGTGCTCGCCTATCATGTTCACTCGGCCGGGAGCGAAGTACACCCGCTCTGTCTTCCTGCCGTAACGCTCTTCAAACGAGCGTAATAAAACGTCGGTGTTCGTCATAATGCCTGCTTGTTTATTCTTCCGAGAACTGCACTAACACGTCTCTGTAGCTGTTGAATATCTTCGATTTCGACACTGTCCCCACGTACCTCTTCTCCGCGTCCACCACGGGCAGGTTCCATGCCCCCGTGTCCTCAAAGGTCTCCATCACCTGCTCCATCGACATGTCGTTGCGCAGTATGGCGGCGGGCGAAGTCATCAGCTGCCGCACTGTGAAGCGGTGGTACAGCCGGGGCTGGAACATGATGTTGCGTATTTCGTCAAGCAGCAGCACGCCGCACAGCCGCCCGTCCTTGTCGGTCACGGGGAAGATGTTGCGTCTGCTCCTGGCTATCACTCTCACCAATTCCCCCAGACGCATGTCAGGCGGCACGGTCTTCAGGTCGGTCTCAAGCACATTGTCCAGCTGCATCAGGGTCAGCACCGACCTGTCCTTGTTGTGGGTCAGCAGCTCCCCCTTCTGCGCAAGGCGCATGGCATAAAGGCTGTGAGGCTCAAACAGCAGAATGGTCAGATACGAAATCACTGCCACCACCATCAGTGGAATGAACAGGTGGTAGCCGCCTGTCAGTTCGGCTATCAGGAATATCCCTGTCAGCGGCGCGTGCATCACTCCCGACATCAGGCCCGCCATGCCGACAAGCGCGAAGTTGGCCTCCGACACATGCAGTCCCGCCATGTTCATCAGCCTGGCCACTACAAATCCCGTCACGGCTCCTATGAAAAGCGAGGGCGCGAATATGCCTCCCACGCCGCCGCCGCCGTTGGTGGCAACCGATGCAACTACTTTGAGCAGTATTATCAGCACGAAATATATGGTCAGCATCCATGTCTCGCTCCCGAATGCCGACAGCGGGCTTACTGCAAACGACTCGTCCGGAGAGCCGTTGATCAGCCGTGCTATAACGTCATACCCCTCGCCGTAGAGAGGCGGAAAGACGAACACTAACAGACCCAGTGTCGCGCCGCCTGCCGCTATCTTCGCGCCTATGCTCCTCACATGCTCCTTGAACCATTGCTCAAGGCCGTTTGTCGCGCGCGTGAAATATAAGGAGCACAGCCCGCAAACCACTCCCAATACCAGATACCACGGGATACGCCCTATCACAAACGGGTCCGTCGCCTGAAATTCGAACATCGGGTCGCTGCCCGTCGCTATGTACGACCACACCGTCGCCGTCACCGACGATATCAGCAGCGGGGCGACGGAGGTCATTGTCAGGTCCATCATCAGCACCTCTAACGTGAACACCAGGCCCGCTATCGGGGCCTTGAATATCCCGCCTATCGCACCGGCAGCGCCGCAGCCTATCATCAGCATCATCGTCTTCTGGTCCAGACGCAGTGCTTTCGCCAGGTTCGAGCCTATGGCCGCGCCCGTGAGCACAATCGGGGCCTCTGCTCCCACCGAACCGCCGAAACCTATCGTCACTCCAGACGACACCACCGACGACCACATGTTGTGGGGCTTTATTATCGACTTCCGCTGCGAGATGGCGTAAAGTATCTTGGTTATCCCGTGACTGATGTCGTCGCGCACTATGTAATGCACGAACAGAGACGCAAGGGTGATGCCCAGCATCGGGAATATGAAGTACCAGAATGTATATTCACCCCTCACCAAATAATGCTCTAACAGCCACTGTATGAAGTGAATGAACTCCTTCAGCAGGTAGGCCGCCAGTGCCGAGAAACTGCCCACAAAGAAACTCAGCAGGAGTACAAGGTTCTTCTCGCTGATGTTCTTCTCGCGCCATGCGATGAAGCGGTCGTAAGCCTGTGTCAGTTTCTCATTCCTCACTGCTGTTGTTTTGTGTGTCCCAGCCTATGCCCTCGTATTTCGACAAATCCCATTCTTCCTCAACCTCGTTCAAATAGATGGTCTGCGGCGTATCGTCCTCGTCTTCAGTGTCTTCCGCACGCGCCACCTGCTCTATGTCAAGCGGCTTGTGCGAAATCTCTATCACCTGGTTCTGCTCTTTCTCCAGCTCCGTCCATATCAGGTCCTTCAGTGTGTCTATGCCTGTGCCGCTCACGCTCGATATGCACACCACCGGCACACCCAGCTCTTTCTCCAGTGCCTTTGTCTGCTTGCTGTCGGGCGTCTCTACGTCGCATTTCGTTATGGCGAGCAGGCGCGATTTGGTCAGCAGCTCCGGATTGTATTTCTCCAGTTCGCCGAGCAGTATCTTGTACTCTCCCGCTATGTCTTCGCTTGTCACCGGCACCATGAACAGCAGCACCGCATTCCTCTCTATGTGCCGCAAGAACCTGAGTCCCAGGCCTTTCCCTTCTGCCGCACCTTCTATTATGCCCGGTATGTCTGCCATGCAGAACGAGCGGTTGTCCCTGTACGACACTATCCCCAGCTGCGGCGTAAGGGTCGTGAAGGGGTAGTCCGCTATTTCCGGCTTGGCGGCGCTCACAACGCTCAGCAGGGTCGATTTGCCCGCATTCGGGAACCCCACTAAACCTACGTCAGCCAGCACTTTCAGTTGCAGTATCACGTTGCGCTCTTGGGCGGGTTCGCCGGGCTGGGCGTAGCGGGGGGTCTGGTTGGTCGCGGTGCGGAAGTGCCAGTTCCCCAAGCCCCCTTTGCCGCCTTTCAGCAGAACAATGCGCTCGCCGTGTTCACGGACTTCGCAGACAAACTCACCCGTGTCGCCGTCGTAAACAACGGTGCCGCAGGGCACTTCTATCACTTTGTCTTCTCCCTGTTTGCCAAACGAGCGGCTGTCTCCGCCGCGACCGCCGTCGGTCGCCAGTATGTGCTTCTGGTACTTCAGGTGGAGCAGCGTCCACAGGTTGCGGTTGCCTTGAAGGATGATGTGTCCTCCGCGGCCACCGTCACCGCCGTCCGGACCGCCTTTCGGCAGGTATTTCGCGCGGTGCAGATGCATGCAGCCTGCGCCCCCTTTGCCCGACCGGCAGTATATCTTTACATAGTCGATGAAGTTGCCCTGTCCCATTGTCACTTAGACGCTTGCTGTATCATTGTCAGTATGGAGTCTATCTGCGAAAAGGTGTAGTCCATATTGTAGTTGCCGTTGATACTGAAATAGTTGTGCTTCTTCAGATAGTACTCGCACACGGGCTTGGTCACTTCGTGATACACTTTCAGCCGTTGTTTGATGGTCTCGTAGTTGTCGTCGGCTCTGCCGCTGGTCTTGCCGCGGTTCAGAAGGCGTTTCATCACCTCGTCTTCGTCCACTTGAAGGTCGAGCATTACGGCGTTCATGCCGCGTCTTTCGAGCATCATTTTCAGTGCTTCTGCCTGTTCCACGGTGCGGGGGTAGCCGTCAAACACAACCCCCTTGCAGTCACCTGGCAGCGAGTCTAAGTAGTGGGCTATGATGTGTATCATCTTGTGGTCCGGAACAAGGTTCCCTTTTGAGATGAGAACGTCTATTTCCTTGCCCAGTTCGCTGCCCGATTTTATCTCTTCCCGCAGCACATCGCCGGTGGAGAGGTGCTGCAACCCGTATTTCTCCACTATCAGCTCCGATTGGGTGCCTTTCCCGCTCCCGGGTGCCCCGCATAAAATTACATTAAGCATATCTTGTTTTTGTTTATATTGCATCTTGTTTTTGTTTATATTGTATCTTGTTTTTGTTTATATTGCATCTTGTTTTTGTTTATATCGCCTTCCCCCTTTTCCTGCATAGCATGCTTGCTTTGCCGGTATCGCCTTCCCCCTTTGCCGGTATCGCCTTCCTGCTTTGCCGGTATCGCCTTCCCCCTTTGCCAATATCGCCTTCCCGCTTTGCCGGTATCGTCTTCCTGCTTTGCCTATATCGCCTTCCCGCTTTGCCGGTATCGCCTTCCCGCTTTGCCAATATCGCCTTCCCGCTTTGCCTGCATAGCATGCTTGCTTTGCCGGTATCGCCTTCCCCCTTTGCCTGCATAGCATGCTTGCTTTGCCGGTATCGCCTTCCCGCTTTGCCAGTATCGCCTTCCTGCTTTGCCTGTATCGGCTTCCCGCTTTGCTCTGTATAGTATTCTTGCTTTGCGAGATATTGCATATTTCGCCGCAGGCAAATTTGGTGCAAAGATACTGCAATATCTGCAATTATCCAAATTTTTTTGTATTTTTATTTCTCCCTCCTTCCTCTATACTCATTGTTTCGTCGCGTTTTGCTCATAGCCTCCTCCCGCCTTACTCATTGCTTGCTCGCATTCCAGTATTTGTTTGCTCATAATCCCATTATTGTTTACTCATAATCTCGTTATTATTTACTTATAATCTCATTATCGTTTACTCATAGTTTGCCCTGTTTTACTAATAGTTTCTTATTGTTTGCTCATGGCCTTTTCAGCCTGAAATCAGCAGCTCTAACCGAAGGATAACCGAAAGATAACCGAAGGATAACCGAATGATAGAGCCGACATCAAACCGACATCAGACCGACATCAAGCCGACATCACCGGCTGACAACGTACCAGTCACGGGTAACAAAACAGTAGCAAAAGCGCAGATAAAAAAAGGAAAACAAACACATCTGCTTGTTTTCCTTTTTGCTGTAAGCGCTGTCT
>JAFPZY010000034.1 GCA_017417025.1 Paludibacteraceae bacterium | reverse complement strand
GATGACCGGCGTGGATGCTATCCTCGGAATGGATATTATAGCGGCCTTTCCGGAGGCACAGCTGCACATGGACAAGCAGCAACTGGTCTTTCCGGAACATCCGACTCCCATGCCGCAAGACACAAAGCCGAATCTGCTCATTGAGGGAAGTCTGCTACTGAGAGCCAAGAAAGATTCCGTCCCTCTGACCTTCCATCTGGATACAGGCTGCTCTACCGCAGAACTATACAGCGGTTATTATCATAAGTTCGCCGCCGAAACCGACAACACGGCGCAGAAAGATACGATTTCCACGCTCTCCTATGGACAGATTCACAACATGGCAGTGTTGCTCCTGCCAAGTGCATCTTTTATGGTTGCTAACCGGCCTGTAAGCATGGAGGAGGTGTATATCTATCCGTCATCCGGCGAGTACCTGCATCAGCACGACGGCCGTATGGGCATGGATTTCCTCCGGCAGTTCGACCGCATAATCCTCAATCTGAAGGATATGTATCTGAAAATAGATTCTCCGTACTAACTCCGCAGTAAACCCACAATAAACCCGCGGCAAGGCTGCTATAAATCCGCTGTTAAGTACGATACATACACGATAGATATACGTTAGATATTCGATATATTAGTATAATCAAAGTAGATGGTTTTGAGGTGGTATCGGGATAATGAGAATAAAAATTACATATCGTCTATGGGCATTGGTGGTCCTTTACGCCTTCTGCAGGATGTTGGTGGTGAAGCAGTTCCACCACCACGAGGCGCATCATGCTCATGAACTGTTGTGCGTGGTGGACCATCTGCCGCTTGGCGAGTGCGGACATTCGCATGATTCGTTCATCGCTTATGATAGTGACGGAGACGATTGTGCTATTTGCAAATTTACTATTGCTAAATTCTTCCAACCTAAATATATTGTCAGTGTTCTTCCTGCCACGCAGTCAAGCGTGTTGCAAGACGCAGACTTGCATTTTCTGCAGGGCACATTCCGTGCCGCATGTTTGGGGCGTGCACCGCCCGTTCCGCTCTTTTACGGTTAAAACGGTTCCGCATGGCTATGCGGAACATTGGAACATTAACTTGTAAACAGAACGGCACAATGTATTTGTTAAGTATTTTGAGCGCCGTGTTGTTGTCTGTAAAGGTGCCCGTGGAACCGGACACAACAGATCTTCGGATAGAAGAAGTGACTGTAACTGCCGTGCACAGGCATCAGAATCCGGTGGCTTCGCTGAACAGTGTGGCTGTGGAAGCGGAGCAATTGAACGGGCAGATACCTTCTTCCTTGTCCAAGGGGCTGAGTTCCATAGCCGGAGTGCAGGCCTCGTCTATCGGTTCCGGACAATCCAGACCCGCGATACGCGGAATGGGGTTCAACCGTTTGGCGGTTATTCACGACGGTATCAGGCACGAAGGACAACAATGGGGTGACGACCACGGACTGGAGATAGACCGGTTCGCGATAGACCATATAGAAATCATCAAAGGCCCTGCGGCTCTTATGTACGGCTCCGATGCAGTCGGGGGAGTGCTGTTGCTCTCCTCGGCCAACCGCCCGCATCGCCATGCGGGAGGTTCTGCCTGTGTGTTCCTGCAGAGCAATAATCTGCTTTGGGGAGTGTCGGCAAAAATAGAAGGAGAGAAGGAAGTTGTAAGCAGGAATGCAAAGGGCGGAATACTCTACTGGCGGCTGAATGCCACTTACCAAGACTACGCGGACTTCAGCGTTCCGGCTGACAGTTTTGAGTATTACTCCTACCGTATCCCTCTCTACAAGCGGACTTTGCGTAATACGGCAGGCCGTGAGGCAGACGGTTCGCTAATGCTCGGTTATACTTCGGGCAACTGGCACACTTCTCTGCGTGTCTATGAGACATGGGCAAAAAGCGGATTCTTCGCCAACGCGCACGGCTTGGAGGTGCGCCTCTCGCAGATTGATTACGACCGCTCACGGCGCGATATAGACCTGCCGCATCAGAGTGTGAACCATCTGAAGGTGCTTTGCCACACAGCCTATAGCCGGCATCACTGGGGCATAGAGGTGAATGCAGCATGGCAGCATAACCTTCGTCGCGAGGACTCCGAGCCTGTGTCGCACGGCTATATGCCTACGCCGCCTGATAGCAGGGAAAGGCAGTTCGGCAAACATACTGCGACCTTGAATGCCGCGGCCAAATGGCTTGTAACGCCACGTCACACTTTGCGGTGGGGCTTGCAGGGCGAAGTGCAGCATAACCGCCGGAGCGGGTGGGGATTTATCATTCCTGATTTCGAGCAGTACGGCGTTGGCTTGTATGCCGGTGAAGAATGGCGCGCGACGCGGGGGCTGACGCTCAACGCGGGCATCCGCTATGACTTCACGCACACGGACATACATGACTACCGTGACTGGTATCCGACCCCTGTGGGCGACAGTGCGGTACATAAACTGCGCTCTGCTTCGCTGGCGCGTGATTTCCACAGTTTCACATGGTCGGCGGGGCTCAGGTACAGGCACGAAGGATGGCTTTTGCGCGCTAATATAGGCAAAGCCTTCCGCACACCCATACCTAAAGAACTCGGAGCGGACGGCATCAACTATCATATCTTCCGCTACGAAGCCGGCAATGCGGACCTGAAGCCCGAAAACACTTATCAGGCGGACCTCTCCGCGGAATGGGGGAATGAGTATGTGCGGGTGCAGATAGACCCGTTTGCAGGCTATTCCCCGAACTATATCTACCTCAATCCGACGGCGGCTTATAGCGAAGGGCTGCAGCTCTACCGGTACACCCAGGCGCAAGTTATCCGCGCCGGAGGCGAAGCGGTGCTGACCGTCCGGCCGTGGCGGCACATGGATATCCAAGTGCAAGGCGAATACCTCTTCGCGCGCCAGTTGTCGGGCGACAAGAAAGGCTACGGTCTGCCTTTCTCCCCGCCGTGGCGGATTATGCCGGAAGTGAAGTTCCATTGGCTGAAAGAGAGCGGCTTTGCTGCTCTCAATGTGCGTATCTGCGGTGCGCAGCGTGATATAGTGCCGCCCGAGAAACCCACTCCCGGATGGTGGACGCTCAACCTTTCTGCGGGGCAGCGGGTTGAGCTGCAGGATTGTGCACTTAACTTCACTCTCGCTGCGGATAACATACTGAATACCAAATACTATGACCACACATCCTACTACCGGCTGATAGACATCCCAGAGCAGGGTTGGAATATGTCGGTGAGGATAGGAGTGGAATTTTGAACAAATAACAATTTACAACTTGCAAATTATGAGAAGCATCATTAACCGTGCCCTTGCGGCTAATAAAAACAATGTATTTTTTGCGCTGAGTATATGCGCAGTGATAGCGGGCGTTGCTGCCTGCGAAAGCAAAAGTAGAGATACCACTCCGCCGGTGATAGACGAGGGTTCTTTCCTCCCCGCGGACTGCGATATCTACTATACCGGCGACACCATGCAGGTGCATTTTGTCTGCTCCGACGATACGGAACTGGGGAGCTTCAACATCGAGATTCACAATAACTTCGACCACCACACACATGGCACATCAGCTGTAGACTGCGATGAGGAGGAAGGCGGAGAGCATGAGCATGACGAAGAAGAGCACCACGGTGAAGACGAAAGCCATGACCACGGAATGGTCGAAGGTGCCTGGGTTTTCAGTCGGGACTATGCCATCGCGCGTGGAAAAACTTCAGATACCATAGATGTGGCTATCCCCGTCCCGACCGGTGTGTCGGAGGGAGACTACCATTTCATGCTGCGCCTTACCGACCGCGCCGGCTGGCAGAGTATAAAGGCCGTGGCGGTGCATCTGCGTGATTTTGTAGAATAATTGTTGTGCGTATGTCCCCAAAAAGCAGTATCTTTGCAGCCCCAGAGGAAATAAGATTGAGTGACGAAGGATGGGTGATGAAGGATGGGTGATGAAGGATAAGTGATGAGAGATAATGACGAAAGATAAGTGACGAGGGATAAATGATGAAGAGTATAAGAACAATAGGCACCAAAGAGTGCGTTGTTTATGCAGACGCGGAGGCGCAGGTGCTGCTTGTCCAGGCTGTGGGTGAGCATGAGAACGACACGCTTGATGCGGAGATAGAGGCTGTCTGCAAGGCTGTCAGTGTCCCGTTTGTTTTTGCCGGCTTTAAGATAAGCGGGTGGGAGAAAGAACTCATGCCATGGGCGGATTCGTTTGTCTCGAAAGAGACGGAGGTCGGGCGGCATGCCGGACAGACACTGAGCTATCTGACAGACTCGCTCATCCCATGTTTGCAGAGCGAGTATGGGGGCTTGTCATGTCTGCAGAGCGAGTACGGGGGCTTGCCGGTTATTATTGGCGGATACTCATTGGCGGGCCTGTTCGCTTTATGGGCAGCCACGCAGACAGACCTGTTTGCCTCTGTCGGCGCGTGCTCGCCGTCACTTTGGATAAACAACTGGGCAGAGTATGCGGAGAGTCATCCGGTGCATGCAAAGAGTGTTTTTCTCAGTCTTGGCGACAAAGAAGAGAAAACCCGCAACCGGCGTTTGGCGGCGGTGGGGAACTGCGTAAGGGGCGAATATGACCTGCTCAGGCGGCAGTTGGGCGAAGAGCGTTGCACGCTTCTTTGGGAGCAGGGCGGCCATTTTGTCACCCCGCACCTCCGCCTTGCCCGTGCCTACGCATGGTGCATCAATGCGCAGCGGGAGTGACGGAAGATTCCTGCTGTGTGGCATAAGGCCGGTCCCGGGGACTCTTTCTGAACGCGGCAGGTGAGCAGCCTGTATGACGTTTGAAGAAGGTGCCGAAATGGGACTGGTTTTGGAAGCCGAGTTGGTCGGCTATTGCCTGAATAGGGAGCGGAGTGGTGCAGAGTAGTGTTTTTGCTCGCTGTGTGAGTGCGAACTCAATGCAGGCGCTGGCAGTCATGCCGAGCGTCTGCCTGACTGTGTTAGCGACATAGCGCGTGGTGAGGCACAGCTGTCCGGCGTACCAGTCGAGGTTATGATGCCGGTCACAATAAGCATCCACGAGGTGCATGAAACGGCCTGTAATCTCTTCGTTGCGGGAGAAAAAAGTATATTCATTTTGGTGTTTGGCAATGTCTCCCGCGAGGAAATGGAAGAAGGAATTGACCAAGTGCATAGCGGCCGTACGGTTCTTTGTGTCAATGACTTCGCGGAGGAGGCCGAAATAGTGAATGACACCTTGAATCTTCTGCGCGCTCATGTGCCAGACAGGGTGGATATAGATATGCGAGATGAGCGAGAGGGGAAATTGCAGGTTCATCTCCATCATAAACTTGCGCGAGATGGACATCACATAGAGTTCCATGTGGTCGGAGGTCGGCTGCAGGCGGCGCATGAAGAAATCGGGGATAATCAGATAGCCGTCATTCGCATGAAGGCTGTAGTCCTGGTTGTTGATAGAGGCTCGGAATCCTCCTTTCGTAACAAACTGAATCATGTAGCACGGAGAAAAAAACTCGGTGGGCAAGGTTTTCAGGAATAAGCCGGTAGTAGAGCCGTCAAATTTCATGACAGCAATGTCGTCCACGGAGGTCTCTCCGGGGATAAAACTCATCCATTTGAAGACAGAGAAATCTGCCAGGATTTTATTTTCGTTTTCTTGATTTTTAAGCATAATGCGGTAATATATACTATGCGTATCATCAACAGGCGCTTGGTTATGTATGTACGAATTAGAACAATTCAGGTGCAAAGGTACGACAATTTTCCGACATGTACAAGGAGAATAGTAGAATAAGAACAATATTAGCATGAATGAGGAGAATGATAATGGTTTGTAAAGCAGTACTTTTGCAGCCGATTAGGGGCATGGTAGATTAGTTGTGATATGGTTGTTTCAAGGGGGTATCCCTACAATGGTATGTTAATGCTGTGTTAATCCTGTGTTAATGCTGTGTTAATCCTGTGTTGAAAATAGCCGCTTACCACTCACTGAAATGAGGGGGGAGAGAATAAGAAAAAATGTTCACAATAAAACAAAAAACACAGACGAAAAGACAAGACTAACAGAAAAACAGAAAGCACTTGCGATAAAGCAGCAAAGCACTTGTGATAAAGCTGCAAAGCACTTGCGATAAAACAGGGAAGCGGTTGCGATAATAAGGATATTTATAATAAAACAAAAAGATATGAAGATTTTATTTGTCATAGACAGTTTCTACACGACGAACAACGGGACAAGTATTTCCGCCCAGCGTTTTGCCGGAGAATTGCGTAAAAGAGGGCATGAAGTATGCGTGCTGTGCTGGGACACGCCGAAGGAGGTGCAAGGTGCGGATGTGCAAAGTGCGAAGGAGGGATTGACGGACGGAGATTTCACTACAGAGAAATTCCGTATTCCGGTCTTCCAGCCGCTGTGCGACAAGCATGACTTCAGTTTTGCGAAAAACAACAAAAACATCGTGCATGACGCATGCGACTGGGCGGACATAGTGCATATTTTCGTGCCGTTTGGCATCTCAATGGCGGCAATCAATTATTGCAACGAAATCGGCAAACCGGTGACGGCTGCTTTTCATATCCAGCCGGAGAACATGACTTCTTCGGTGAATATGGGCAAAGTGGAATGGTTTAATGAGCTGTTTTACAAGAGTTTCCGAAGCAACATATATAACCGTGTGCGGCATGTACATGTGCCGTCTAAATTCATGGGCGACATGATTGCGAAACGCGGCTACACGGCTAAGATTCATGTAATCAGCAACGGAATCCAGAGTGAGTTTCTGGAGGCAGGGAGACAATATATCGACTTCGGCCGTCCTGCAAAGAGCGCGGAACTGGAAGGAAAGATAGTGATTACGATGGTCGGGCGTCTGTCCGGTGAGAAGCGTCAGGATGTGCTCATCAATGCCGTGCCGTATAGCAAATATGCAGACCGGATTCAGTTGGTGTTTGCAGGAAAGGGGCCCAAATACGACGAGTATGTTGCGCTTGGCGAGAAGCTGGCGAACAAGCCTATGTTCCTGTATCTGAGCAAAGAAGAGCTGATCAGGCATTTGGGAATGACAGACTTGTACGTCCATGCCAGCGACATGGAGAGCGAGGCAATCAGTTGTATAGAGGCCTTCGCGACAGGTCTGGTGCCCGTGATAGCCAACAGCGAGGTGAGCGCCACTCCTCAGTTCGCTCTGGACGGGCGGAGCCTGTTCGCCCCGGGCAACCCGAAAGACCTGGCGCGCGCGATAGACTATTGGCTTGACCACCCCAACGAGCGTAAATACATAGGCGAGTTGTACTATCAGTCCGCCAAGCGCTATACACTGGAGAACTCGGTTACGCAGTTCGAAGAGATGCTGAACGAAGAGATAGCAGATTGCGCAAAGGCGCGAGAAAAGAAAAATGAAAAAGTGGTTGCACAATAGCAGTATCCGTTTGCCTTTCTTTATGTTGTAGTGGTGCCTTCTGCCCGGAGCAGAGTGAGTCCGATTGGGGGGAGCAATTTGCCATGCGTCCTGTTAGTCAGGACAAGGGGCTTGTGGGCAGACAAGTAGGCAAAGGACGGATGTATTCCTTATGACGAACTATGCTCCGCTCCGAAAAGCCAGTCGGCAATTATGATAACCTTCAGAGTATATTTTTGAAATGCAGATAGATAGACTTTTTATAGCGGGTGTTGTTTTGGCTATAAGGCTGTCGGTGTCCGCGGCAGTCATATCTGCCAACGGAGCAGAGCGTGTGGAACTGATGCCCAATGGCGATTTTGAGCACTGGACTGAAAAAGAGATAAAAGAGTCTTTGCTTATAGGGGGGAAGACCAAGACACTATATCAAATCGGCAGCCCGTGGGGGAGCAGCAATGCACACGCGCGGGCTTTTGGAGTGGACAAAGTGTCAGTGTCTGTCATGCCGGAGAAGCGCGGCGGTGGTTACTGCTGCCGGATGGAGAATACTCTGGAGGTGGTTAGTGCTGTTGGCATTGATTTCAAAGCACTGGCCATAGGGTCCGTCTATACAGGAAAACTGAAAGATATAGTAGGACTTATGCAAAGCAGCGACCCCTGTTCGGCTATAGATATGGGGGTGGAGTTTAGCGGACATCCGACGGCCTTGATTCTTGACTACAAGGCTCTTATACAGGACAAGGCTGCGGTTTATGCTGCGGCAACAACCTCTGTGAAAGAGGTCAGCGGGCATGATGCGGGGCACGTCACTCTTATACTGCAACACCGCTGGGAGAAAGACGGGCATGTGTATGCATACAGGGTAGGGACAGCCGTTCATCAGCTCAGTCATACAGCAGGCTGGCAGAATGATTTCCGGATACCTGTCCTTTACGGGCAGGCGGGAAAGGCATTGAAAAAACTGTCGGCAGACTGCTATAAAACGCATAACAGGGACGGGAAAATGGTGTATATAGAGGAGGTAGGCTTCAGTGAGAATGTCACGCCTACACACATCATCATCCAGATATCTGCAGGCTCGATGCCGCCTTTCACGGGCTGCCCTGGTAATGTGGTATGGTGTGATAATATCCGCTTGGAGTATGACGAATGATTGGCGTTGGCTGCTGCTTGTGCTGTCGGTTATGACTCTTCTTGTTTCGGCGCAAGTGGTTGTACATCAGGATAGTACTGTCAGTTTCTGCTACTGCGGCGAGGCGAGAAGAGTCAGTGTGCAGAGCGATTTGCTTTATGCCGATGAGGACACGGCGCGTTATACCGACCTGACGCGCAGCATCGGGATGCAGCGTGACAGCGACGGCTGTTTCAGGGTGAGAACCGGCAAGGTGAGTCCGGAAATGTACACCTATTGCTTCCGTGTGGACGGCAAGCGGACTCCGGACCCCTCCAATAACGACACGGTCTGGCAGAAAAAGCACAAGTGGAATGTGCTGAACATAGGCGGCAGTCCGCAAGCGGCTCTGTATGACAAACCCGAGCATTGCGGAAGGCTCATCCGGACTACATGGTACAGCCGCTCCGAGAAACTTCACCGGCGGGTGAATATCTATTTGCCGGCAGCCTACAACGCCGAAAAGCCTTGCCCTGTGATATACCTGATTCACGGTCTGAACGGCTATGAGGGCAGCTGGATGGAGCGCGGGAGGGCTGTCAGGATAATGGAAAACCTGGCGGCAAAGGGGGAATGCCGCCCTATGATTCTTGTTATGCCGGATGTCAATGTGGTGGTAAAAGAGAATCAGCCGAGCCATTATTCGCTATGGCACAACATAATGCATTACCCCCGCCTGTGTCGCAATCATGACATAGAGCGCGGTCTGGCGGACCTGGTCATGTATGTTGATTCGGCATATCCGACGGCGCGCGCATTGCCGCCAATACGGCCAATCTGCTGACCGGAGGATTTGAGGCTGTCGGGATGTTTTCTCCTGTTGTCCGTAAGGAGCAGCTGCCGGCCGACAGCACGCTTGTTTTTGTTTATACGGGCCGGCGGGACATGTTTCATATTAACGCGGAGCAATTCTGCCGGCGGATGGACAAATGCGGGCTCCCGTATAAATACACAGAAACAACAGGAGGGCACACCTGGCGCAATTGGCGTATTTATCTTGCGGATTATTTGCGGCGGATATCCTCTGCCTATTGAAGCAGCCTCAATGCTCTTTCAGCGCACCGCTAACCTGCAGAGACAGAGGTGTATATGCAGGCCTGATTACATTTTTATGAATGATTTTCTTGCATAACCCGTATTGTTTTTGTATCTTTGCAGGCAGAAACCCCAAAGAGCAAATTGCATTACGGATATGGACAGAAGAACTTACCTTGTATCGGTCTTTGAGGATACGCAGGCGCGTATCAGGGAGAGTGCGGAACTGGCTGTGGCACAGGCTGAGTCTGTGGCTGCGCAGCGTATAGTATTGGAAACAGACCATGTCCCGCTTCCCGCTCCGCGCTATGCGGATGAGGCTAAGGTGCTGGTTAGCAGGAGGCGGACTTTTGAAGCCGCGGCGCAGTACAAGGGTGCTCATGTTTGTGTGCTTAATTTTGCTTCGTTTGTCAATCCTGGCGGGGGAGTTACGCATGGCTCTTCGGCGCAGGAGGAGTGTCTGTGCCGTTGCTCCACTCTCTACAACTGCCTGAACTCGCCTGCGATGTGGAGCGGTTTCTACACCCCGCACCGCCATTCAGGCAATCCGCTGTATAATGACGACCTGATTTTCACCCCGGGCGTGCAGGTGCTGAAAGCCGATGGCGACTACAGTCTGCTGGAGGAGCCGTTTGGCGTTGATGTCATTACATGTGCGGCTCCTAATTTGCGCAGGCCGGCTGCGGGTTCGTTCAACCCCGGCGGCAGGTGGACTGTGAATATCGGGCCGGAGGAGCTGCGCCTTCTGCATGAGCGGCGTGCGCGCAAAATACTGACCGTCGCAGCAGAGAGCGGCGCGGAAGTGCTTGTGCTCGGGGCCTTTGGCTGCGGCGCTTTCCGCAACAACCCTGTGGTCGTGGCACAGGCCTACAAGAACATCCTGCCAGAGTTCGCGCACCATTTCCGTACAATAGAATTCGCCGTCTTTTGCCCCCCGCATGACGACAGCAATTACCGCACCTTTGAGAGTATGCTCGGCACTTCCGACTACACAAGGACCTCCGACGGCATGTATGCCTATGCCTATCCGCGGGCGGCGGTTACCGCTGATAGTGTGCTGTTTGCAGAGCGTGACGGGCAGACTTTCGTCTTGCTTGTCCGGCGCGGCAACGAGCCCTACAAAGGCTGCTGGGCTTTCCCGGGCGGATTTCTCAATATGGATGAGACGGTCGCACGTTGTGCAGAGCGCGAACTGGAGGAAGAAACCGGCATCGTGCTGACGGGTATGCGGTTGGTGGGTGTCTATTCCGATGTGGACCGCGACCCGCGCGGACGCGTCATCACGGCGGCTTACACTGCCATGACCGACATGCCCGAACCCGCTGCCGCAGACGATGCCGCCGCCGCGCAGTGGTGGCCGCTGGGCGACCTTCCACAACTCGCTTTCGACCACAAGACTATCCTCACGGACGCAATGAAAATGCTGAATATCTCCGCCGCACATCTGCAATAAATGTGCATGAAATCCGCAGAATGACCAACGGGCATGATTTATAGAAAAAGCGTGCAAACTCTTGCATAATTAACAAAAAAAGAGTACCTTCGGACTCCGCCACTACGTTTCCCCCGAAGTTACGTTCTTAGCCACAAGGGCACGATTATTTCGCAAAATCCTGCAAATGGCAAAATAAAATGAATTTTATTTGCACATTCGGATTTTTTGTTGTAACTTTGCAGCCGAAAGTTGCAAAGATATGGCATATACCAACCACGACAAATTAGAATGGACGCTCATTTTTGTAGCAGAGTTCGGACGCAAGTTTGGTCTTACTGTCAAGCAGGCGTTTAACTACTTGAGCCGTTACCAAGGCATCGCGTTCGTGGAGAACCACTACGATTACGTACACACGCAATCTTTCGCGTCTATGGTTAATGACATTGCGGAGTATTGCCACAGCAACGGAGGAGCACTGGTATGATTCTTTATCACGGCACAAATAAAGCGTTTGACACAATCGATTTGACCAAATCCAAACCCAACAAGGATTTTGGTCAGGGTTTTTATCTTTCGCGTGAGTACAGGCATACCTGCGCTTGCAAGAGAACGAAACGCAATTATACCACCAAAGCCCAAGGTATGTTTATTCCTTCCTCGCCAATGAACTAAAGACAGGCAAAGTAGAATAAACTTTATAACTAAATACAATAACAACCGCCCGCCTATGGCATAAAACAACAGACAAACAACATAGATAAATAATAAAGCATTCAGCTAAGAACTTGGATTGTTGAAAACTGGACACTTTCAAACAATTACTAAACCAAGAACAAGGCTTTTATGCTCACGCAATGAAGTGAGCCTTGTTCGGTAGATGTTTGGTTTAGTAAGGTAGTCCAGAATCCTCAACAGTCCAGATTGAAGCTAACAAGCCTCACGTTTTTCGTGTATATATATTTGAACGAACAAATCAGACGGAGTAAGCCGAAAATCCGATAAAGAGTAGGCATGCTAAAAATAAATAATTATGGTTAAAAGAACTTTTTTATTCATGGCTGTATTAATGTGTACATCCATGTTGTCTGCAAAAACTGTACAAGTTACAGTTTCGCCAGCTGAAGCAATTGTACTGAAACAAAAAGGAGAAGTGCTCCAGCCGGTAACGCAAGGAGTGTACAGCATTACGTGCTCTATTGTTGATCTGGCATTTACTGTGCAAGCAGATGGTTATGATTCTGAGTCATTTGTGATTAACTTAAAGTCTCCTAAAACAATGGAGATTAAACTGAAGCCGAATCGTAAGCATGTTGTAGTTACATCCGACCCTAAAGATGCAGTAATATATGTAGATGGTCGCGAGGCAGGACGAGGGCAAGTTGAGTTTGACATCCACAAGGGCGAGTCCAAGACTATAAAGCTCGTGGCTGACGAATACGACACGTATTTGAAGCGTATCAACTTTAATGACCAAAGTAGTATTCGTATGACATATAATATTCCTATGGTTCTTAATACACGCACAATCAATGTGCTTGTAGATGCACCTTCTGCCGAGTTCTTCGCAGATGGTATAATGGTAACAAAAGGTAAAAATAGTGCGACTTTCCAAATTTATAAAGATAAACCGACGCAATTAATCGTTCGAGCAGAAGGTTTTCTGGAATATACAAAGATGGTGTATTTTGACCAGGAAGGCAACTCAATTAATCTGACATCTGAGTTATCAATAGACAAGGCATATACTGCGTCAGAACCAGGAGCCGCAATCGCAAATAAACGTACTGAAGTTATGATAAAAAAAGGAATGTCTCGCGATGATGCTATTCAACGTATGAAATATTATATCAGCGAGCTTTTCGAATCATTAGAGATTAATGACAATGTTGCAGGTTGGTATCGTACGGTATGGAACGTTGAGGAATATCCAGACAAAATAATTCGTTCCCGTTATGAAATCAAAGAAATACCAGATAATGGAGATGGAAAACTCAAATTCAAACTTTTACTTCAAAGTCAAGTCTCTTATACAGGAACAAAAGATGAAGATTTCCGTGACTGGGATCGAGTGTTAAAAAAATATGCTAAATTGCATACGGACATCAGAAGTTTGGTGACCTCGGAATAATGGGTTATCGTTTATTACCAACCTATAATTCTCAGAATCTTTTAATATTTTCTGTTCCCCTGCCTGCTCAACCTTCGAGCAGGCAGGTTCCTTTTCATGAGCCGTCACTTTTCTCGCTTACCTGCCACTCACGAGATACATACGGGACAGATACCTGACGATAGACACTCACAAACATATGTTTTTATGATTGCCTCTTAATAATAGAAAAACTTCTTTATTTCTTTGCCGGCTTTATGCTGTGCCACGTAGTGTTCGGAGTAGTAAATTATATGTAAGAGGTGTTAGATTTCGCCTTTTTTGTGACCATATATAGAGGGGGGTATGGAAATTGAAATGTGAAAGTCAAAGGCAACACTAAGTGTCGAAAATGTGTAAAATTCACAAATTGAAATGTCGAATATGTGTAAAAGTACACAAAATCGGCACTTTTATTTGCATAATTAAATAAAAATTATTACCTTTGCACCGTTTTCTAATATTAAGGAGATTTAGTATGCAAATAGAAAGAGATGCCTTTGAGCAATTAAAAGCATGGAAACAAAGTCCACATCGTAAGCCTCTTTTGCTCCAAGGCGCCCGTCAAATCGGCAAGACATGGTTGATGCGGGAGTTCGGTAAACGAGAATTCGATTACGTAGCGGAGCTGAACTTTGACGAAATGCCAGAGTTGCGTGAGTTGTTTTTACGGACAAAAGATACTAAACGTCTGATAAGCGAGTTGGCGCTTTATGTGCCTGTACCTATTGTCCCGGAACGAACTTTGCTCATCTTTGATGAGATACAGGAATCAGAAGCTGCCCTCAATTCTCTCAAATACTTTTGCGAAAATGCTCCTGAATATGCTATAATAGCAGCCGGTTCGCTATTGGGAGTAGCCGTGCGGAAAAAGAGCATGACGGTTCCTGTGGGAAAAGTGCAAACCATGTCGCTCTACCCCTTGACATTCAGAGAGTTTTTGCGTGCTGCTGATTCTTCAACTTATGATTATATTGAGCAAAATCTTTCGCTTTCACATCTTCCGGAGATTATCTTGTCCAAACTGACAGATTCTTATCGTCGCTATATGGTCTGCGGAGGTATGCCGGAAGCAATCATCGCTTTGTTGGAAAACAGAGGCATGCAAGAAGTGGATCGTGTTTTAGGCGATATCTTATATCTTTATCAGGCTGACTTTTCCAAGTATGCCACTCCTACAGAGGTAAATCGTATAACGGCTTTATGGCAATCACTTCCTTCTCAGCTATCTAAAGAAAACCGTAAGTTTCTTTATAATGTTGTGCGAAGCGGCGCACGAGCCCGCGAGTACGAAGATGGCTTGTTCTGGTTGGAAGAAGCAGGATTGATTTATCGGTTGTACAATGTTAGCAAGCCGGGCATTCCTCTTTCGGCTTATCGCGAGTTATCTGCGTTTAAGGTATATGCTTTGGATTGCGGATTATTACGCCGTTTAGCACGATTAGCTCCGGAAGTGGTGTTATCCGGCAATGACCAGTACAAAGAGTTTCGTGGTGCGATGGCGGAGAATATGGTTTTACAAGCATTAGTACCTCAACTGAACGGTGTTCCGTATTATTGGACGAGCGGCAATCTGGCTGAGATAGAATTCTTGATGGAACATATTGATCAAGTTATTCCCATAGAGGTAAAATCGGGCACACGCATTAGCGGTGGAAGTCTCGCCTCCTATACAAACCATTATAATCCGTCTCTCCGTGTACGTTTTTCCATGAACAATCTGCACTATAACGGCGGCTTATTCAGTATCCCTCTTCCGTTGGCAGATTGGATTATAAAATTAATAGATATGGTATAGTTCTCTATATCACGGGGATTTTTGCATCCTATCTCCTATGATGCAAAAAATGCAAAAAAACGAAAGAAGTTGCAAATGAGGTGATAGATTTTACCTCTTTCTTGACTATATATGAGGGGTATGGACGTAGTGTTCGGAGTGATAAATTATATGTAAGAGGGATAGATTTTGCACAAAACATAAGAAAAGCGTGTAATATCTTAGATAATTTTATAGGAAAAGCGTGTGGTTTTGGAACGAAAATCATAGGAAAAGCGTGCATACTCTTGCAGATTTCAAAAAAAAGCAGTATTTTTGTAGCAATTTTACATTAAAATGGTCGTACATGCAACTGTATTTATAATCATCAGCCTATATGGATTATCCATTCTTTATCAATTTCTAATTAAAAACAACAATGCCCCAAATGGAAAAATAACCATTGTTCCCTTTCTTCCATTACACCGGATAAAATCCGACACAATAAAATAAATGAATAACAAAATATAACAATTCTAAATGTTAGAGATTTGGATTATAATCATAGGAGTAATTTTCTTATTTTTGGTAATAAGGAAGTTCGCTATTTCTGCAGGTGATGCAGGAGAGCATGCCGTTGCAAGAAAATTACGTTGGCTCCCTAAAAATGAATACTTTGTTATAAATGATTTATTAATAGAAAAAAACAATGAAACACCACACAAATAGACCACGTGGTAGTAAGTCCGTATGGTATATTTGTTATTGAGACAAAAGCTATATTCATGGCTCCGACCGTTCTACATTATGGCGTAGTTGTTGGCGTAATAGAGATATAGTATTTGATAATCCGGTGCTTCAAAACGAATCACATATCAAGGCACTATCGGAAAAATTACAAAAATATAATGCACAATTTATCTCTATTATAGCATTCTCTCCCAATGCAGAATTACAAGTATCTGTAAATGATACGTATGTAATATATTGGGGGCAAGTGAGAAAATTGATTCGAAAACATAAAGAGCGTAGAATAACACTTGAAGAAGCACAATCAATTTACAATTACTTGCTGTCGCTTAACATAAAAGACAAACAAATACGAAAGATGCATGCTACACATGCACAAAATAATAAAAGAGATTATGAGCAGAGAAAGATTACTGCTATAGAAAATGGACGATGCCCCAGATGTGGGGGAAGGCTTATTAAACGTCATGGGACATATGGTCCATTTTACGGATGTAGTAATTATCCCTCCTGCAAGTACACTCATCCGGCAGAGTAAATTATTAATCCAAAAATAATGAGGAAAATGGAATAAGTGATGAAAAGAACCATCTATTACATATTAGCCTTTGCCCTCTGCTCCTGTGCAGTACAAAGGCCAACCACAAGTGAGGAGTTTGCAAAGGATGTGCAGAAAGACATCCCCTTCAAACTCACCGAACTGAAGGCGGTAAGCAACCACGACAACACCTATTCCTTCCGCAGCGATGCCTATGTCGGTCTGCTGCCGGACTATGAGGTGGACGGCGAAGGGGCAAGCATGATCTACCAGACTACTTTTACCCCGACCCACAATACACAGCCGTCCAGCGTCATCTGGCGCAACATCGTCATCAACCGCAAAGCGAAGCGTGTCCTCTGTATCGACCGTCTCATCCTAAACGGCAGGACTTTCGGCTATGTCTATGTGCTGCAATCTGAGACGGCGCGCTATAGCGACTCCGGCACCTTCCATTGGGATGTGAGCAACCCCAAACTGCTGCTCAACGTGAGCGATGCCATCGAAGGCATGAGCGAACTCTCCGTCGAAACCCTGAACGCATTAACGAAATAAAAGACAGAAATATGAACACTGCAACAAAGAAAGGATTGATATTTACATTTATTGCATACATTAGTGTATGGCTGTTAGTCGGCGTGTTCCGGTTGAGTGGCAAGACGACAGATTCACCCGTATGGGCATTAGTTACTTCAGCATGTATGTTCATGCCGCTTGTGGCTGCTGTCATTACCCAGATACTTCATCGCGAGTCAGTCTTGGGCGGCATCGGCATCAGTTGGAAAATCAACCGTTGGTGGTTTGTTGCTTGGTTATTGCCCGTGGCTATGACGATAGGCATAATCGCCCTGTCTTGCCTCATGCCCGGCACACACTTTATGAAAGAAAGCCCGCTACTCATGGATGCGCTGGATAAAGTCAATTCGGTCTTGCCGGAGGGTAAGCAGTTATCATATTCCGTCCTCCTGATTTCGCAGATTGCCAATGGTTTTATTGGCGGTATTACAATCAATGCTTTGTATGCTTTCGGCGAAGAAGCAGGCTGGCGGGGATACTTGCTCCGGCAGTTCTCAGGGAAAAACTTTCTGCTGACTGCTGTAGTTATCGGCGCGATATGGGGATTATGGCATGCTCCGCTCGTCCTTATGGGGCACAATTTCCCGGCTCATCCGGTGACGGGAGTGTTTATGATGATCGTTTTCTGTATTTGCCTTGCTCCTATTGCGCAGTTCATACGCGTCAAATCCGGTTCCGTCATTGCCGCCGCTATCTTCCATGGCTCTTTCAATGCGTTTGCAACATTCGTGCCTGTATTCATTGACGGCACCAACGATTTATTAACCTCTCCTGCCGGTTTGGCAGGTATT
>JAFPZY010000033.1 GCA_017417025.1 Paludibacteraceae bacterium | reverse complement strand
TCCAAAATAATTTGGTCGCCAGCGTCGACACAATTTCTTCATTTGGGAATAATTGAGAAAATTGTATCATTCGATGTAGATTCCGGGTAGAGAAATCCTTGCCGTATAATTCCGTTAATTGTGTCGATAGCGTCGACACAATTTGTTGACCATACTCAGCACGTTCATTGTTAAGGACATCGCGATTGATGCGGTCACCAATATGCCAATACATCATCGTCAACTCATAATTGGCTGTAGCTGCTACGTGTGAACGCGCGGAATCGATTATCTTCCGCAAGTCACCGAGAAGTTCCGCAGAAACTATTTCGGTCGGATTGATTTTCTCTATATCTGCCATATATCTTTACTTTTTTATTTGCGATTTTGCGCCCCGCACGCAAGATTGCGGGTGCAAAGGTACAATTTTTTAATATATGCAAATTTATTTGCATGGTAGAGGGCAACGTATCAATTTGGTACGCGCGTGTACCAAATCTTTTTTAATCCTTCTCCTGCTCCAAGAAGATCTGCTTCTGACGCTCAATCTCGTTGCGCAGTTGCTCTTCAGTTGGCAAGTAAGTCAAGTACTTAGCTGCATAGAGTTGTTTGCTGTCATGCAGGATGGAATAGTGCGCTATATCCTTGCTCGTTTCTGCACAGAGTAGCAAACCAATAGTCGGATTGTCACCTTCCATCCGACGCAATTCATCAAACATGCGGATGTACATATCCATCTGTCCAACATCTTGATGACTAATCGTTGTTGTCTTTAAGTCCACCAAGAAATAGCATTTGAGAATCACATTATAGAATACAAGGTCGATATAATAATCACCCGTATCGGTAGCAATGTGGTATTGCTCGTTCATGAAAGCGAATCCCTTTCCCATCTCCAACAGGAACTCTTTGAGGTGTTTGATAATTGCTTTCTCAAGATCCGACTCCGTGAAACTGGTATTAGCTGGTAATTGCAAGAACTCGGCCACCATAGGATTTTTCATAAACTCTAACTTGTCCGGCTGCTTGGTCGCTGTCAACTGAAGCATCTCATTCACGACCACATCCTTCTTTGGTGCTTGAAGTAATCGATAATAATACTGCGAACCGATATTGCGATCAAGCGTACGAACGCTCCACATCTCGCGTGCAGCTTCATGTAGATACCAATAACGAGCATCCTCATCAGCTACTCGTAGAAGAGCACGATAATGAGACCATTCAAGATTTGGAACACGTGTGTACCAAATTTCTAAATCGTTGAAATTCAGATATAATTGACGGTAAGAACGCAGGTTGCGAGCCGAGAAACCGGTTGCATATTCTTGGGATAATTCTTCCGATAGGAATTCTAATAAACGTGTGCCATATTCGGCACGCTTCTCTCCATGTTGTTCCTCCTCCACTATGCGTTGTCCTATTTGCCAATATGTGTGAACCATTGTAGAACTTACACTTTGGTAAGCCCTTTTCAGTCCAACTTCAATAATATGACGAATGTCATTAACAAACGCATCATCTGATATTTTCTTTATCCTTGCCATGATTTATGCAGGTGTTACCATTCGTTTTCAATCGTTAAATCAGTCCACGAGCGCGGAGTTTTTCAATCATCTCCAATTCTTCGGGTGTAGGTTGCGGTTTCTCATCTTTGACAGAAAGAGGCTCATAATCATTTATCCAGTCTTGGAAGAGTTGCCTTACTTGTGCTGCGATATTGGCATCGTTGTTCGTAATGCTATCAAGGTTCCAATCATTCAATGGAGAATTGGCATAGCGCTTACATATAGCAATTTTAGATATTTTATACTTCTCCTTCTTTTTGTCAAAATAATTATTACTTGCCGAAATATTCTGTTTCTTCTCCAATGGAAGTTTGTTTCCGATATGCTCCAACTTCTCATTCGCTTCCTTTTCAGAAAAAGTATAATATTTGGTATCCCATTTTTGCGGGAAGATATGTTCAATATCCCACTTTACTGGCAGCAACTCATTCTGCCCTTCTTCTTCATAAGCCAACAGTTTCAAGAGCATTCTTTCCACTCGTCGGTGCGGCTTGATCAGAAGATTATTTATTCGCGCTTGTTCTGCTTTCTGCTCTTGTTCGTTTATAGTCTCTTTCTCCTCAAATCCGGCTTTGAAAACAGGATGATAAGATTTGATAATCTGCTCATTGAGTTTCATTATATCGCCTTTGACCGCGCTAATCGTGGGTTGCTCCAGATATTTGGTAAGCAACAGAACATAAAATTTACGCAAGAATTTCAGGAAGAGAGCCTCAAAATCTTCCCGGTCCTTATACTTCATATAGAATATGGAAACAGGGTATTTCCAAAATTCATTCGGATAGGAAGACAAGCAATCAAGAATTTTCCTAATATCAATATTCTGGCTCCACGGCTCTTCATCCACTGCACTTCGTCCATTGACAACTTCCCAAAGGCGCAAGTTTTTAACAAGCTCGTCTATGACACCAACAGACAGACGACTTTTATTCTTCTCAAGATAATATTTCCTTACACCCGGCGTAGAAGTATTCACATCCCCTTCTTGGGCGCGCAAGTAAAACATGTGATAATAGAATAGTGATTGTACGCTTTCGTTCACTTCTGATGAATCAGTTTCCAGTTGCTTCCATTTCTTGATAAATGCTTTCTTTGCCGTTTCATCCAGTCCTTTGTAAATATATGATTTGAAGATATCGGCATCGGACAAAGGCAATCCGCGATTATTCAGCGTATTGAAGATAGTTAATGCCGTTTCTTGCTCATCCGCATTAATGGGCAGCAAGATAGTATAATTCAATAAAGCATTGATAAATTGGAAGATATGATTCGGACTGCTTTGGGATTTCTCTGCGTATAATTGCAAGAATTTGTCATAGTTTTTTGAATAGTTATCAGACGCATCCTTTTCAGTGGTACCGGACTCTAAAATCTTACGCAAAATCTCATTACCGGAGTCCGAAACCACATCAGATTTAAGTAGCATCTGACTACAATCCACATCACCGCTCAACTCATCCTTTTTCCACAATGCAGGTTGAATCTTTGTGATAAAATTATTTACCTCTTTTGATTTGGATTCCTCTTTCTCTAACATCGTGTAAATAGCACGTAACAGCAAGCACAACGAAGTTATTCGCTGTTGACCATCAATGATTTTCCTATCATTATCTACATCTTTTCTGTAATAAGAAACTACGCTGCCCAAGAAGTAGCTGGAAGCTCCTCCTTCTTGCAAGCGCTCAATAGAGAAGTCCCATAAGTCATCGAAGAGAGTTGTAATTTCATCATAGCTCCAAGAATAGGGACGCTGATATTCAGGGATTAAGAATGGAACTTCTTGTCCGCTGGCTAAATACTGTAGAACAGTTTGTTTGTTTACACTAATGTCATTAGTCATATCTTGTATTTGTTTATTTCTTATTAACTAATTCGTTTGCACACAACTTGCGTGCAAAGATACTACTTTTTTCGGATATATGCAAGGAAAATCATAGATTTTCGTTCTGCACGATTCTTTTTGTATCTCGGTCATCTCTCTGTCTTGTCCCGCTCATCGCTCGGTGGGGACAGACGATGCTATTTTTCGATTATCTCCCAGTGACCTGCGCTGGTGTTGCCTTCGCGGATTAGAATGCCCTTCTGTTGCAGGTCTGCAAGGTCTCGTTCTATAGTTCTCTTAACTACCGACAAAACTACCGACATTTGTTGCGCAGAGATGAATGGATTCTTTCTTATCAATTTCAGGGGCGTATTTTTCCTCATCGGCTGCAGTGTACTACCGCAGGCCAAAGCCTGCGCACCATGTTGCCAGCAGCGCAACTGACAAACGACAAGACACTGACAAGTTTGTTTTGTCAGTGTCTTGTATCCCTCCGTGGCCTGTCTTCCTACGGTTCCGATATTCCTCCGGGGCCTGTATTCCTACAGTGTTCTGCGGGAGGCTCCAGACCTCGCCATACTGCTTAAAAGTCAGTTGCTGAAGGTCAGTTCGCCGTTCTGCAGTGCCACGATGACGGGTTTGCTCCGGTCCACCCTGCCGGCAATGATTTCCATGCTCAGGCGGTTGAGCACCAGACGCTGCAAGGCTCTCTTCACAGGGCGTGCGCCGAACTGCGGGTCGTAGCCTTCGCGGGCGATAAAGCGTATAGCGTCGTCGGTGACACGCAGCTCTATACCGTTGTCCGCCAGCATCTTGTGTATGCGTCCTACCTGCAGGCGGACTACATCGGCAATGTTGTCCTCTGTGAGGTCGGTGAAGCGGATGATGTCGTCAATCCTGTTCAGGAACTCGGGGCGCACCTGTTCCCGCAACTGTTCCTCGGAGAGGTTGGAAGTGAGAATAATAAGCGTGTTCTTGAAGTTCACAGTCCGCCCCTTGTTGTCGGTAAGCCGGCCGTCGTCGAGCAACTGCAGCAGCACGTTGAAGACATCAGGGTGCGCTTTCTCCATCTCGTCGAACAGCACGACGCTGTAAGGCTTGCGGCGTATGGCCTCGGTGAGCTGGCCTCCCTCGTCATAGCCCACGTATCCGGGAGGCGCTCCGATGAGACGTGTGGCAGAGAACTTCTCCTGATACTCGGACATATCGATACGGGTCAGCATGTTCTCGTCGTCGAAGAGGTAGTCGGCCAGAGCCTTTGCCAGTTCGGTTTTGCCCACGCCTGTTGTGCCGAGGAAGATGAAACTGCCAATAGGCCTTTTCGGGTCCTGCAGACCTGCACGGCTGCGCCTTATGGCATCGCTCACGGCTTTGATGGCTTCGTCCTGACCGATGACGCGTTTGTGGAGTTCCTCCTCAAGGTGCAGCAGCTTGTCGCGCTCGCTCTGCATCATTTTATTGACAGGTATGCCCGTCCAGCGTGCTACGACTTCCGCGATGTCGTCAGAGTCCACTTCTTCTTTTATGAGCGAGCCCCCCTCGCTTCCGTCCTGCGAGATATGCTTGAGAGCGTCCTGCGCGGTGCGTATATTGGCTTCAGCCTGCTGCAACTGTCCATAGCGTATTTCCGCCACTTTGCCGTAGTTGCCCTCGCGTTCCGCCAGTTCGGCTTCGTGCTTGAGTTGCTCTATGCGCGCTTTCTCGTTCTGGATTGTAGCCACATAGCCTTTCTCGCGCTCCCACTGTGCGTCCATTTTCTTGCGCTCTTCATTCAGCTTGGCCAACTGCTCTTTAATGGTCTCCAGTTTGGCATCGGTCGATTTCTCGGCACCGGAGCCTCTTACATCGCGTTTGATGGCCTCGCGCTCTATCTCAAGCTGTTTTATCTGCCGGTCAAGGTTGTCAAGTTCCTCGGGCTTGGAATCCACTTCCAGACGCAATTTGGCAGCCGCCTCATCGACAAGGTCGATAGCCTTGTCAGGCAGATAGCGGTCGGAGATATAGCGTGAAGAGAGTGTGACGGCAGCTATCAGTGCGTCATCTTTGATACGCACGCGGTGGTGGGTTTCATATTTCTCTTTGAGTCCGCGCAGGATGGATAGTGTAGCCGCCTCGTCCGGCTCGTCCACCATGACTTTCTGGAAGCGTCGTTCAAGCGCTTTGTCGGTTTCGAAGTACTTCTGATACTCGTCGAGCGTGGTGGCGCCGATGGCGCGAAGGTCGCCACGCGCCAGCGCAGGCTTCAGTATGTTGGCGGCATCCATAGCGCCGGAGCTTTTGCCGGCACCGACCAGCGTGTGTATCTCGTCGATGAAGAGAATAATTTCGCCGGCCGCCTGCGTCACTTCGTTGATGACACCTTTCAGGCGCTCCTCAAACTCGCCCTGGTACTTTGCACCGGCAATGAGCGCACCCATGTCGAGCGACCAGATGCGTTTCTGCTTGAGGTTCTCAGGCACATCGCCGCGAATGATGCGGTGGGCCAGCCCTTCAACAATGGCAGTTTTGCCGACACCGGGTTCGCCGATGAGCACAGGGTTGTTTTTAGTGCGGCGCGACAGAATCTGGAGCACGCGCCGTATTTCGTCGTCACGCCCAATAACAGGGTCCAGTTTGCCCTTTTGCGCCCGCTCGCAAAGATTGATTGCGAACTTCTGCAGGTTTTCGTTTTTGTTGTTTTCCATAGTCAATTATATTTAAGTTTATATTTTGCGTTTCCGCTTGTTGGTGAACAAAGAGCATACCAAAGGCGGGGGAACTGCCAAAATGGCAGTCCTCTATTATAATAGTCTGTGCGCCAAAGACAAAGGGGCAGCGTTTCTATTCAGTGCTTTGTGTCCGCGTGCGAGCGGCGCGATTGAGCTGGGCAGAGTTGAAGAAGTTCTGGACAATGATATACGCCGCCGGGCCGAGAGAGACCAGAGGGAGCAGATAGGTCTGCGCCATCCAGATGGCGAGTGTGGTGTTCTTCTGGCCCAAAGCCTGCCCCGCCGTGACCCGCGATATGCCGGCCGGAGTTTTGGGGGCAGTGTCGGGATTGATGACAATATCCTGATAGTCAATGCCGTGACTGCCGGCAGGCCACCAACCGCCTATCATCCGCCCGAGCCTGAACTGCAGGAGACAGGAAAAGACGGCACCGAGAGTAACCCAGAACAGCGTCCAGAATCCGGACGGCCTCGTAAGAATGGTATCCACGATGTCGCCCATGAGAATGACAATAGTGCCGACCCAGATGTAGAAGGGAAACTGCGCGAAAGCGTGCGAGAGGGCAAAAGTCCGGTTACGGGCACGGTTGGAGGGCCAGAAGTCATAGAGAAGGCGCAGGCACCATGCGGCAAAAAAGGGCCCGAGCAACAGCGGTCCGACCTTGCGCATGATGAGCAAAGCGGCAGTCCAGAAAGTCATATCAGCGACAGGATTGACCACCGGAAAGAAGAGCGGCACGACGACAGCCGTAGCGAAATTGGAGAGGAGAGTGAAAGTGGTTAGGTTCTGTATGCTGCCACCGAGTTTGCCGGCAATGATGGGGGCAGCAGTGGCAGTCGGCATAAGGAAACAGAGCATAAGACTCTGTGCGACAACAGGATTGTTCATTGCAGGAAAGACAGAGCCCAGCCAAGTGAGCAGAGCCCATGAGCCGAGAGCCAGAAGAAGCTGGACGGCAAGAGCGGTGAAGTGCCAGCGGTGAAGCCGCAAGTCGAGCGGATTGACTTTGCAGAAGGTGAAGAAGAGCATGAGGAAAATCATCGGCGGCAATAGCGGCGTGAGATGGCGGAAAAGCCTGAAGCCCACTGCGCCGACAATGACCGCGGCAAAAAGGGCATAGCGGTCGATGAGTGTTCTGAAAGAAGCCTGTGTCATGTTCAAGCCGAGTGCATCCGGCGGAAAAGAATGGACCTCATAGTGAGGAAGAAATAGCGCACGTCAGTGAGGAAAGGCCTGCGGAAATACTCGTCAAGATACTTGTTTTCGGAAGCATAAAGCTCTTCGAAAGTCTTAGGGTGGTCGATGTAGAACGGCGGTATCAGTCCTGGTTTCGTGCGTGTGCGTTTCTCCTGCAAGTCAGGCGGATAGGTGTCGAACATAGTCTGTGAGAGGGGCCGCACCCCCACCAGTTTGACATCACCTTTAAGCCAGTTGATGAGCATGGGGAGTTCGTCAAGCCAATAGCGGCGGAGGAACCTGCCCCAGTGCGTGATACGCCAGTCGGAGTCGGACTTGTCGGCGATGTTCATGCCTCCGCGACTGTCGAAGACATACTTCTGTATGTACTCCGAGTAAGGGTGCATGGTGCGGAACTTGTAGAAGGCGACCATCTTCCTGTCCTTGCAGACGCGCTGGAGCTTGATGAGAGGGCCATAGACCTTCAGCTGCTGCTGCTCGTAAGGCTGCGAATGGCGGCGTGCGAAGACATACTCGATGTGCCCCATCGGGACAATATCCTCCACCTCGAAGCCGCAATAATAGAGTCTGCCGAGCACTTCCGCCTTAGAAAGGGGCCGTTTGCGCCCTTTGGTGAGGTCGTAGTAAAGGCGCGACATGAGAAGCAAGCGCGGGAGGACACGCCTCCAGAGGAACCAGAAGAAGTAGGCTATGTAGTTGATACCCACAGGATAACGCGAGAGAATCTTCTCACGGAGGTAGTACTGCGGGCGATAGCAGCAGACATAACGCCCGTTGTCAGGCAGTTTTTTATTGACTATGCAGAAGCGCTTGTTGATGCCTTTCGCGTCGTTGAGCAGAGTGAGATCGACGAGAGTGTCGTACTGATAATCAGGTATCTGCATGAAAGAGAAGCGGTCGCGGTTGGCGACAATCTTAGTCCGCCGGTTGTCGAGAGCGGCTTTCTTGAGTAGCATCTGATAGTCCTCCTCGGTGGTGAGCGAGAGCACCGCCTGGTGGATAGTCTCCACGGACTGCGGCGAGCGCGGCAGGTCCTCGCGGAGGACGACGGCATTGTCACGCTGCTCAATTTCCATGACAGGGACAGTCATGTTGAGTGCGTACTTATAATAGTGCATAAAGAGCATGAGAACAGCGTCAAGCACCATGACGACCCCGACTGTCCATAAAGCGACATGCAGGGAGAAAGAGCTGTTGATGCGCGGCAGGAGCCACCAAAGCAGCAGCATGAGCCCTCCGCCGGTGAGAAGGAGGCTGAGCAGGTCCTGCCAGTACCACGACTCCTTGTAAGAGCGGCTGTACTTGCGAGTGACGAGCCCCAGGACGACCCACACGAGCATCATGGCTGCAAAAAGAATGATGTAGTTGAAGATTTCCACCTTAGCCGCGAGCAGCCGCCAGAGGGCGCAGATGACGGTAGCGACAAGCCACAAGAGACAGTCTGTCAGGATTCTTTTAACCATACGAGCGGACGTTTGACCATATTTTTAAGAGACTGTGCGAGTAGTTCGGCAGTCCAGGCGAGAGTGCTGTCGGTCCAGCGCTGGGGGTGCGTGGTGAGCATTAGCGGCTGCTGTCCGGCGAAAGCGGAAGTGCGGTTATCGAGCGCGCTGATGATGTCGTCTGTAGAGCGGAATACCCACCCTCGTTTGAGCCAAAGTTCCTGTTCGGGGACTTTGTCGCGGACGGAGACTTTCCATCCGTCCCAGCGGCGGCCTGTGTCGGTGAGATAGAAGAAGCGTGAGAAGTCGATGTCGAAATATGGTTCACCGACAATGCCGTAGTCGTGATAGTTGTAGGCATGCCCCCCGTCGGGAGTTTTGCGCCAGAGGTCTCGCCCGTCGTAGGCAGTGGCAGGCGCGCCGTGCATGCAGATGGTGCGGACGGGATAGAAGCGGCGGAGACTGACAAGGCAGTCCTGGAAATGGATGATGGCCTCGTCACGGTTGCCGCGGAGGAGCGAGAGGTCCTCGTAATGATAACCGATTTCGTGCCCGAGCTCCGCGATGGCGCGTATGACAGCGGGGCTGAAACTCTCGGGGACGGCACGGAAATAGAAAGATGAGCGCACCCCGAGTTCGTGCTCCAACTGCGCCACTCTGAGGCTGTTGGCGGGGCGCAGGTCCACATCGTGGCGGAGGATGAGCACCCTGCCCTCTTCGCGGCAGTCACACCAGTCGGCAAAAGGCATGACTGTGTATCCCGCACGGAGAAATGCAGAGATAAGATTGCGGTATTGTGTGAGTGTAAAGTCTCTCATTTCCAATATGGTTTTGATATGGTTTTGAGAAGGTTCTTTCAGGTGTCGTTTACGTCTCGTTTACGTGTTGTTTACGTGTTTGGCAGCGGAAAATCAGCGCTTATACAGCATTTCGATGCACATGGCAAGGCGCACAGCCGCCGTAAAGAGCTGATGCTCGCAGGGTTCGTGCCAATGATAGATATAGTGCCATGTGTTTCCGTCAAAGGTGCGCTGATAGTCATATATGCTTTCGGTGAGGCGATAGGTGCGCAAGAGCAAGTCGCCGCGCGAGGCGTTCTGCAAGGTCTGCCTCTCTGCGGCATAGCGCGAGAGGAGGAAAGCGGCATACTCGGAATAGGAGTATCCGACGCTTTCGATGAGGTGGTCGTCCCAGACAGAGTGGAGATTGACAGGGTTGACGAACCACTGCATGCGGACGCGGTTGCCTCCGAGGTCGTCCTCGTGTGCGATGTGCATGGGGCAATAGGCATCACCCACAAGATGAACCAGATAGATGAGCGCGACACGGTCGCGGGGATTGCGCGCAAGAGTATGCTGCACGCTGTCGAGAGCCATCCAGAGGCGGCCGCCGCTTGAAGGGTAAGCAGAGAGCGTGGCAAGGACAGCCTCGTCGGAAAGAGCGGGAGCAAGGTCCTGGAAATGCCAGTCGTAGCGGTCAGCGAAAACGGTGTCGCTCTTAATCTCGTCAGGCCAGTTCGCCCACCAGACCATACCATGCTCACCGAGCACCGAATCGACGGCAGCCACAGCCTGCGGGGAAAGGAGGCGATAAGCAACCTCGGCAATGATGCGATGCCCCTTTTTGCCCCATGCCCACGAGGGGAGCGGCATTGCAAGAAACATCAGCAGGACAGACAGAAAAACAGAAATGCGTCTCATGGTCTTACAAATTGCGCCGCAAAGGTATAAAAATATTTGCATATATGCAAATAAAAGTGTAACTTTGCAGCGAAAAAGCAGAAAAGATGAAAATAAAGATAGTGACATTGGGTTGCAAACTTAATTTTGCGGAGTCAAGCGCCCTGATGAACACCCTGCTCGCGCGCGGACATACACGCGCCAAACAAGGAGAGGAAGCGGACATAGTGATAGTGAACACATGCACAGTGACGGACACTGCCGACCACAAAGACCGCCAGGCCATACACAGAGTGAAGCGAGAGAACCCGAATGCAAAAGTCATAGTGACAGGCTGTTATGCGAAGCTCAAGCCGGAGGAGATAGCCGCGATGGCGGAGGTGGACCATGTGGTGGCAAAGCCGGATAAAGAGTTCCGGCACGCGTACTCGAAAGACGACAGGACACGCTGCTTCCTGAAAGTGCAGGACGGGTGCAACTACTTCTGCACATACTGCACAATACCTATGGCACGCGGGAGAAGCCGCAATCCGGCGATAAGCGAGGTGGTTGCAGAAGCGGAAAAAGCGCTGAACGAAGGCGCGAAAGAGATAGTGCTGACAGGCGTGAACACCGGCGACTTCGGACGCAGCACGGGGGAGAAGTTCATAGACCTGCTGAAAGCACTTGACATGCTGCGACGCAGTGACGGGACAGAGGACTACAGGATAAGGATCTCGTCGTGCGAGCCTAACCTGCTGACAGACGAGACAATAGATTTCATAGCCGGCTCGAGGCACTTTGCCCCGCACTTCCACATCCCCCTGCAGTCAGGGTCGGACGAGGTGCTGCGCATAATGCACCGCCACTATGACACGCAGCTGTTCAGCGAGAGGATAGCCCACATAAGGCAGGTGCTGCCGGAAGCCTTCATAGGCGTGGACTGCATGGTGGGCGTGCGCGGGGAGACAGAGGAGAGGTGGGAAGAGTATGTGCGCTACGTGAAGTCGCTGCAGGTAAGCCGGTTGCACGTGTTCACTTACTCGGAGCGCGCGAACACGAAGATGTTAGAGATGGACCTGTATGTAGTGCCGCAGAAAGAGCGCGAGAGACGCAGCAAGGTGCTTCACCGGATAAGCGACGAGAAACTGGCAGCGTTCTATGCAGAGAACAAAGGACGCAAAGCCACCGTGCTGTGGGAGAGCAAACAAGACAAAGGCCTGATGTACGGCTTTACGGAAAACTACATAAAGACCTCACGCCCATACGACAGGCAGAGGGTGAACACCTTTGAGCAGACAGTGCTCTGAGCGCGGCTGTCAGCGCAGGCGGTCGGCAGCCCTGACAAGCGCCTCGTCCTTGAGGATGCGGCGCATCGCCATCAAGGTAAAGACGCAGTTAATGAGGGGAATACATGCCCCGAAGAGGACATCCCAGTCGCGTGCCACATTGTGACGGCCGAACCATATATAGATAAGCAGCACGCCATACCAGCCAATGCAGAGCAGAGCCTGCAAGAGGCAGAGACGCGCCTGCCACAGACGCTTGCGATAAAGGAAAATGATGATTAAAGAGAGTGCGGGGATGAGCAAGGTCGCCAGAGCCAGGCCCCAGACTCCCTGCAAGGTGACAGGCTCCAGTTCGGACGCAGCATAGCTGTATTCATCGGTGAGCTCTGTAAGTCCGGTGGGGCTGAGTTCGAACATGCGCTGCACTCCGTCATGGACGGGGGAAGTGAACTGGATGACGGGCTGGAAGTAAAGGAGGACACCAAGAATGACCACCAACAAGAGATAGATGGATTGAAGACGCTGAATCATAGAAGTGTGACAGTATTGTTTTCGAGTTTGTATTTTTCACCTGTAGCCGGGCAGACGGCAATGCCGTCGGCACCGAATGAGAGTTTCTCGCCATAGCGGCTGACCCAGCCCACCCTGCGTGCCGGATTGCCGACCATAAGAGCATAAGCAGGAACATCCTTAGTGACGACAGAGCCAGCCCCGATGAGACAGTACTCGCCGAGCGTATGGCCACAGACTATGGTGGCGTTGGCGCCGACCGAAGCCCCGCGTTTGATAAGAGTCGGACGGTATTCGCTCTTGCGCGAGACATGGCTGCGGGGATTGATGACATTGGTGAAGACCATCGAAGGACCAAGAAAAACATCGTCCTCACAACAAACACCGGTATAGACACTGACGTTGTTCTGAATCTTGCAGTTGCGCCCCAGAACCACGTCAGGAGAGATGACTACATTCTGGCCTATGTTGCACTGTCCGCCGATGGTGCAGCCGGACATAATGTGCGAGAAATGCCAGATTTTGGTGCCGGCACCGATAGTGCAGCCCTCGTCCACGTAAGCACTTTCATGTTTGAAATAGTCCATATCAATTATTATTTAACGGTCAGTCTGTCAAGGTTATCCGAAGAAATATTTGAATAGGTCGTTGCCGTTGGCAAAGACAAGTAGCAGCAAGAGCAGGACAAAGCCGACGGTGTTGGCGCGCTCAAGGAACTTGTCGGAGGGCTGACGGCCGGTGAAGATTTCGAAGAGGAGGAAGAGTATGTAACCGCCGTCAAGAGCAGGGATGGGCAAAAAGTTCATAAACGCAAGAATGAGAGAGAGATAAGCCGTCATATACCAGAACCAGTACCAGTTCCAGGCAGAGGGGAACATGCTGCCTATAGCCCCGAAGCCGCCCAGCGACTGCACCCCCTCCTTAGAGAAGACGAGCCGGAACTGGCGGACATAGGCCGTGAGCATGTCCCAGCCATAAGCCACTCCGGCAGGAATGGACTCGAAGAAGCCGTAGTCGCGGTGCTCAGTGGTGAAGAAGGTGTATTTACTGCGCGTGAAGCAGCCCAGCGTGCAGTGGTCGCCGAGGAAAGCACGGCATGCAAGCTGCTCTTCGCCACGGAGGACGAGCAGAGTGACGCTGTCGCAGGGGTGCTTCCGCAGTTCGCGATTGACGAGTATGTCGCAGCCTGTGGGCGTGCCATTGACGGCCAGAATACGGTCGTCAGGCAGCAGGCCCGCCTGTTCAGCCGCCGTGCCGGGGATGACGCTGTCGATAACAAAAGGCACATATTCGCTAATGAGAGCGAAGCGGAACTTGGTGTAAGACGGGTCCTTACGCGCCTTTTCGCGCTCCTGGCGGTCGAAGTCATTCTGGAAAGCGAGATAGCGGTTGCCGAGGTCGGGGGACATGGTGAGAGCTACAGTGTCGGTGCCGCGCAAAACAAGCACATCCTGCTTCTTATCGATGATGAGCCACTGGACCACGTCGGCGAGACTTTCAGGCTCTTCACCATTGACAGAGAGTATTTTGTCCTGCTGCCGGAAGCCCTCTTCAAGCAGAAGTTCAGAGTAATAGAGCCCCGTATCCACATTGCGGAGAGGCATGGAGTCGGTGCCCCACCAGAAAAGTATCTGCCCGAAGATGATGAGCGCAGCAACAAAATTGACCAATATGCCCCCGCTGATGATGCACAGGCGCTGCCAGACATTCTTGCTGCGGAACTCCCATGACTGCGGCTCCGAGGGGAGGTCGGTGGAGGACTTGGTTTCGTCCACCATGCCCGCGATGGAGCAGTAGCCTCCAAAGGGGACCCAGCCTATACCCCACTCCGTGTTGTCGGGATAGCGCCGCCAGTCGTCTTCCGGCAGAGCCTGCAACTCGCTGTCGGTCATGGGGCGGTAAAGAGTATTGCCCTTTTCGTCCTTCCTGACCTCGCCTGTCAGTTCGTCGCGCAGTTCCACCGCAGCCGGCTCCACATTGGGCGCGAAGAAACGCACATGCCAGCGGCCTGCGAAACGCTTTGCGCGGACAAGGCTGATGCGCGGATTGAAGAACATGTAGAACTTCTCGACACGCACCTTGAAGAGACGCGCGAAGAAGAAATGCCCGAACTCGTGAATGACCACGAGGAAGCTGAGGGCGAGTATGAGTTGAAGGACTTGTATCATTGCTACAGTGTAATTTACATATTATCAATTATTTCAGCGGCTATGCGGCGTGCCTCAAGGTCGGTGCGGACATAGTCGTCGTAGTCTGGCGAAGCTACAAAAGCGGTGCGCTGCATAGTGAGTGCGACGGCATCGGCAATCTGCATGAAGCCGCATCTCGCCTCGCGGAAAGCGAGGTTGGCCACCTCGTTGGCGGCGTTGAGGACACACGGCATATTGCCCCCTTTGGCAATGGCATCATAAGCCAGGCGGAGACACGGAAAGCGCTGCAAGTCAGGCTCTTCAAAAGTAAGCGTGTGCAACTTGAAGAGGTCGAGACGCGGCAGCGAACCGGCCACGCGCTCGGGGAAAGCGAGGGCATACTGTATAGGCAGCCGCATGTCGGGTGCACCAAGCTGCGCCTTGACAGAGCCATCTACGAACTGGACGGCGGAGTGGACTACAGACTGCGGATGCACAAGCACCTGAATCTGCTCATAGGACACGCCGAAAAGCCATTTGGCCTCAATGACCTCAAAGCCTTTGTTCATCATCGTGGCTGAGTCGATGGTTATTTTCGCCCCCATCTCCCAGTTGGGGTGGCGCAGCGCCTCCGCCGCCGTAACATGCTGCAACTGCTCTGCCGTGTGCCGCCGGAAGGGGCCGCCGCTGGCCGTAAGCAGCAGTTTCTCAACCGACTGCGGGTCTTCGCCGACGAGGGACTGGAAGATGGCCGAGTGCTCGCTATCAACAGGCAGGACGGCCGCATGATGCTGCCCTGCAAGCTGCTGAATCAGTTCACCCGCCACAACAAGCGTCTCCTTGTTGGCAAGAGCCACTGTCTTGCCGGCACGGATGGCCGCAATAGTGGGGCGCAGGCCTGCATAGCCGACCATGGCGGCAACCACTATGTCCACAGAGGGGAAGGTGACGATGTCAGCCACTGCGTCAGAGCCCGCCCACACCTTAACGGGCAGGTCTGCAAGAGCCTCTTTGAGAGGCTGATAAAGCGACTCGTCGGCAATGCACACCACCTCGGGGGCGAACTCACGAGCCTGTGCGACAAGCAAGTCGAGGCTGCGGTGCGCCACAAGAGCATAGACCTGAAAACGGTCGGGGCAGGCGCGGACTATATCAAGAGTCTGCGTGCCGATGGAGCCAGTGCTCCCCAATATGGCTATCTGCTTGCGATGCATACAGTGTGTGTTCAGAATGCTATAACTTCTTCAGGGTCAATATTTTTTCCGTTCTGCCAAAGCTCGAAGACAAGGGGTTTGTCGTCGGAGACGAGCGCAATGCTCTCGCCCGCCTTGAGCGCATCGCCCACCTTGCGCAGGACACGCCCCACGTGCCGATAGACGCTGAGATAGGCCGTGTGCTGGACTATGAGCGTGTAGGTGTTGTCTATTTCGTAGTTCACATAAACCAGCACTCCGGCAAGGACAGAGGTGACGTTGGCGTTTTCCGGCGTGCGGATAGTGATGCCGAATACACCGTTCTGCGGGTCGATAGACTCAACCACAACGCCGTTGCAGGGCCGGAAAAGAGTATATACAGGGGCGGTCTGCTGAATGTCAAAGAGCTGGAAGTTGTTCTTCTCCTTTGCCTCATACTGCGCCATGAACTCCTCTGTCGCCTCGTTCTTGGCTTCAAGCAGCTTTTCGCGCATTACCACCTCTACCGAGTCGAGCGGCTGTACAGTGTCTGTCCCCACCTCGCCAGCCATGACGAGCTTGAGCATGTCGAGATACTGCTGCTGAAGCTGCATCTCGGTGTTGAGCGAATCTACTCTGGCTGAGTTCTCGACAAGCGTGCGCCGCAAGTCCTCGGAGTAGCCCGGGAGGATGTTGCGGATAGGCGTATAGACAATCAGGAGTGAGAGCAGAGCGACAGAAAGGAGGAACATCAGAGTAAGTATAGTCACCGCCCCGAGCCAGCTGAGGCGTATGTGCCAGCTCTCGGCGAGAGTGTCCTCATGAAGCACGCTGAGCCGGTACTTGCGCCTGATGCGCGTCCAGAATGTGTCCTTTTTGCTGTCTGCCATAGGTGATTGTCAGTCCGTTCAGAGTATGGTGCAGCCCGTGCAGGGTTTGAGTTGCTTGAAGAAGTCGTTCCCTTTGTCGTCCACGAGGATGAAGGCGGGGAAGTTCTCCACCTGTATCTCCCAGACGGCTTCCATGCCCAGTTCGGGGTACTCGACGCAGCGGATACTCTTTATGTTCTCCTGCGCGAGGATAGCGGCGGGACCGCCTATAGAGCCGAGGTAGAAGCCTCCGTGCTTGCGGCACGCCTCAGTCACGTCGATGGAGCGGTTGCCCTTGGCGAGCATGATCAGGCTGCCTCCGTGTGCCTGGAACTCATCCACATAGGGGTCCATGCGCCCGGCCGTGGTGGGGCCCATTGAGCCGCACGCCATGCCTTCCGGAGTCTTGGCGGGGCCGGCATAATAGATGGGGTGGTTCTTCATGTAGTCGGGCATCGGCTCGCCTGCATCGAGGCGCGCCTTGATTTTGGCGTGCGCTATGTCGCGGCCGACGATGATGGTGCCGTTGAGCGAGAGGCGCGTGCCGATAGGATAGCGCGTGAGTATGGCGCAGACATCCTTCATCGGCTGGTTGAGGTCGATGCGGACCGCTTCGCCCTCGCCCTGCTGACGCAGTTCCGCGGGGATGAGCTCGCCCGGATTGGTGTCCATCCGCTCTATCCAGATGCCGTCCTTGTTGATCTTGCAGCGTATATTGCGGTCGGCAGAGCAGCTTACACCGAGTCCTATCGGACAAGAGGCTCCGTGGCGCGGCAGGCGCACGACACGCACGTCGTGAGCCATGTACTTGCCGCCGAACTGTGCGCCAAGCCCTATTTTGTAAGCCTCCTGCAGGAGACGTTTCTCCAGCTCAAGGTCGCGGAAAGCGCGGCCCGAGGCGTTGCCGGAGGTCGGGAGGGAGTCGTAGTAGTGCGTCGAGGCGAGCTTGACCGTGAGCAGGTTCTTCTCCGCCGATGTGCCGCCGATGACGATGGCAATGTGGTAAGGCGGGCAAGCGGCTGTCCCGAGCGACTTCATCTTCTCCACGAGGAAAGGAATTAGCGTGCCCTCGTTCTGGATACGCGCTTTGGTCTCCTGGTAGAGGTAGGTCTTGTTGGCGGAGCCCCCTCCTTTGGTGACGCAGAGGAAGCGGTACTCCATGCCCTCTGTCGCCTCTAAGTCGATTTGCGCGGGGAGGTTGCACTTGGTGTTTACCTCCTCATACATAGAGAGCGGGGCGTTCTGCGAGTAGCGCAGGTTCTCCTCCGTGTAGGTCTTGAATACGCCTTCGCTCAGTGCCTCTTCGTCGCTTCGCTCGCGCGAGCCGGCGGCATCGTAAGTCCATACCTGCTGACCCTTCTCGCCGTGGATGATGGCTGTGCCGGTGTCCTGGCAGAGCGGGAGTTTGCCTTTGGCTGCCACCTCGGCGTTGCGGAGAAAAGTGAGGGCTACGTACTTGTCGTTGGCACTGGCTTCGGGGTCGCGGAGAATCTTGGCAACCTGCTCGTTATGAGCGCGGCGGAGCAAGAAACTGACATCGCGGAAAGCAGCATTGGCCATGCGCGAAAGGCCTTCTTTTTCTATTTTGAGGATAGGTCTGCCTTCAAACTCGCTGACGGAAACATAGTCCTTAGTCAGCAGATAATACTCGGTCTCGTCTTTGCCGAGCTGAAACATCGGTTCGTAGTGAAAATCCATATTCTGCAACATTTAGCGTGCAAAGATAACACTTTCCTGCGGAATATGCAAGAAGACGGCGATTTTTTATAAAAAAAACGCAAATGTGTAATATGCTGATAGCAAAAGACACCTCCCCCACACCCCCACCTACACCAACATCAACCCCTACACCCACACCCACATCTACAGCTACATCTACACCCACATCAACATCGACAACTACATCGACATCTACACCGACACCCCCACCGACACC
>JAFPZY010000032.1 GCA_017417025.1 Paludibacteraceae bacterium | reverse complement strand
GTTAAGCTCAGCATCGCCGATGGTACTGCGTGTTGTGGGAGAGTAGGTAGCCGCCATTTTCGAGAACTCGAGGATATATCCCCGGGTTCTCTTGCTTTTGTGTTCTTTCCATGACGCAGTGCAGTTCTGCGCGTTGTATATATAGTCTCACTACGCATTGATACACTATTGGTCAAATCCCCTTTCTTTGTTTTACGCCCGATATTATCGTACATTGTTGTTGCTTCTGCCGTGCAATTTTGTAAAATTCAACTTAAAAATCACATACTATTTTGTATATCTGCTAAAAAATGTGTATCTTTGCGCCAAATTTTGAAGTAATATGAACGATGTGCTTATAAATACTAAGCAGCTATCACTTGATATTTTGTCTGACGACTTAGAAATGAAAGATGTGGAAAAAGTTTCCACATCTCATGTTTCAACAAAGCGTGAATCTATAGGTATAATGCAGCAAAATATATTTTTGATGCCTAAAATTGCAACGCTTCCTAAAGTGGATGATAATCACTCTGATTTGTTGGGCGATAAAATATTTGATTTTGTTTTAGGTGATTGCCTTACTATTTTAATGTCTATGCCCAAAGATTCAGTTGATTGTATCATTACATCTCCGCCATATTGGGCTATGAGAAGATACGATAATGCAGATGCAATAGGGGAAGTTGGTAATGAGAAGTCAAGTGCTGAATATATTGAAAAATTAGCAAAAATTTTTAATGAAGCTAAAAGAGTTCTTAAATCCACCGGCTCATTATGGCTTAATTTAGGAGATAAATATGAAAATAAAGAGATGTTGGGGTTGCCATGGAGAGTAGCGATTTCTTTGATGGATAATGGATGGATAATGAGAAACGATGTAATATGGAGCCAACTAAAAGGAACGCAAAGTTGCAAAGATAGATTAAGAGATTCTTATGAACATTTTTTTCATTTTGTTAAGTCTAAAAAGTATTATTATGATGCCGATGCTATTCGCGTAAAGCCGATAAAAAAACCAACTATCACTGAAAATTCTACTATATCTGCCACTGGAGTGTCTGGTGTTAAATATAAAAAACAAATTGCAGAAAGCGACCTGTCTCCAGAAGAAAAAAATAATGCCATAAAAGCGTTAGAAGAAACATTGGAAGAGGTTAGAAGTGGCTTAATAAATGATTTTAGAATGTCTATTCGGGGGTACCAAAGAGCATGGCATTCTAATGATTCTGCGGTAAGTGGTAGAGCAAGAGAATTAGAACAGCGTGGTTTCTACATTATGAAAATGGGAGCAAAAGGAGCATTACCTACTGATATTTGGAATATTGTAACAGAGGATACTTGGAGAACTGACAGTCATTGTGCTGTTTATCCGGAAGAATTATTACGTATCCCAATATTAGCAACTTGTCCTAAAAACGGAATAATATTAGATCCATTCAGCGGAACTGGTACGACTGTGGCAGCTGCACTAAAATTAGGAAGGAAGGGAATGGGGATAGATTTAAGCCAAGAGTATATAAATGTTTCACGTCAAAGAATATCAAAAATTATTCAATAGATATGACACGAAATTTAAGCAAAACACCTATTGAAGTGTTTGGTAATGATGCCATTATACAAGGTGATGGATTCAAGTCTGCACTAAAGCAGCAGTATTGTAAATATATCAAAGGGACATGTGTAAAACCTCGAAAAAGTGAGCCGCATGTCAAAGTCGGAATATGTACTTTGGGTTCTACTGTTGCAGGTGATACTGAAGTAAAGCCTATAATAATTTGTCCTCAACGATTAAAAGAAGAAACAATGTTTGAAACTATTCGCCAAAAGTATCTAAAACATTGGGAAAATGTTAAGTGGATTCAAGAGGTCAATATAGGCGTTGGTGGTAGTGTCGATTATGTTGCTGTGGAAGTCGATGAAAATGAAAGAGTAAAAGACTTTCTTTGTGTAGAATTACAGGCTGGAGGAACTACGGGTAGTCCATATCCTGCGGTAGAAGAATTAAAACAATATGGATGTTTTCAACACGCAAGTTACAACTATGGTATAAATTGGGCTAACGAATTTACTAAAACTATGATGCAACAAGCATATAAGAAGGGAAAGATAGTTGAAAGTTGGGGGAGAAAAATAGTCTTTGTTATCCAAGATGTCGCAATGGATTATATACAAAAAAGCAATGATTGCTCAAAAGTTGTTCTAAAAAATGATAAAATGCCTGTAGATTTTTGTATGTTTTCTTTGGAGTGGCACGAAGATATTAGAGAGTGGAAATTGCAGTTTAACAACATATTAAGCACAACGATTGATGGTATTAACACTATATTAGGTGGAGCCTCTGAAGAAGATTATTTAACTGAAGAGGAATTTATTGAAAATATAGAGAGGAAAGGGATTGCTGATTTGGTATTAAGGAGATATTAGATTTTAATATTCACAACTATATAATGTTTTATGTCAGCAAGTTGATGAGTTAAGGAATATTCTGTTGAACAGTTAGTTCACAATCTTTCAATATGTTGAACTTTATTTTGGAAGCTGGCCAAACTCACCATTGTTTGTTTGGCATCTTTTCCTCATAGGCACAACAAACAACAAGTCCACTGATTTTTCAGCGGACTTTGTAGTGCTACCCGGACTCGAACCGGGGTTTACGGCGTGAGAGGCCGTTGTCCTAGGCCACTAGACGATAGCACCCTATTGCTTTTCTCTCGAAAGCGGGTGCAAAATTACAACATTTTCCTGATATACGCAAATATTTTCGGTGTTTTTTTTGAAAATTCGTCATTTTTCTTTATCTTTGCATGCTTTTTGAATGTTTTGGCATGAAAAATCGTTATTATTCACTCCGTATTGGGCGGGCAGCGCTTGTGGTGGCCCTTGTTTTTGTCATAATTTCTGTCTTGTTTACCAATCACCTGTCGCGCTTGCTGGCTGATGAAGAGTCGCATAAAATGGAAATATGGGCCGAGGCTACGCGCCAACTCATACAGGCGGAGGATAATACAAACATCGACCTCATTTCATCCATCATAGAGGGCAATACAACCATTCCTGTTTATATGCTTGATGCTGAAGGCAATGTGCTGCTCACGCGCAATGTCAGGCGTGCAGTGCCTGACCCGACGAAGCTGTTCGGCCCGATAGAGGTTTATTTGGATGAAAATACTGTGCAGTATATCTATTATGACGAATCGGTATCTTTGCGCCAGTTGCGCGTGTTGCCTTACATCGAGTTCGGCATAATTTTGCTCTTTGTTTTTATCGCGGTGATAACCATGTATATAGGTCAGCGCAGCGAGCAGAACAGGGTGTGGGTCGGGCTTTCAAAAGAGACGGCTCATCAGCTTGGCACACCTATTTCTTCTCTTATGGCGTGGCATGAACTGCTTGTCGGCCGTTATCCTGACGACGAACTTATTCCGCAGATGAGGCTGGATATTGAGCGTCTGAAGGCTATTGCCGAGCGTTTTTCCAAAATCGGCAGTGAGCCTGAACTGCATGTAGAGCCTTTGTCGCCGCTTGTGCGTGCCACTTTTGCATATATGCGCGCACGCACTTCAAGTCGCATCGGAATGACTCTGACCATCGATGGCGAGCAGGCGGAGAAAGTCCTGACCAATATTTGCGCACCGCTTTTTCAGTGGGTGCTGGAAAATTTGATGAAGAATGCTGTCGATGCTATGGATGGCGAAGGCTCTCTCTCCATATTGCTAAAAGTGGAGAGCGGGCATATCCTGATAGACGTTACTGACACAGGGCGGGGAATAGAGCGCGGGCTGTACAAGCGTATTTTCCAGCCCGGCTATACCAGTAAAGCGCGAGGGTGGGGGCTTGGGTTGTCGCTCTCAAAGCGTATTATCGAAGATTATCATCGGGGCAAAATCTTTGTCCTTCAGTCGGTTGTCGGTGCCGGCACCACATTCCGCATTGTTCTCGAAGAGGCCGAAGATGGTACTGCCGCTGCCTGACATTGCGGCATAGCATGCTCCTGCATCTGTCAGTTTTTGTTTTATCTCCGCCAGCATTGGGTGTGCTGCAAATATTGTACTTTCAAAGTCGTTCCTGTAAGTGCGGTAGTCGCTGTAGTCGGGGGCATAATGTCCCTCTTTCCCGTCCGGAGTCAGTCCGGCGTATGCTTCGCGTGTGCTTACGTTCACCGGCGGCTTCACCATCACAAGACGCAGTCCGCTCAGGTTCAGGCGTATAGGTGTCAGTTTGTCGCCTATGCCTTCGGCGAAGCACGGGGTGTTGTATATGAAGAACGGGCAGTCGGCTCCTAAACTTCTTACTTCTTCGGCAAGTTGTTTTTTGCTTAGTCCGAGGTGGAAGAGCTCGTTCAGGGCAATTGCGGTGTGTGCCGCATCGCTGCTGCCTCCGCCCAGACCGGCACCGAAAGGTATGTTTTTGGTCAGGTGTACGCGCACACTACCGACTTGTGGGTGTTTCTCCCTCATTTGCCGGTAGCAGCGCACAACCAGATTGTCGTCTGACGCGCAGTCAATCAGCAGGTTGCCTGTCGTCAGTTCTATGTCTTCACTGCCCTCTGCAATTTCAATATCCAGCACGTCATGCAGTCCGTAAACGGGATAGAATATCGTCTCAAGGTCATGATAGCCGTCCGCACGTTTCCTAACAACATGCAGTCCGATATTGATTTTGCAGTTTGGCAGCAGTCTCATTTTTCTTATTTGGCAAGCAGTTTGTATTCCCAGGGCTTGAGTGTCATTGTCTCCTCTTCGGCAAGCGTCACGTCTTTGCCGCAGATGCACTTGTAGTTGCCGGCGTATTCGCCTGTCTGCACTGTCACTGTCTGCTCTTCGCCCGACATGTTCATCACAGCCACTACGGTGTTCTCTTTGCAGCAGCATTTTTTGCTTTCGCCATTGCATTCGGCGCGAAGCGGACGCACGCACGCGAAGATGGCGTCATTGTCGGTTGCAATACGCAGCATCGGTGCGCCCTTCTCGTTGCTGTAAAGGGCGGGGTTGGCTTTGCGGAAGGCGTTCAGGGTCTTGTACATCTCATATTCCGGCGCACCTTCTACGCGGTCTATCAGGTCTTTCTCGAAGAACTCCAGTCTGTGGTGGTTGCCGCTCGGTTGGCCGGTGTATATCATCGGCATGCCCGGAACTGCGTATGTGAAGGCTGCGAAGAGGTGTGCTGCATCGCCCATGCGCTCGTATTCGGTGCCGTTCCACGAGTTTTCGTCATGGTTGGAGGTGAAGTTCATGCGGATAGCACGGCAGCGCAGAGTGTCGGCTTTGGCGAAGTACTCCCATAGGTCGTTCACGTTCTTTTGTCCTTGTGCCACGCTATTCATCAGGTGGTGCAGAGTCCAGCCGTAGTACATGTCAAATGCGCTTTCGGTCAGTTCTTGTGCTTTGTCTTCGTCCTCGGCGAGGGTGAACATCTGCGGGTGGTCGGCTCGTATTTCGCTCATTGCGCGGTTCCAGAAGTCGGTCGGCACTTCTCCTGCCACGTCGCAGCGGAACCCGTCAATGCCGATGCTGTCCATCCACCACCGCATGCAGCGTATCATCTCTTCCCGCATGTCTTCGTTTTCGTAGTTGAGTTTGCTGATGTCTGTCCAGTCGTACTGCACCATCAGGTTTCCGAGGCTGTCGCGGTAGTGCCAGCCTTCGTTCTTTGTCCATTCGCTGTCGGGGGCGGTGTGGTTGGCTACCCAGTCAAGTATCACCTTGAAGCCGAGTTTGTGTGCTTTTTCCAGGAAGTGTTCAAAGTCGGCGCGGGTGCCGAATTCGGGGTTGATTTGGCAGTAGTCGATGATGGAGTAGTAGCTCCCCAGAGTCCCTTTTCTTGTCAGTTTGCCTATGGGCTGGCAGGGCATTACCCAGATGATGTCCACGCCGCAGTCGCGTAGTGAGGGCAGCACCTCTTCGGCGGCGCGGAATGTCCCTTCTTCTGTCAGTTGGCGGGTGTTCAGTTCGTAGATTGTCGCGTTGTAAGCCCAGCAGGGGTGTTCCCCTTTGTGGCATTTGTCGTTACACGTGCAGCCGGTCATTACAAGAGCGGCGGCCAAAACAAGCAGTAGTTTTTTCATAATAATACAATAAGGTCAGTTGTTATTTGTTGTGGTTTATTTGCAGTATTGCGCCTATCAGGTCGTCTGCTGTTGCTGTCAGACGTATGTTCCCTTTGCTCACTATGGTCGTTTGTCCGCCTTTCACGTGCAGCACGGCCTCATGCCCGTCTATGGCGCTCATTTTCTCGTTGTCGAAGCGTGCTGTCAGTTGTCCGCTGCCTTCTGCCGTCACTTTCACTTCGCCTTCAAACTGCGGGCACAGGGTGTTGTTCGCGTCTTCAATGTTCAGTTTTATAAAGGTCAGGTCCCCCGCATATTCGGGCACAAGCTCTATGTGCACCGCATCGCCGGCTGTTTTCATGTAGCAGGTGGCTGCCTGTTTGCCTTGTGCGTCATAGCCTATGGCCTTCAGTTCGCCTTTCTCAAACGGGATGTCGTGCCAGACCGCGCTGTCGCTCTTGCCTATGCTTTTGCCGTTCAGCAGCAGTTCCACGGTGGGCAGGTCGGTCAATGCGCGTATGCTCGCTTTGCTGCCTTCGGCGTAGTTCCAGTGCGGGGTCAGTCGCAGGGTGTGCTGTTTTTTGTTCCAGAGGCTGCGATACTGGTAGTAGGTGTCGTTCTTGCTCAGTATCGGCACTATATCCTGTTCCACAAACTGTCCTGCTATCCACTCGTTGGCTTGCATCATGTCCCTTTCCTCTTTTGTCGGCTTGCATTTGGTCCCGAGCACTTTGTGTTGTCTGGTCTTCAGGTAAGCCTCCTGATAGCGGAACGGGCTGTTGTTCAGTCCTGTTATGTCCAGCATCGCCTCTAAACCGGAGTTTTTGGCGCAGTCTATCTGGTTCAGTCCGGCCGTTATGGGGCGTGTCGGGTCGGCGGCTTTTATCAGTCTGCATATTGTCTTGGCGTTTTCTGTCTCGGCTTCGGGGCAGTTGTAACTGCTTTCGTTGCCTGCCGACCACATCACCACCGACGGGTGGTTCCTCACTTCGCACACTCTCTTCACTGTCTCCGCGCTGTCTGTGCTTTGCCATGTCTCTGCCGGTTCTGCCAGAAGCATCATGCCGCTCTCGTCGCATACCTTGCACAGGGTGGGGCTGGGCATACCGCCTTTCACGCGGATGATGTTGCAGCCCATGTTGAGCAGTGTCTTGGTCAGGTGCCGCAGGGTCCCTTCGTCCATCTGCTCGTTCTCGTCTGACGGCGACTGCTCCGACATGTATATCCCGCGCAGTCTCAGCGGCTTGTCGTTCAGCAGCAGTCCCTGGGCTGCATCCATCCTGAATGTCCTTATTCCGAGCATACTCTCGGCGCGTCCTATTTCCTGTTTGCCTTCATACAGTGTATATACCACCTTGTAGAGCACCGGTGTCTCCTGCGACCATAGTTGCGGCACGTCTATGCGTATGTCGCGGCTGAATGTCTCGCCTGCTTTGGCTTTTTGTGTGAACCAGTACAGGCACTCTTCGCCGAACAGTACCTCCACTTTGGCGAGGCCTTTGGCGGGGGCTGTCTCACCCGTCTTGCATTCAACGCCTATCTTCACTTTGCCGTTGGGCAGCAACTCTTTTGTCCATACGCGCAGACCGTCATGCGGTATCTGCTGTGCAGCCGCTGTCAATGCAAGCAGCACGACTGCAGCCAGTGTTTTCAGTCTTTTCATAATTCCCATATTTTTTCTCCTTTGTGTTCAATACTGCACTGCCCGTTTCTGTCGGCGGTTACGCGCACGCTGTCGCCCATGTAGATGCGGTCGAACACTAATCTGTCCGCATCTGCTTCAACGGTCACATATTCCCCGTACATCAGCGGCATGCTCTGGCGCCGTATTTTTATCAGCTCCTGCACTTTTGAGCGGAATTTCTTCTCCGTCTCGCTCAGGTTCTCAAAGCGCATCGGGTGCCTGTTGTCGGGGTCGTTACCGCCTGTTTCGGCATACTCGTCACCCTGGTAAATGCAGGGCACGCCGGGGATTGTCATGTTTATCATCTCCATTGTTATTGCTCTGCGATGTGCGGTTTTTGCGTCACCGATGCCCACTTCGCGCGTCCAGCCCGCCTCTTTTGCATCCTCGTCGGTGCTGATGGCTCCGCCGGCTACGGAGGCGAATCTCGCCTGGTCATGGTTCCCCGATATGTTGCCCATCGTGTGGTGAGCACCGTAGGTCGCTATCGACTCGCGGATTACTCTGTCCACGTCTTTCATGCTGCCTTTGCCGATCAGAGCGTCGCGAAGGGTGAAATAGACGTTGAAGTCAAACTGCGCGTTCAGCATGCCTGTCTTCACATATTTGTTTATCAGTTCCGGCGAACCGTAGGTCTCGCCTATCATCCATATATGCCGGTCTGGATAGCGCGTCGCTGCTTTGTGTGTCAGTGTCCGCCAGTAACATTCGGGGATGTGCTTGCAAGCGTCGTGCCGGAACCCGTCGAAGTCGAAGTTCTCAAGCCAGTACAACGCCGAGTCGGTCATGGGCATATACACTTCTTCTCTCTCGAGGTCAAGGGTGGGGATGTGTACGTCAAACCATGTTGTCAGGCGTGCCTCGTCCCAGAGCTCGAAGTTGCGCCTGCCGTCGGGCAGAAGCGAGTCTGTATGCCAGTCGGGGTGTTCGCGCAGCGTCGGTGACTCTATGTGAATATGGTTGGCTACGTAGTCCAGTACTACGTTCATCCGGTGGGCGTGCGCGGTCTTTAGCAGTGTCCGCAGTTCCTCGTCCGTGCCGAACCTCTTGTCCGTCGAGGTCACGAACAGCGGCCAATAGCCGTGGTAGCCTGTGAATTTGGTGTAGGCTTTGGTCTGGTCATATTTGTTGTTGTATCTGCCGCTGTCTGTTTCTTGGAACCTGTAGCAGCCCCATGCGTCCCACGGGTTCTGGGTTATCGGGCTTATCCACAGGGTCGTCACTCCGAGTTCGTCAAAGAAGCCTTCTCTTATCTTTTGGGTTATGCCGGCAAGGTCGCCGCCCTGATAGTCAACTATGTCAAGCACTTCAGGAGAGTTCAGTTTCCAGTCGTTGTTCTTGTTCCCGTTGAAGAAGCGGTCCACTAATACAGAGTACAGCACCTGGCTCTGGTCGTCATGCCGGTTCAGTTCGTTGGTGTCAGTTACCGGCTTCCCGTCATGCAGAGGCACAAGCAGGTCGTTGTACAGGTTGTCCTCTGTCGCGGCATAAACGCGCAGGAAGTGCCGTCCTTCCATGCCTCCTTCGGGAAGGCGTATCTGCCAGCTCCTCCCGTCTTCGCCGGCTGTTATGTTTTCTTGTGGCAGGGCTGTGTTGTCCGCGAATGCGCATATTGTCATTTTTGTCGCATCCTGTCCGTATATTGCCACTTCAACGGTGTTGCCGCTGAACGAGGTTGTGCTCAGTCCTTGTTTGGCAGGCAGGCTCGGCAGCACTGCTACGTCCCATTGTTGTCCGTCGGCGCGCACATTGATGTACGACAATGTGTTGTCGCCTGTCAGTTCTGCGCATTGGCCGTGTTTTGTCAGGACGGCGCTGTAGTGCTCGTCGGTCACTATGGTCGGCTCTGTTTTGCTGTCTATCCACGGGACATAGTCGGTCAGAACGGCCTCCATGTTCGCGCCTGTGTATCTTATCGGCATTATCGGGGTTCTCACTGCCGTCTCATGCGGCATTTGTTCTTTCGACACGCAGCCTGCTGCCGCAAGCACGGTCATCAGCACTATCAGACTCTTTTTCATATCTTATTAAACACTTTGTTCAATTACTTTGTTTTATATTATATATATATAAGGTGTATCAACGTTTCCACTGGGGCTCTGGGTACGCAGGCTTCCAGCCTGCGGCTATCAACTATCAATTATCAATTCCCATCAGGTACGCAGGCTTCCAGCCTGCGGAATATCAATTATCAACTATCAATCATCCCCCTCTCCTGTTCACAGCTCTCACCCTGTAGCCTGCCGCTTTCAGTTGTGCTATCAGCCCCTCGTCGCCACCTAAGTATATGGCATTCAGCGTTATGAAACAGTTCCCGTCTTTCAAGTAACTCTTCAGCCGTTTCACCCATTCGGTGTTGCGTCGGCAGTATATCTGGTAGTCTGAGTACGAGATGGTCGTGTTGTTGTCCGGCCCCGACACTTGGTAGGCCATGTCGTTCAGCCGGCCGTCTCTGTACAGCTCCCGCAGGGCTTTTTCCTGCCTCACTTCCCGCTCCGGATACCGCACTGCTTTCTCAAGTTCTTTGCACTGCCAGTGGAAAGGCTCGCGGTCAAACTGTATGTACATCGTCTCGCCCGTGTCGTCCAAGCCGTAAACAGGTTTGCCTTGCTGTATGGCGGCTTGTTCGAAGAATGTCTCCATCGACCTTTTTTCGTCATAGCCCGCCCATTTCTTCAGCAGTTCGGTTCTGTACATCTCGGTTAGATACGAAGGCTTCATTCTGCATAGTTTGTCCATGCCCATGCCTACTGTCAGCTGCAGTGCTTCGTCTATGTCCTTGTAGGTCTGGGGCTCGTAGAAGTTCTCCAGCACCACCGAGTCCGGCAGTATGGCCGCTGTCCGCAGAGCGGCTATGGCTTCGTAGTCCTGTATCGCAAACTCGGTTATCACTTTGTCGCAGCGTGCATACATCTTGAATACGTTGGGCACTGTGTCAAGAAAAGTCATGTCTGTCAGTCTGTTAGTCCCGAGCAGATACGATTTTGCATGGCTGCTGTTCCCCCATATCTCATACAGCACCTGTCCCTGCACAGTCGCCGTCATCAGCACCATTGCCGCCGCCATTGCCGCTATCCTTGCCGCCTTTCTTGCCGTCATCTTTGCTGCCATTCTTGCCGCCTTTCTTATCTCCATCTTTACCACATCTGTGCCACCATCTGTGCCACCATCTATGCCACCATCTATGCCGCCATCTGCGTCGCCATCTGTGCCGCCATCTTTGTCGCCATCTTTGTTGTCATCTTTGCTATAGTTCTCCCCCTTGTTGTCTCCTCTTTCTTTTTTCACATGCAAAGATAATGCAAAAAACCGCTTTTTCCAAATTTTTTCCTCTTTTTTCTTCAATTTTTTTGCCGCCTTTTCATAATTGTCTCATTTTGAGTTGCCTTTTGCCTCCGTCTTTTCGCTCATTTTTTCATTTTTCCCCAAACTCGCTTTTTCTTCCCGCGAAAATCATCATCCGCATGTCGTCGTTGTCGCCGCCTGCTCGTCTGCCAAGTATTCTGCACCTGCTCGGATTTTTTATTCTTTTTCCCCGCAAAAGAGCACAGCTTGCGTGCCATCAGGAGCTCAGTCTGCTCGTCTGCCAAGTATTCTGCACCTGCTCGGATTTTTTATTCTTTTTCCCCGCAAAAGAGTACAACTTGCGTGCCATCAGGAGCTCAGTCTGCTCGTCTGCAATATTATCCCCATCAGCGCCACCCCACATCTCTGCCTGTGCCCCCAGTCTCTGCCAGCGAAACTCTCCCTGCTGCCACTATTTTTATTTTATAAAAATATATACGGCCTCCTTTCCGCTTGTTTCTACCCTCGCAGTACCCTCACAGCCCCTCGCAGCCTCTCTCAGTTCTTGTGCAGTACATTAGTAGTCCCCTCTCAGCCTCTCGCAGTGCTCTCAATACTCTCGCAGTACTCTCAATACTTTCGCAGTACTCTCAATACTTTCGCAGTACTCTCAATACTCTCGCAGTACTCTCAGCCTCTCGCAGTACTCTTAATACTCTCGCAGAACTTCGCAGACTGTTGTCTTTTTCCGCGCTGCTTTCTACCGTCACACTACCGTATCACTACCGTCTCACGCCGTATCAAAACCATGCCCCTTTTATGTTTTTTTTGTGTCCTTCTTTATGTCTTCTTGTGTCCTCCTTTATGTCTTCTTGTGTCCTTCTTTATGTCTTTTTGTGCTCTCTTTTTTATGTTCTTTTTGTTGTCTTTTTTATGTTCCTCAATACTTTTTTTTATATTTGTCGTTTTTTATTTGTCACATTCGTTTTTTTTCCGTATCTTTGCAGGCTGTTTTTTATGACACCTGAATATCAGAACCTATATTATCTTGACAAATTCACTCAAACACCGGTGGTTGTCTATATTATTGCCTTGCTGGTGGTCAGTTTCATGTTCAGTGAATATGCCATGCACTGGTATTGGTGGCTCTTTGGTATTGTCGGGGTTTTCGGCTTTTTTTACGGCATCAATTATTACACCAGAACATGGCTTGGCTTTGGTGTCCGTCGCTTTGAGAAAAGCCTTTTCTCCACAGCTCTGGTCATTCGTGTCATAGCTGTCTTTTTCCTCTACTGGTTTTTCGATACTATGACCGGCCGCCCCTTCATGTTTCAGGCGGCGGACGCTTTCGAGTATGGTGAGGAAGCCAAGTGGATGGCTGATTGTATCCGCGAGGGGCGTTTCAGCGTCTATTGGGACTACAAGTTTGTCCTCTCCAATGGTGTCTCTGATGCCGGCTATCCCATGTATCTCGGCTTTGTTTATTGGCTCACGGGCGACAGTATTATAGCAGCCCGTCTCCTCAAGGCTCTCTGGAGTTCTTTTACATGTGTCCTGCTTTACAGGCTCGGCAGCCGCAACTTCGGCGAGCATGTCGGACGCATGGCGGGCGTCTTCCTCATGCTTGAGCCGCACTTTATCATCTACAGCGGCATGCACCTCAAAGAGACAGAGATGATTTTTATGCTCGTCCTTTTCCTTGAGCGTGCCGACAACCTGCTCCGCTCCCGTGAATTCCGCTTTTGGGATGTGGCTCCCGTCTTTCTGCTTGCCCTCTCTCTCTTCACTTTCCGCACCGTCTTGGGGGCTACTGCCGTAGGAGCCATGGCTATGGCACTTGTCTTGTCAAGTAAGCGTGTCGCCAACCTCGGCAGGCGCTGGTTCTTGCTCATCGTCTTTCTTGCCGGCTCCAGCCTCTTCCTCGGCGGACGTATCGCCAGCGAGATAGACCGCTATTGGAATCTGCGTGACTCTAACCAAAGTAACCGAATGACAGAAATTAAACGCACCCAATCATTTGCTCAATATGCAACAAAGGGTGTTCTCGCTCCTATGATTTTCACAATACCTTTTCCCACTATGGTTGAGACCCCTAATCAGGAGAACCACCGACTCCAGCATGCGGGTTATGTGGCAAAGAATATAATGTCCTTTTTCTGTATTCTTGCAATAGTCCTCCTCCTTATAAATCAAGACCCTGACACTGGTTGGCGCAACAATATCCTGATTGGTGCGTTCCTGATTGCGTATTTGCTTGTATTGGTGCAGTCTGCTTTCATACATGCCGACCGTTTCCACCTGCCGGCGTATGTCATTGAGCTGTTGTTTGCCGCTTATGGAGTCGCCCGATGCACCCGGCTGCGTTTCCGCCGCTGGTTCACATACTGGAATGTGCTTATGTTGGTCGCCTGGGTAGTCTGGGCCTGGTTCAAACTCGCCGGCCGTGGCATGATAGAATAAACAAATTAAGTTAAAAGATATGAAATTAGGAATTTTAAAAAGTTATCCTGAAATAGATGATTTGGTTGAAAGTTATGCACATGCTTGTGAAACATGTGGAGTTGAATATGTGATATTAGATTTATTTTCAGATGATTGGATTGAACAGATACGGACATCTAAGGTCGATGGAGTTTTGGTTCGGGAAAAAGCCAATATTGCTGAATATAAGGAAATGTATAATGAACGTCTTTGGGTAATAAACAAATACTTACATATTCCGATTTATCCTTCATGGCATGAATTATTTTTGTACGAGAATAAGCGCATGTATTCGTACTTTTTTGAAACACATGGGGTTAGAACGCCTAAAACTCATGTTTTTTATTCAAAGAGAAAAGCATTGGACTTTTGTAAACATACATCATATCCAATTGTATTTAAAACAAATGGAGGTTCTTCTGGAACAGGAGTAACTGTGGTGCATTTCCAAAGAAAAGCACAACAAATAGTCAATTCAATTTTTGGGCGTTTTCATTCACGTTTGGCATTTGGGCATTTGCCATGGACGAAAGTTGCAGGCTTTTTTCCTGTTCCGAAATTTGGGATGAGCCAGAGGCATTATGTAATAATTCAGGAATATGTAGATATTTTAACAGAGTGGAGAATAATAAAACTTGGCGATACTTATGCGGGTTATATGCGACCTCTGGAAAATGGACATGGTAGTTGTGAAAAAATGGAATACGGTATGCCACCAATCGAGTTATTACAATTAATAAAAGAAATTTCGGAAAAGGAGAAGTTTGATTCTTTATCTTTGGATGTCCTTATAGATAAGCATGGCGATTATTATGTAACAGAAATGCAATCCTTGTTTGGCTGCTGGGCAGCTCATCAATGTGAGGTCAATCATGTCGGAGGCAAAATAATTTATGATGTTGATCATTTTGAGTTCGTCTCCGGAGAAGACTTTTTTAAATATAATGGCAATGTATTACGAGTGGATGATTTTGTCAAGAAACTAAAAGTAGGTTATTATTATGATAATATTTAATTTTTGAGAGAGATTTATGAAAGTAGCTTTCTTTTTAGGAGCATTGAATATAGGTGGTACGGAATCTCTTGTTTTGGACGTATTGAATAATTGTCAAATGACTTCATTAGATGCATTGTGTATTTATCGAAAAGAAGGTAGTTATTCGGAAGCTTATAAAAGAACAAATGCTCGTTTGGTGAAACTTCCCCGTCAGTCAAGTGTATTTAAATATATATGGCAACTTCGAAATCTTATAAAATCAGAGGAAATAGATATTTTGCATGCTCAAACTCCATCTAATGCGATAATTGGCATTTTTGCGTCCATTGGTACACGTGCTTCACTTGTTACAACATTTCATGGTCATTTTGATTCATTAAGTTTTTTCTCTTTACAAATTATTAATTTATTTAGTAAAAAGTTGATATGTGTTAGTCAAGAGGTTGCATCTTATTATAAACGGAGATTGTTAGGAGTCGGAATTAATAACCTCTGTGTCGTTTATAATGGGATTGATTTCCAAAAGTTAAATAATAAAATGCTTCGTCCGTCATGTGTTTCAGAAGATGGATTTAGACTATGTACTGTTGGAAATTTTCAATCTGGCAGAACACCGCTGATAATATGTTCAGCTTTATCAAAAATAAAAGACAGTTTGGTGGAATCGTTGAATTTTTATTTTATTGGAAGAAAAGTAGAAAAAGAGAGTAAGAGATATAATGAGTGTGTGGAATTTTGTGCTAAAAGAGGGATTTTGGGTTTTGATGTATATGATGATGAGAATTCAGTTCGGCAGACAGAGCGGGTCAATGTGCATTTCTTGGGTGGAAGAGGGGATGTCCCTGCTATTTTGAAGACAATGGATGGTTTTGTCTATAGTACTGAAAATGACACTTTTGGTATCGCAGTCGTGGAGGCTATGGCTGCAGGCTTGCCGGTCATTGTCAATGACTGGGAAGTGATGCGCGAGATTACTAATGACGGTGCTTGGGCAACATTGTACCGCTCTAATGATGCTGAAGATTGTGCGGACAAAATGGCCGCTTTGATTGATGACCTGCGGAAGCATCCTGACAAAGTGCATTTGCGATGCGAGAAAATTGCCAAAGAGGTTCGTGCAAAGTTCTCCATCGAAAACCATATTCGGCAATTGGAGCAGATTTATAATAGTATAAAAAGATGAAAGTCCTCTTTATAGCATCAGGTAACAAAAAGGTGGGCACCGTAAGTTCTTTTGTCCGCTCGCAATATGAGTCTTTGCAGGGAGAAGGGCTTGATATGATGCTTTTTCCTGTAGTGGGTCACGGGTGGCTTGCCTATGCACGCGCAATATTTAAGGTGCGGGAGTTGGTAAGGCGTGAAAGGCCTGATATTGTTCATGCCCAATATTCAACTTGCGGTTTTGTGGCTTCGTTGGCAACATTGTTCATGTTTCATCGTCCTAAGATAGTGGTTTCTATTCTTGGCAGTTTCCCGACTCATAGTGCCAAATGGAGGCGTGTCCGCTGGGGCATACGGCATTTATGGGATGCGACTCTTACAAAATCAAAGCGCACATCAGACCAACTTGGTATTGCTTTGCCGGTTATCCCGAATGGCGTTAATCTAGACATCTTTTATCCGCAGGACTATCAAAATTCACGTAAGGAGGTTGGCTTTGAGTCTGGTAAAAAGTATGTGGTTTGGTGTTCTAATCCTGAGCGCCTTGAAAAAAACTGGCCGTTGGCGCGGTTGGCAATACAGCATCTGAACTCAAAATTGCCCTCACATGCAGACATTCAGTTAGTTCCTGTTTATAACAAGACTCCGCAGGAAGTGGCTCTGTATATGAATGCTGCTGATTGTCTGTTGCTTACCTCTTGGTCGGAGGGTAGCCCCAATGTCATCAAAGAGGCGATGGCATGTAATTGTCCGATTGTAACTACTGATGTCGGAGATGTGAATGAACGGTTGGAAAATCTGGAAGGCTGTTTTGTGGCAAAGACTCCTCATCCAGTCACCAATCCCCACACTCATACCCTTTATGCAGAGGAAAATGCCGCGGTCCTTGCTGAATGTCTTAGCCGTGCATTGGCTTTCGGGCAACGGACTAAAGGTCGCGACCGCATTCTTGCTGATGGCTTGACAATAGGCCTCACCGCTAAAAAAATTATTAACTGGTATGGACAATCTCTCCGAAATATTTAGATTGCAAATTTTGCTGCCTGTTGCGGAATCTATCAAAGGTCTCTTAAATAATAGTAATCATTATGCTTTTATATCCATTTGTTGATAAATATTTTCTAATGCCTCTTGCAGACCTTGTCATGCATCGCGGCTTGAGTCGTGAATGGCGTTTTATGACACGTCTTGACATGGCAACCGAGCAGCAGCTCCGCAATGTGCAGAACCAGCGGCTGCAAGCCTTGATACAGCATTGTTACGACAATGTACCTTATTACACAAAGTTGTTTAACCGATTGAATCTCAAGCCTGCGGACATACAATGCCGTGAGGACCTTCAGAAACTTCCGGTTCTTACAAAGCAGATGGTGCGTGATAATTATAATGACCTCATCAGCCTTGATGCAAACAAACGCCATTATCAAAAAGGCAGCACAGGGGGCAGTACAGGCACGCCGCTGAAGTTTATGAAAGACATTCCGACCTGGAATATGCAGTGGGCTTCATCTTTCCGCGCTTGGGAGTGGTCGGGCTTTCATGTTGGTGAGCGTCTTTTCACTTTGGGCGGTAATTCGCTTGTGAACAAGCGCAAACTTTGGACGGCAAAAGACATCTTTGATGTTGTTCTCATGCGCAATATGAAACGCAGCAGTGCAGAGGTGGACGATGCTGCTATGCAGGCTCATTATGAGGCGTTTATGAAATACAAGCCGAAAGGTGTGCGTGGCTATGGGTCATCTCTTGTCATCTTTGCACGCTATATTGAGAAGAACAAGTTGCCTGTTTGTCCTGTTAGGTTGGTGATGACCACAGGCGAGATTCTTATGCCCGAATATCGCGAGACTCTTGAGCGCGTTTTCAAGTGTCGTGTTATGGATGAATACGGCTGTGGTGATGGTGGCTTGGATGCACACGAATGTCCGCTACACGACGGCATGCATATTGCCGAAGAACGCTGTGTTTTGGAAATAGCAGACAAAGATGGTCATGTCCTTCCGGACGGGCAAATAGGTCATGTCTTGGCGACAGATTTAGGCAATTACGTCTTTCCGTTTATACGCTATACAGTTGGTGATATGGCGTATATAAAGCAGGACAAATGTCCCTGCGGCAGGCAGTCGCGTTTGTTAGGGCAGGTAATCGGGCGTGCAGGCAAACTTCTGTATAATAAACAGGGTGTCCCAATTTCACCTACAATGTTGCCTATTATGTTATATAGGGATAATGATTATCATAATGAGGCGAACTGCGTAATATATAACAAGATTGACCGTTTCCAGATACGTCAGGACAAGGAAGGCGACATCCGCATATTGCTCAAACTCAAGAATCCGGCGGAACCGCAGGAACAGTTTGCTTATTGTGTCACCAATTTTGAAAACCACTTTGTCGGTTCCAAAGTTTCTTTGGAGTTTGTGGACTCCATCCCCACAATGCCATCTGGCAAGGAGGACTATTGTGTCAGCGAGTATGAATATAAATAAATAATTTATGAATGCAAAGTATTATAAGTCTATTGTCCTTTTGCGTGGTCTGTCTGTAATGAAAAGGCGTATCACGTTGCCATTCAAGTTGTTTGCTTCTCGTTTTTGGTTATCACCATCTTATTATCCAGAGATGAAGCAAAAGTCGAGATTGCGCATATTTTTTGAATTGCTGTTGCATATATTCCGTTATGGCTCTATTGAGTGGCACTATTTTTCCTATGGCTTTGATATAAAGGACTTCCGTAATCAAACCGACTTTTTTGATGATAATGAGTTTCTTTGGAAGATGTCTGTGAGAAACACTATGCTTGCAGAGCAGGATTATACTTGCATCCTTCGTGACAAATCGCTGTTTGCCCAATTGCTGTCTCTTTGGCATTTTACAACACCACAAATCTTGTTTAGCACCGGGGGGAAAACCTCATCTGTAATAGAATCTTTCGCTGCGGATATGGTGGCGAATACGGGGGGGGGGGGTATTTTGCGAAACCATTCGCGGGTCAGTGTGGCAGGGGCATATTTAAGATAAGAGTAGAAAACGATGGCTGCATCATAAATAATGAAAAATTGAGTAGTGATGAAGCACAATCGTTTTTGGTAAAGATTCTGAAACAAGAAAATTATTTAGTTCAGACTTTAGTCATTCAGCATGACCAAATTAGTAGATTGTATGATAAGTCCATAAACACTCTTCGGCTTATCACAGTCTATGACGCTGAGCAACAGCAGGCAGTACCACTGTCAGCGGTGTTGCGTGTTGGTGCCCATGGTAATGTGGTTGACAACTGGGCGCAAGGTGGTCTTGCTATAGGTATTGATATGGCTACTGGCAAACTTCATAAATATGGTTTTTACAAACACGGCTTTGGTACCAAAGTGACTTGCCACCCCGACACTTTAGTTGAGTTTGATGGTTATGATTTGCCATTCTTCCAAGAAGCTCTGCAACAAGCCTGTGACCTGCATAAACATTTGCACAACATTGTGGTCATAGGGTGGGATATTGCTATTACTCCTCAAGGACCTATGTTTATTGAAGGTAATGATAATATGGAAGTGTCTATAAATCAAGAAACTAATGGGGGCTTGAAAAAAGCATTGCTTAAACATGTCAACTACTGACTATGATTTGTGATTTATCCTTTACTAACTAATATAATTAATCTAAATTTCTTAATATATGAATGTTCTTAAGAAATTACATCGGCTTTTAGACCCGGAAAAAGTATCTGGTAGATACAAAGATGGCAGGCGCGACTTGTTGAAAGGATTGGCAAATGGTAGTCCGATATCAAACGAGCAGAAATCGGAAATAATTGCATATTGGCAGCCATATCTTAATAGTTGTTTGGCACGCTATAGCTGGGACATAAGATGGTATGATATATATAATAAGGTCAATGTTTTTGGTTCAAACTTAACACATTTTGTACCTGATAGTTATTACTATTGCGTTGTGGATAGATTTTTCAATAATGCTGTTGCAGCACAAGCCTTAGATGACAAGAACTTGTACGACTTGTTGTTAAATGATGCGCCACAGCCTAAAACTATATGTCGCCGTATTGGAGATGTGTTATTGGATAATCAATATAAAGTAATCTCTTTGGAACAGGCAATGACAGCTTGTAAACAGGCTGGTAAGATTATTCTAAAACCCTCATTAGGTACTTGTGCTGGTGCCGGAATATCAGTTTGGAATGGTAAAATAGAAAAAGAAGAAGTATTAAAATCCATTTTGCAAATACCGCGTTCATTTGTAGTGCAGGATTTTGTAGAGCAAAGTAAATCATTAAGTCAGTTTAATGCTACTTGTGTGAATACAATGAGAATAGTAACACTTCTGTTTCAAGGGGAAGTGCATGTTGTTTCACAGGTGGTCATTATGGGTGGCAAAGAAGCTTTAACCAATCATTTGCATCGTGGAGGATTAGTCTGTGGTATTATGTCTGATGGTAGATTAAGAGAACTGGCTTTTGATGGTAATTTAACAATGTATAAACAACACCCCAACGGACAGGTGTTTGCAGATTGCCAACTTCCCAACTATCATAAATGTATTGATCTGGTCAAGGCAATGGCTTTTAGAGTGAGTCAAGTGTCAAAATTGGTGGCTTGGGATGTAACCTTGAATGCAGATGACGAGCCTCTGATAATTGAAACAAATCTGTCGTGGGGAGGTTCTGTTCAGGTAGCAGGCAGCCCTGCTTTAGGTGATATAACAGATGAAGTGCTTCAATATATTGCAAAACAAAAAATAGATAGGAAATGAAAAAGATTTTACGTAAAATAATATCGCTTTTGCGTTTTTTGAAATATTTAGACAAAGGTGGGGTGATGACTGTAACTATAAGTCAGTTACCCGCAAATCAGGAGTTATTAGACAAGGTTTGTGTTGTGACCGGTGGAGCAGTTGGATTAGGCTCATATATAACACATCGACTATTGACTTCTGGTGCAACTGTAATTATGATTAGCAGTAGTGAGAAGCACATAAATGAAGCTCTTGAAAAAGAAAACTCTGATAGATTATTTGGTTATGTTTGGAACTTGAATAATATCACAGATATAAATGGGCATCTTAAAAAGATTTGTGAACAGACTCCACAAAACAGGATAGATGCTTGGATTAATAATGCTGCTTTTGTGAGTGATAGCGCAGATGATATAGGTGGTAATTCAACAGAGATTTTTGATAAGACATTTGATCTTAATGTTAGGTCGTTGTTCTTTGTGTCAGAGGCTGTGTGTGAGTATTTTAAGTATAATAATATCCAAGGTAAGATAGTCAATATATCATCCCGCAGTTCAGCCCTTTTAGAGCCCAAACCATATCATCTTTCAAAATACACAGTTAATGGAATAACTATGGCTCTTGCTAAAAAATACATGGCTAATGGCATATATATAAACGCAATAGGTGTAGGAATGTTGCCAATTGGAATAAACGAAACAGATATTACATTAAACGCATATAATAGCCAAACAGCTTCTAAAAGATTTGTTTTGCCTGAAGAAGTGGCAGAATTAGTGCAGTTCTTGCTTGACAACAGGGGTAATTCTATTATTGGTCAGATAATATTTTGTGACGGAGGAGACAATTTATAAGAGTAATCAAGAAATTTTTCTCTAAAAAGTTTGCCAAATTAAGCAAATTGTGTTATCTTTGCGGCGAATTTGCGATAGTAAATGATACATTTACTGTTGAGTGTCTAAATTGAGTGTAACTATGAATACAATAGGTTTCCCTATCAGTCACAAGGAAAATGAACGTCGTCGGGCAATCATTCCGCCACATGTGTTGCAAGTAAAACACACGGAATGTCTTTACGTCGAACAGGGTTATGGCGATGTGCTTAATTATACTGATGATGATTATCGTCAGGCGGGTATTCATGTCTGTCCGCGTGAGGAAGTGTTAAAGAAAAATGTTATTTGTGATCCTAAAATAGGTGATGCTGATTATTTGGATTCGTTGCACGACCAAGTTATTTTCGGGTGGATTCATGCCGTGCAGAATCGTGATATAACGGATAAAATAATAAACAACCGGCTTACAGGCATCGCATGGGAAGACATGTATGAAATGGGGCGGCATACGTTCTGGAAAAACAATGAAATAGCAGGAGAAGCAGCTCTGTGTCATGCTTATCTTTTGCATGGTGTGTTTCCGAATCAGACAAAAGTGGCTGTGTTAGGTCGTGGCAATACTGCTCGCGGTGCAATTCGCACATTGAACTATATGGGGGCGGAGGTTGTTGTGTATGACCGTAAAATGGAACAACTGTTTCGCAAGGAAATAGGCAGATATGATGTCGTAATCAATGCAATCTTATGGGATACCTCTCGTAAAGACCATATTGTATACAGGGAAGATCTTAAGCGTATGAAGAAAGGAGCGCTTATTATAGACTTGAGTTGTGACCGTCATGGCGGTGTGGAAACAAGTATCCCGACAACAATAGAGAATCCTGTATATCAGGTTGATGGTATTACCCATTATGTTGTGGATCATACTCCGTCATTGTTCTATAAATCGACATCGGAAGCAATAAGTCAGGAAGTTGTTCGTTTCTTGGATGAGATAGTAGAGGGAGATTTGGGTGACACATTAAAGCGGGCAGTCAATATACACAACGGCAAAATAATAGACGACAGAATAAATAGTTTTCAAAACAGGAAGTAGGAGTTGTGGGCAGAAATCAATAACTACTAAAATATTGTTACTTATCCGCTTTTTTGTGCATAATTAACAAAATATTGTCACTTATCCTTGCGCATGTTCCGCAAAAGTATTACCTTTGTCGCGGAAATAGAATGTGTTTATGAAAAATATCCTGACAACCCCGTTTTCTGTCGCTAATGACATGGCGGCACGGGTCAAACAGCGTCGCTTGGAGCAGCGTATAACACAGGCGGATTTGGCGAAAAAGGCGGATCTCCCGCTCTCCACCTACCGGCATTTTGAGCAGAAAGGGCAAATATCGCTGCGCGGATTGCTGCAGGTTGCTTTTGTCTTGGGCTGTTTGGAGGATTTCAGGAATGTTTTTACACAGCGGCAATGGGCGACACTGGATGATATGTTGCAAAGCACAACTACCAAGCAACGCGTAAGAAATGATTAATATTCAGCAGATAGAGGTCCGGATGCATGGCCGGCTGGTTGGAAGACTTGCTCTCACACCATCCAGACCGCAGACTTGTGCGTTTGAATATTCTACAGACTGGCTGCAGAACGGCTTCAGTATTTCGCCGTTTGAATTGCCATTGACGCAAGGCGTAAAAGTCGCTCATTATCACCCCTTTGACGGCAATTTCGGCGTGTTCGCGGATAGCCTGCCGGACGGGTGGGGCAGGCTCGTTTTGCATCGTTATTTTGCGCAGCAGGGTATCAACAGTTCTAATCTGACAATATTGCAGCAACTATGCCTTGTGGGGAGCAACGGGCGTGGGGCATTGGAGTATCGCCCCGATGAGAGTGTAAGATATTCATTTGAATATCTGCGTCTTGAGAAGCTTGCGGCTGAAATGGAGGCAGTCTTATCAGATGATACTTATACGGGTGAACATATAGAGGAACTTGTTCAGCGCGGCGGTTCTCCTGGCGGGGCACGACCTAAAATCTTTATTACACAAGACGATGGTGAATGGCTTGTCAAATTCCGCGCCAAAGGTGACAGAAAAGACATTGGGCGTGAGGAGTACCGCTATTCCCTATTGGCTAAACAATGCGGCATTGAGATGCCCGAAACACGGCTGTTCGAAAATAAATGGTTCGGCGTTAAACGCTTTGACAGACAGGGGGATAACAGACTACACGTGGTCAGTGCGGCTGGTTTGTTGCAAGCCGATTATACAATTCCGAGTATTGATTACTTCCACCTCTTTCAGTTGTCTACCAAACTGTCACATTCGATGGAGGATTTGTGGAAGATTTATCGTCTAATGTGTTTCAATGTCCTAATCGGCAACCATGACGACCATGCTAAAAACTTTGCCTTTATTTATAATAAAGGTTGGGCTTTTTCACCTGCATACGACCTGCTCCCTTGTGGCATGAAGGGGGATTGCCATACCACTTCTGTCAATGACAATCCGCTGCCATCGCGTGCAGATGTCCTTGCTTTGGCGGCAGAAGTCGGACTCCCTGATAATGAGACAAAAAGAATATACGATGACATGGAACATCAGATTTCATGTTTTCAGTAGTATGTTTCTTATTAAAATATTATGTTTATGACGACTCCAAAATACATAGGTTTGCCTTTCCGGTCGGGGTGCAACCGCGAAGGGGCGCAACTTGCACCGGGAATATTGTGCGAAATGCTCGGACTTGACAAGTCTGACTGGCGGTTCCTGCACTTCAACTCTGAGATGCTGCCGCTGACAGACGAGCAAAAACAGCAGGTGAAAAACTATGATACGGTGCTGGAAATGAGCCGTTTGCTGCGTGATACAGTCGCGGAAGAGATGCAAAATGACAGGCCGTTGGTCGTCATTGGCGGCGACCACTCCATCGCTCTTGGCAGCATAGCCGGCATACTGCAGCGCACAGAGGATGTCGCAGTCGTCTGGTTTGACGCGCACGGCGACATCAACACCGAGAAGTCCTCTCCGTCAGCCAATGCGCACGGCATGCCGCTTGCGGCACTGATGGGGCTGTGTGCCTCAGGGCTGAACGACATCGCCACGGTCAGGCTCAAACCGGAGAATGTATTCTGGGTCGGCGCACGCGACCTCGACGATGGAGAAAAACAGATTATTAACTCTCTCAATATCAGCGACCACGTTTATTCATCCGCCTTTGTCCGTGAGCACGGCATGGCGGCGGTGATGCAGAATATACGCAGGCAGATGGAGGAGCTAAAACTCTCTTCGCTTCATCTGAGTTTCGACATCGACGGCATGGACCCGTCTGTTGTCGCAGCAACGGGCACCAGAGTGCCTCAGGGCCTTACACAGAGCCATTTGGATGACTTTATTGCCGCGCTGCCGTCACTGCCGTCAATGCGCTCTTTCGACTTTGTCGAGTACAATCCGCTAATGGATGATGAGGCGCAAACAACGGCGCACTGGTGTGTCAGCACCCTTTCGCGCCTCGTCTCGCTCTTGCGGTGCCCGTGAAAGTGCCTGTTGGATTCTTGAATTTATCCGGTCTAGTCTCCCCCTATATGGGCAAATCAGACTGACGAGACACTATCGAGACACTATCGGCAGCGGGTCTCTCCCTGTGAGAACACTGATTTTGTGTTTTTTATTTGCATATTTGCAGAAAAAGTATTATCTTTGCCGCGATTTAGATATAATTGGCAAAAAGGACATGGAAAAGAACATCTCGCAGACTCTTTATTTCTCCCTGTTGCGTGCTGCAATATGGGGCTCTGAGCCTGTTCTTCCTGACGTGCTGCCGGAGGATTTGTCGGACGTTATAGCCCTTTCTTTGCGGCAGGGGACGGCTCCGCTGGTCTTCAACCAGATGCTCAAGCAGCCTTTGCTCATGTCACGTCTGACAGACAAACAGAAACTTCAGCTGAAGCAAATCTGCATGTCCAATATGCTTGAGCAGCAGAAACTGCTGTCTGTCCTCCGCCGCACGTGGTCAGCACTGGAGCAGGGCGGCGTATTCCCCGTCTGCCTCAAGGGGTTCGGCTTGTCAGTGCTTTATCCGCAGCCCTATCTGCGTGTGTGGGGAGATCTGGATGTGTATGTGGGGCCTTCGCAGTATCATAAGGCTGCGGCTTTGCTGCGGGACGCGTTTCCCGATGCCGGGCACCACGAGGACGAACTGGAGGAACTCAAGCACTACAATTTCACCCTCCCCGAGGGGGCTTTGGTGGAGATGCACCGCACCTCCGTCAAACTTGACCACCCGCGCGATATACGCACCTATTTCCCGCTTGAGGACGCGGCTGTCACTCCGCAGTCCGCGCGCAAGGTGATAGCCGAGGACATGGAGATTGCCGTCCCTGAGGACCGTTTCAATGTGCTATTCACTTTCTATCATGCTTGGGACCATTGTGTTACGGAGACAGGAGGAATGAAGCAGATTTGTGATGTCGTCCTGCTGGTGCATGCTGTGGTCGGGCGTATGGGGAGGCAGCCGCTGGAGGCTTATCTGCGGCCTGTTCTTCGCAAAATGGGGCTTATGCAGCCGTGGCGGCTGTTTGGCTATCTGGCGGTCGGCAGCCTCGGTCTGAAGGCGGAAGAGTGGCCGCTGTATGATGATTCCCGTTGGACGCAGCGTCATGGCGCTCGTTTTCTTGCTTATTTGTTGAGCCGCGAGCCTGTCGCCCGCGCGATGTCGGAGGAAGAGTCACGGCGTTTGCATGGCAGTTGGAATGTGGTTTACAGGAAGTTATACACTTTTTTCGGCAGGACGAAGGATGCCCGCGATGTGTGGCCCTATGCTCCCTCTTATGCCTGGCACATGTTCTGCACCATTGTCTTCAAAGGTGTCCGCCGCATAATACGCAGAGAGGGGGTAATACCATATTAAACGGCATATATACAGACAGATAACTATGGCAAACAATCATCGGACAATAGGCAATGTGACGCGCGGAATCTTCAACCGCCTCTGTCTGTCATTGGCGCGGCATCTGTTTCCGGCGCAAGTGCGCACGCCCTTGTATAAACTTACGGGCATGAAAATAGGGAAAGGCTCAAAGATTGCGGCGACCGTGGACATAGACCATTCCGCCCCGGAACTGATTACTGTCGGGCGCAATGTGTGGGTCACGCGCGGCTGCATGCTGCTGTGTCACCAGCGCGATTTGTCGCAGTATGAAGTAGGCAAGCCGGTGATGGATTGTGAGCTGATATACAAGCCTATACATATAAAAGACGGTGCTCATATAGGCATTGGCAGCATTATTATGCCAGGTGTCACTATTGGCGAGGGAGCGGTAATAGGTGCCGGCAGTGTTGTCACCCGCGACATCCCCCCGTACACAGTCGCCGTCGGCTCTCCCGCTAAAGTAATCAAGACATTTGTAACAAAATAAGATTGTGTGAAAAATGAAAATCTGGATTGATGTAACTAATACTCCGCATGTAAATGTATTAATGCCAATTTACAGACATTTGCAGCGGCAAGGGCATGAGATAATTGTTACGGCTCGTGATTTTTCGGAGACTGTGCCTCTGTTGCGGAAAAATAATATTCAGCCATTGATAATCGGCAATCATAAGGGGAAAAGTAGAATCAAAAAAGTTTTTGGTTTGTTGGGGAGGTACATGGATTTATTATTGCAAGTCCCCACTTTTGACATTGCATTTTCTTTGGGAGGTAGTTATACTTCGGTTGTGGCATGGTTGAGGCGCAAACCTTCAATTACATTTTCAGACAATGATTTTACGACGCATAAGTTTGTTACATTTCTTTTCAGCAGTTATTTTATTTTTCCATCTTATCTGAAATATCAGGCAGCTCAAAAGAAATATCATATAAAGGATGAGCAGATTAAAACGTTTGATGGATTCAAGGAGGATATATATATAGCAGATTATAAGGTGGACGAGCATTTTTTAGAGCAGTTGCCATGGGAAGAATACATTACTATCCGCCCCGAAAATTTGAAAGCAGCCTATGTGCCGAAAGATGCTGTTACTATTGTCCCTCAGTTGTTTGAGGTGTTCAAGAATGAGAATATTCTGTTTCTTCCGAGGTATGATGAGGAGAAAAAGATGGCAGAAGGTTATCCGAATATCTGGTATCCGTCCTCTCCTTTATCAGGTTTGGATGTCTGCTATTATACGAAAGCCATGCTTACCGGTGCCGGGACTTTTGCTCGTGAAGCTGCTTTGTTGGGGGTTCCAGCTGTAAGTTTTTTCCCGAGGAAAGAGTTTCTGACGGTGGATGTTGTTCTGCAAGAGCAGGGAAAGGAATTTAAGAGCCGTTCTGCAGAGGAAATAAAGCGGTATGTTGATGATGCCGTAAAAAGAACTTCGGAAAAAGTATCTGTCGAGCGGAGTAAAAAGGTATTGGCAGAAGTGTTGCAAATAATAGATAACATTTTGGCAAAGCAGTTATGATTATTACTCTTATCGCAGGCGCAAGGCCAAATTTCATGAAGATAGCTCCGTTAGTGCGGGCTATTCAGTCAGCAGAGAAGCACGGACGGGATATTCATTATCGTCTGGTGCATACTGGGCAGCATTACGACAAAAATATGTCTGATACTTTTTTTGAAGAATTGGGCATACCTGTTCCGGATGTCAATTTGGGATGCGGCGGCGGCACGCAGGCAGAACAGACTGCGCATATTTTGGTGGAGTTTGAGAAGTATTTGCTTGCTAATCCGACAGATCTCGTATTGGTAGTAGGTGATGTGACCAGTACGATGGCTTGCTCTATTGTCGCCAAAAAAATGAATACAAAAGTGGCGCATGTAGAGGCGGGTATTCGCAGTTGGGATATGACCATGCCTGAAGAGATAAATCGTATAGTTACCGACAGCCTTGCGGATTATTTCTTTACAACAAGCGAGGTTGCAAACCGTAATCTGCGCAGGATTGGAGCTGTAGAGCATCAGATTGCCGAAGCAGGGAGGCAGAACGACACGTTGCCGGAGGACCGTTATGCGGCACAACGTGTGCAACAGCGGATATTTTATGTAGGCAACGTTATGATTGATACTTTGTTGCAGCATCGTTCCCGTTTCCGGAAGCCTTCCTTGTGGGATAATCTGTCGCTGAAAGAAGGTGCTTACATTGTTATGACAATGCATCGCCCTTCTAATGTGGACGAGGAAGTTCATCTTAAGGCATTGATGGAACAGATTATAAACAATGTACATGGTCTGCCGATAGTATTCCCTATTCATCCGCGTACAGCCAGAATATTCTACAATTTGTGGGGGGATGCAGAACGGCTGACGCAATTATTCCCCAATCTGCATATTGTGGAACCGCTTGGCTATCTGGAGTTCAACTATCTGGTGGAGCGTGCCAAGGCGGTGGTGACGGATTCGGGAGGAATTACGGAAGAAACTACAATGATGGGGGTGCCGTGTATTACGTTGCGCGAGAATACTGAACGTCCTGAAACATGTACGTTAGGGACAAATGAGTTGGTGGGGACACGTCCTGAATCCATAAAACCGGCATTGGACAGATTGTTTGCTGACGGCTGGAAAAAAGGAACTATTCCGCCGCTTTGGGATGGTCATGCCGCAGAGCGGATAATCACATTGTTGTGCGATTTGTATCATGTTTAGGAATAATTCCTGAAGTCTCTATTTTCGGGGAATGAATAATTGGTTCCAGTCGGATAAGGCATACGCGCTGTTTGTAGGATGTTACGAATGGAAAGTGTTGAGAATCACCTCCGGCCATTGCACTTGTGTGCTTGTTCTTATGGGACCATGGTGGTGTCGTCGTGGAATTGTACAAGGCGGAGTGGAAATTGCTGAAGGAACTGATGTGGAGGAACACGTTTCGAAGAAAGATTTGTCAGCTTTATTGTCAAAGCTTAAGGAAGAGTGTCGAAGATATAGATGTGTGTATGTGGAGATACGCAATTTTGCATCTTACACTGCTTTTAAGGAGATATTCTCTTGTGCAGGTTTTGCTTATCTGCCGCACTATGATGTTCACTTGCCAGTATTCTCTGCAGACGACATGTTTGCCCGTATGCACGACTCCAAGCAGCGCGCGCTCAAACGGACGTTGGCAGAAGGACAGACATGGCGCGAGGCCGCGACTGAAGACGATGTCCGAGCTTTTTACGCCGTCCTCAAAACGCTTTATCGCACAAAAGTCAAGCGTCCGTTGCCAAGCCAAAACTTTTTTTTGCATGCGTGGAGGCAAGGCGTAACGGTCTTGATTACAGAACAAAACAACTGTATCACGGGAGGCGTGCTTATGCCGGTGATGACAGAAATGAGCATGGCCTACGAGTGGTATATCTGCGGTGGAGTGATGAGCACATGGGCGATGATGGAGTGGTGTAGTGCTCATAATATCAGTGTGATAGATATGATGGGAGCCGGAGAACCGGGGGTGCAATACGGCGTGCGCGATTTCAAACTGCAGATGGGCGGCACTCTGCACGAATTCGGGCGCTTCATCCTGATAAACCGCCCTTGTACTTATGCTCTCGGGAAGCGTATAATGAACCTGATTAGCAGATAGAGTTGTCATTTCCGACATAAATATCATGAATAATTATATTCAAAGGCTTGATATGTATAAAATTGACTGGGAAAAATACCTCTCTCATGAGCGGAGCAGGAAGCCGGAGAGCAAGGCGGGACAGGCGCAGGCCGCAGGTGAACTGGACTTGCGCAATGAATTTGACAGCGACTTCGGGCGTGTCATTTTCAGCACGGCGGCACGGCGCATGCACGACAAGACACAGGTGTTCCCGCTGACGAGCGGCGACTATGTGCATACACGTCTCACACACTCGTTGGAGGTGATGAACCTCGCAGTCTCACTCGGCAGCAGCCTGTGCAGGAACGCCGCCTTTGTCGGCGCATACGGCAGAGAAAAAGCTATGCTGCTCGAGCAGCAGATTTGTGCGGTACTGAAAACGGCGGCTTTTGTGCACGACATAGGCAATCCGCCTTTCGGACATTACGGGGAAGACACGATAAAGAGTTATTTCAAAAGCGGACAGTGGGAAAAATATGCAGCGGGATATGACGATGCGGACCGCGCCTTTTATGAGGAGCACAAGCGTGATTTCACGGAGTTTGACGGGAATGCGGAGGGCTTCCGCATTCTGGCAAAGGGGCAGTATTTGGGCGACCTTTACGGGCTGAACCTCACTTTCGCCGTGTTGGGAGCCTTTATGAAATACCCGAATGCGGGTCCGGGCGACAAGAAAGGGTATGTGGGACAGCACAAGCACGGTGTGTTTGCAACGGAGGAGCAGGTGTTCAGGCAAGTGGCGGAAAAATGCAGCATGCTGAGGGCGGACGGCTCTGTAAAACGGCACCCGCTGTCTTTCCTGGTAGAGGCGGCAGACACAATCTGCTACACGGTCATGGACATAGAAGACGGGATGTCGATAGGGAAAATAACTGTGGATGATGTTTGCGGATGGGCGGATGCATATATTGAGAAACACGCTGACAATAAATGCTTTACGCCGGAGATGAAGGAGGGGGGGCACTTCTCGCTGAAAAAACTGATAGGGCTGAAACGTCCGCCATACGAGAAGAAGTACGATGTCAATTTCAGAGTGGCGCTCATAAGCTTTTTTGTGAGGCACGCCATAACGTGCTATATGCGTAATCTTGAGGCGATTGACAGGGGGACATACAGCATGGAGCTGCTGGCAGACGACCCGCTGATGGTGGCGGAGACTTTGGGCAAGTTTGCCAGGAAAAATCTGTTTACCGACTCTTCAATAGTGTCAGCGGAGCTGGCGGGCGCGTCAGTGGTGTCCGGTCTGTTGGACCTGGTGCTGGAGAAGGCGCTGCCCCATGATGCGGGGAAGGACTTGCGCATTTTCCGCATGTTGTCGGACTCGGGGGTGAAACTGGTGCACCACGAGTGCGGCCTGTATGACCCGGCGGATGGGGCGGAGTTCGAGTTCAGGATAGACGAGCTGCCGCTGTATTACCGCCTGCGTCTTGTGGTGGACTGGATTTCGGGCATGACCGACAAATTTGCTTTAGAGACCTACCAGCGGCTCAGCGGCATAAGGCTGTAAGTGCTTGCAGATGAGAGCGATGAGGCGGCGATGGCGGGCAAAGGACGGCGCATGAAAAAGAGAAAATAATGGTAAAGTGGGTGTTGTTTGACAGGATGGAGGAGTGCTGTGCGGAGGACGTGGCACGGCTGCTGCCGCTTGTGGGGGAGAAAAGACGGGAAAAAGCACTGCAATACAAGCATGTTTTCGGGCAGTGGACCTGTCTGAAGGCGTGCGAACTGCTATGCGGGCTGCTGAGAGCGGAGGGGCTGTGGCAGGGAGAGGTGCTGCCAGATTTCGAGTACACTGAATACGGGAAGCCTTTTTTGAGGGGGCTGCCGGACTTTTCAATCAGTCATTGCAGAGAGGCGGTAGCCGTGGCTGTGGTGCTGCCGGATGACATGGGGGGCGATATTGTGGCGGAAGAAGGCGTGCGCGAAGGTGTAGTCGGGGTGGATGTGGAGTCTGTTCGCGCGGCAAATGACAGCCTGATTGAGCGGGTGATGAACGGGCGCGAGCGGGAGATGATAAGGAGCGCAGAGCGTCAGGACGAGATGTTCACGAGGCTGTGGACGCAGAAAGAGGCAGTGGTGAAGTGCAAGGGGACGGGGATAATAAGCGAGCTGAAGGACGTGCTGACAGAGCATGAAGGGGAGGTGCTGCCAAAGCTGACGACATGGACGGGCGGCGGAGGCAGATATGCGGTGAGCATTGCAGAGAGCCGCAAACAGTGACAGGAGAGACTGAGGGCGGGAATGACCGTTTTTTAATAATATTTAACAAAAGCAACGACGGCGCGTGACACGGTACTGAGTCGGTACTGAGTCGGTACTGTGTCGGTAGAAACAAGCGGAACGGGGGCTGGGGAGAATATGTAAAAAAGTATTAAAAAGCGGGGGAAAGGCTCGGGAGGAGGCTTGGGGAAAGGCGTTGTGAGACAGGAGGGAGGCGGAAAAATATGGAAAATGCGAGTGAGGGGGAGAGGAAGGGACTTGCGGGCGTGGACGGCGGCATAGTGCAGAATATTTCGCAGAGTGAAACGTGGCAGCGGCGGCGAGAGGGGGTCGAAATGAGTGCAAAAATGCGGGAAAACGCAAAAAAATGACAAAATACGGGATTTTTATTTGGAAATTCCGTATTTTTGTATTATCTTTGCAGCGTAATTTTGGGGGATTGACCATTGATATTTCGCAGTGGGGTGTCAATCTCGGAGTGGATGTAATCGCAGGCTGGAAGCCTGCGTACCCGGTGGGGATTGACGATTGACAATTGATATTTCGCAGTGGGGGGCAATCTCAGAGTGGATGTAATCGCAGGCTGGAAGCCTGCGTACCCGGTGGGGATTGACCATTGACAATTGATATTTCGCAGTGGGGGCATCAATCTCAGAGTGGATGTATTCGCAGGCTGGAAGCCTGCGTACCCGGTGGGAATTGACGATTGACAATTGATAATTGATAATTGATAATTGATAATTGATATCCGGGGGGATAGGCTGTTATAATATAAGGAAAATATAAATAACAAAAGATATGATAGACCAAGACAGAATTATTCCTGTGAAGATAGACGAGGAAATGAAGTCCTCGTATATCGACTACTCACTGAGTGTGATAGTGAGCCGCGCGCTGCCTGATGTGCGCGACGGCTTCAAGCCTGTTCAGCGTCGTGTGCTCTACGGCATGAACGAACTTGGCGTAAGCAGCGACAAGCCGACGAAAAAGAGCGCGCGCATAGTGGGTGACGTTATGGGTAAGTACCACCCCCACGGCGACAGCAGCATATACGGCACACTGGTGCGTCTGGCACAGCCGTGGAACATGCGCTACTGCCTTGTGGACGGTCAGGGCAACTTCGGCAATGTGGACGGTGACGGCGCTGCGGCGATGCGTTACACGGAGGCCCGCCTGAGCAAGCTGGCAGAGGAGATGCTCCGCGACATAGAGAAAGACGCAGTGGACATGCAGCCCAACTTCGACGACTCGCTGAGAGAGCCGGTGGTGCTGCCCTGCCGCTTCCCGAACCTGCTGGTGAACGGCGCAACGGGCATAGCCGTGGGCATGGCGACGAACATGGCGACCCACAACCTGGGCGAGGTGATAGACGGGTGCGTGGCATACGTGAAGAACCAGATAGACAGGCGGCGCGACCCCGAGACAGCCGACATAACAGTGGATGAGCTGATGGAGTATGTGAAGGCCCCCGACTTCCCGACCGGCGGCACCATATACGGCTATCAGGGCGTGAGAGACGCTTTTGAGACAGGGCGCGGGCGCATAGTGATACGCAGCAACGCCGACATAGAGACCGAGGAAAACGGCAGGGAGAAAATCGTCATCACCGAGCTGCCTTACGGCGTGGTGAAGAGCGAGCTGGTGAAGAACATAGGCGAGCTGGTGAGCGAAAAGAAGATAGAAGGCATAAGCGACATAAGCGACCTGTCGAAGCGCGATATCCGCATAGTGATAGACGTGAAGAGAGATGCCAATGCGCAGGTGGTGCTGAACAAGCTGTACAAGTTCACGGCCCTGCAGTCGTCGTTCTCGGTGAACAACATCGCCCTTGTCGGCGGGCGGCCTATGCTGCTGAACCTGAAACAGCTGATAGGTCACTTCATCGACCACAGGATGGACGTGGTGACACGCCGCACGCGCTTCGAGCTGAAGAAAGCCGAAGAGAGAGCGCACATATTGGAGGGCTTGATAATAGCGGTGGACAACATAGACGAGGTGGTGCACATCATCCGCGCAAGCCGCACGCCCGCAGACGCACGCAAAAACCTTGAAGAGAGGTTCAACCTGGATGAGTTGCAGTCGAAGGCCATAGTGGACATGAGGCTGAGCTCGCTGACAGGTCTGCGCATAGACGAACTGAAAAACGAATATGCGGAACTGGAGAAACTGATAGCCCACCTTAACGAGCTGCTTGCCAGCGAAGTAATGCGCTATGAGCTGATAACCGAGGAGCTGCAGGAGGTGAAGGAGAAATATGCGGACGAGCGCCGGACCAAGATAGTGAAAATGGCCACGGAGTTCAACCCCGAAGACATGTACGCCGACGACGACATGGTGATAACCATCTCGCACCTGGGCTACATCAAGCGCACCCCGCTTGCCGACTTCAGGCAGCAGGGCCGCGGCGGAGTAGGGAGCAAGGCCTCCAGCAGCCGTGACGAGGACTTCATAGAGTACGTGCATCAGGCATCGATGCACTCGACGATGATGTTCTTCACGGAGCAGGGACGGCTTTACTGGCTGAAAGTGTATGAGATACCGGAAGGCAACAAGCAGTCGAAGGGCCGCGCGATACAGAACATGATAAACCTGCAGAAGGGGGACAAGGTGCGTGCGTTCATCAACGTGAAGGGGCTGAACGACGCGGAGTACGTGAACAGCCACTACCTTATCTTCGCGACGAAGAACGGCCTGATGAAGAAGACGACTCTGGAAGCCTACAGCCGTCCGCGCGCCAACGGCATCAACGCCGTTGGACTCCGCGAAGGCGACGGGCTGATAGGCGTTACGCTGACCGACGGCAAGAGCGAAATGCTGATAGCCTCCTACAACGGCAAAGTGGTGCGCTTCAACGAGGAAGGCGTGCGTCCGATGGGTCGCGGGGCAAGCGGTGTGAGAGCAATAAAAATAGACGAAGACGGCATGGACCGCGCAATTGGCATGATTTGTGTGGAGAAGAATACAGACAAGACCGTGCTGGTTATTTCGGAGAAGGGCTTCGGCAAGCGCACGGCTCTTGACGACGAGCAGGGCGAGCCTATTTACCGCGTGACCAACCGCGGCGGCAAGGGTGTAAGGACAATGAACCTGACTGACAAGACCGGACAACTGGTGGGCCTGCATGCCGTGACAGACGCGGAAGACCTGATGCTAATAACGAAGAGCGGCACCGCGATAAGAATGGATATCTCGTCAATCCGCGTACAGGGACGCGCCACCCAGGGCGTCAAACTGATTGACCTGCAGAAACGCAACGACACGCTGATGTTCGGCTGCATAGTTCCGAAAGACGAGGAGCAGAGCAGCGAGACGGCGGAAAACACAAGCGAAGAACCTGCAGAAAATGCAGGAGAGGCGCAAGAATAATATAATATAAAGGACTAAAAAACAAAGGGATATGAAAAAGACTCTGATTTTTGCAGCACTGCTGCTTGCCGGCACCGGCTGCATGGCACAGAAGGCCAATGTGCGCAAAGCACGCAATCTGGCTCTGGCAGAGAACGCCGATTTTGCAGGTGCACGCACCGCAATAAAAGAGGCGCTGCAGGACGAAACCACCAAAAACCAGACAGAAACATGGTATTTGGCGGGACTGATAGGCTACGAGCAGAACAAACGCGAACTGCAGAAACTGCAGATGAACACGGGCGGCAAAGACTTCGTGCTCCGCGGCGAAGCAGTGCTGGAAAGCTACAATTACTGGCTGGTGGCCGACTCGCTGTCGCAGGTTCCGACTTACGACAAAAAGGGCAAGCCGAAATACGACACGCGCACCCGCAAGCAGATAGCAGAGCGCATGGTGGAGTACTACATACACCAGGAGCTGATAAATTATGCGGTGGAGATGAACGAAAGAAAGATGTATGACAAGGCATATGAGGCTTTCAATAAGTATGTTATGCTGCCCGACTTGGCGATGATGCAGGACAAGAAACTGCAGGAGCGCATGCCTCGCGACACCAACTACTACACCTATAAATATTATGCAGGGCGCATGGCCTATCAGGCGCAGATGTATGACGAGGCTCTGAAGATATTCAGCGAGCTGGTTGAAGGCGACATAGAGGCAGTTTCGGCAGGCGAGTTCCTCTACCAGTGCTATATTGACCTGAACGACTCCGTGAAGGCCAACGAGGTTCTTGACCACTGCATACAGCGTTTCCCCGCCGAGGCATGGTTCATCCAGAACCGCATCAACAACCTGGTGAACAACGGCAGCATGGATGCGGCAGTGGACTACCTGGACAAGGCCATAGCAGCCGACCCGCAAGTGCAGTACTTCATCTCGAAAGGCAGCATACTCAACCTGCAGAAGAAATTCGACGAGGCGATAGCGACCTACGAGCAGGCCCTGAAAGTGGACCCGACCAATGCCGCAATATATGAGAACTACGGCTACGTGTTTGTGGACATGGGCAACAAACTGAACGACGATGCGGCTTACCTGAACGCCAAAGACTACGCGAAAGCCAAAATAGAGATAGACAACGCATTCCGCAAGGCTCTGCCGTACTTTGAGAAGGCCTACGAAATGGCTCCCGACAACCTCGAGTACAAGCGCTCGCTCCGCCAGTTGTACTACCGCTTGGGCGAAGAGGAAAAATATTATCAGCTTGCCGACTGACAATGGGGCGCATAGTTGCTATTGACTACGGGAAAAAACGCACCGGATTGGCAGTGACAGACCCGCTGAGGCTGACTGCCAATCCGCTGCTCACCATAGACACCGCGTCGCTTCCGGCATGGCTGGCAGACTATTTTGCGCACAATGTTGTGGATGAGGTGGTTATAGGCCACCCGACGCAACTCAACGGCGAGGAAAGCGAGTCGATGCAGTACATAAGACCGTTTATGGAGAGCTTCAGGAGGCGGTTTCCGGACATGCCGCTTGTTGCTTTTGACGAGCGTTTCACCTCCACACTGGCGCACCGCGCGATGATAGACGGAGGCATGCGGCGCAAGCAGAGGCAGGACAAAGCGGTGGTGGACAAGATAGCAGCGTGCATATTGTTAGAAGATTATTTGAATACACTATGATTTTACCAATTTACTTGTACGGGCAGCCCGTGCTGCGCAAGCCGACAGAGGAGGTAGAGCAGGGAAGCTTGGATGTCAAGCAGTTAGTGGCAGACATGCAGGAAACGCTCACAGCCGCAGAAGGTTGCGGACTGGCTGCGCCGCAAATAGGCAAGTCGATAAGACTGTTTATTGTGGACGGCTCGGAGCTGGGCGAGGATTATCCCGAATGTGCGGATTTCAAACAGACATTTATCAATCCGGAAATACTGGAAGAGTCGGAGGAGACCTCGACTTACAGCGAGGGGTGCCTCTCTTTGCCGGGCATATCGGAGAATGTGGTGCGGCCCAAAACAATAACAATCCGTTATCAAGACGAGGATTTCAGGTGGCATGAGGACACTTTTACCGACTTCAAGGCGCGCATAGTGCAGCATGAATACGACCACCTTGAGGCTCACGTCTTCACCGACCGTATCTCTCCAATCAGGAAAACGTTTGTTAAGGGCAAACTGACCAATATAGCCAAAGGTAAGACAGGCGCGCGTTATCGCTACAAACACTAATGGACTGGTTTACAGTTATAATGATGGCGGTGGCACTGGCGATGGACTGCTGCGCCGTCTCTGCGGTGCAAGGTTTGCACCAGCGTAAATGGAGCCGTAAAGCCGTGCTGATGGCACTTGTTTTTGGCACATTTCACGCCGTGATGCCCCTCATCGGTTATTATGGAGGGACGCTGTTCGTGAACTTTATGAGCCGCTATGCGCCGTGGATTGCGCTGGTGCTGCTTGGTTTTCTGGGCGTGAAGATGATTGTTGAGTCGCTGCATGAGCACAAGGATGAAGGCGAACATGCCGACTGGAGTTTTAGCAATGTGCTGATGCTGGCTTTTGCGACCAGTGCGGACGTGCTGGCGACAGGCTTCGTGATGGTGCCTTATCCAGACTGGCTCTATCCGGCGGTAGGCACTATAGGGCTTGTAACATGCGCATTCTCGCTGCTCGGCTATCTGGCCGGAGTGTTTGTAGGCAGGTTGAAACTGAACATGGAGATGATTGGCGGCATTGTGCTGATATTGCTTGGAATCAAGATATTTGTGGAAGGCGTATGTTTCTGATTCAGAATACGTTGGTCAGTCTTGACGTGCTTGAAAAAGAGTTCTGCTGCGACCTTGACAAGTGTCACGGCTGCTGCTGCATAGAAGGCGATGCCGGTGCGCCAGTGACGGACGAAGAACTGCTGCAGATACAGCGGTTGCTGCCCGACCTAATGCCGGAAATGACAAAAGAGGCACGCGAAGTGGTTGATAAACAGGGGCTCGCATACAAAGACCAAAGCGGGGAGCAGGTGCTGTCGATAGTGAACGACAAAGACTGCATCTTTGCCCGCACAGACCACAACGGCTGGTGCTACTGCCTGATAGAGAAGCTTTTCAGGGCAGGCAAGACGGATTTCTTGAAACCGATGTCGTGTCATCTTTACCCCATCCGCCTTACAAAAGTTGGTGAGAACACGGGGGTGGAGTACCACCGCTGGGACATCTGCCATTGTGCACGGGTCCTCGGGAAAAAGAGCCATGTACCTCTTTATCAGTTTCTTAAGGAGCCGCTCATTCGCCGTTTCGGGCAGGAGTGGTATGACGAATTGGAATTAACAGCACAAGAATGGAAAAAACAATGCAGGCAGAAATAATAACCATAGGCGACGAACTGCTGATAGGGCAGGTGGTGGACACCAACTCTGCGTGGATGGCACAGAGACTCAATATGTCAGGTGTTGAACTTAAGCAGATAACATCTGTGCATGACGATGCGGAGCATATAGCAAAGGCCGTGGACGAAGCGTTTTCGCGGGCGGACATAGTGCTCACAACAGGGGGACTCGGACCGACCAAAGATGACATCACCAAGCAAGTGCTGTGCGACATTTTCGGCACGAAGTTAGTGCCTGATGCGCGCGTGCGTGAACATATATATGACTTGTACAAAGCGCGCCCGGATGTCCTCAACCGCCTGACCGAGACACAGTGGCAGGTGCCGGAAACGGCTGAAATACTGGAGAACAGGGTGGGGAGCGCGCCTCTCATGGTTTTCCGACGCACAGCCGCAGACGGGCACAGGCAGTGGCTCATATCCATGCCAGGAGTGCCATACGAAATGGAGATAGCCATGACAGAGCAGGTGGAGCCTTATATGCGGCGCATTATACTCCAACAGACTGAAGGACAGATAGTTCATCGCACGGCTCTCGTGTCAGGCATCCCCGAATCGTCGCTTGCCATACATCTTGAGGAGTGGGAGAGCGACCTTCCGCCGCAATTGCACCTCGCTTACCTGCCTAAGGACGGCACCATACGCCTGCGTCTCAGCGGTTACGGCGTTCAGGCAAAGGACGTGCAGCGGGAGTTTGACACACTGTGCGGACTTGTAAAAGACTGGCTTGTGCTCACGGAAGACGAGCCGCTGGAGGTGGCAGTGGGGCGTATATTGAAAGAAAAAGGTCAGACTATAGCCACGGCAGAGTCATGCACGGGAGGCCGTCTGGCGGCACTGCTCAACGCCCATGCCGGAAGTTCGGAGTTTTATATGGGCTCTGTTGTGGCGTATGACAACAGCGTCAAGCAGCATGTTCTGGGTGTGAGCGAGCAGACTCTCGCAACCTGCGGTGCGGTAAGCGAAGATACGGTCAGACAGATGGCGGAGGGGGTTCGCGCTCTGCTTGGCACGGATTATGCAATCGCCACGAGCGGCATTGCCGGTCCGGGAGGCGGCACTCCAGAAAAGCCCGTCGGCACGGTGTGGATGGCATGGGCTACACCGCGGGGCACTTTTGCCGAGTGTTTTCACTTGGGCAGCCTGCGCGACCAGATTACAGCCCGTGCATGCACGAAGGCTCTAATCAGGTTGCTTGCGATTCTCCGCTGTCAGTAATATTTTATTTGCAGGAATGAAAATGTTTTCGTACCTTTGCACCCAGATTTTGGAATAACAAACAAAAATAGATACTATGAAAAAGACATTCGTTTGGATTGGCGCCGTTCTTGTGCTCGCCCTTGCCGTATTTGTGTACTTCAAGTTTTATTTTGTTTATGCCGACGGCATGAACGAAGGAGACATAAACTACTTCCAGAAAGAGGGAGTTATCTTCAAGACCTACGAGGGCAAGATGATTCAGACCGGTTACAACAGCAAGAACTCAAACAACACGATTCAGTCAAACGAGTTCAAGTTCTCGGTGGAAGATGAGCGTGTGGCACAAAAGATTCAGGACAGCCCGAGCAGACAAGTGAAACTGCATTGGAAACGCTATTTGGGCACTCTTCCCTGGCGCGGCAGAAACGAGGTAATCGTGGACAGCATTATCGTGGTTCCCGGAGGGGCACCAGCTGCAGGTGACGACCTTCTTTCGCCTCCTGATGTGGTGTATTGACACACCTTGCATGTGGCTATTTATTTGAAAATAACATAAACAAGACAGACTATGCTTACATCTGAGCAAGATAATTTTGTGAAAATGTTTGAGCGCTCATTCCGCTCGAACTGGGATTTGGAGGCTATTACCGATTACGGCACTCCCAACACACTCACCTACGGGCAAGTGGCAACACGAATCGCCGTCCTGCATGAGATATTCCGCGCGTGCGGAGTGCAGAAAGACGACAAGATTGCAGTAATGGGCAAAAACAACTGCAACTGGGTGACAACTTACATGGCTGCAGTGACATACGGCGCAATAATAGTTCCTATTCTGCAGGACTTCAAGCCTAATGATGCCATGCACCTGCTGCATCACTCGGAGTCAAAACTGTTCTTCGTCACCGACCTTATTTGGGAAGGCATGGAGATGGAGCAACTGGAGTCAGTGCTGGCAGTATATTCGCTTGTGGACTTCCACCTCATAGCCACCCGCTCGGAGACTCCGGACAAGGTGACTTGGCAGGCGGGTGAAGAGGCTCTGAAACAGCGTTACCCCAACGGCTACAAGGCTGAAGATGTGCACTATGACGACCGCGACAACTCTTGTATGGCGAGCATCAACTACACCTCCGGCACCACAGGTTTCTCGAAAGGCGTGATGACTCCGTGCAACGCCCTTGCGAGCCATTTGAAGTACTTCATGCAGACCAACCTCATTTATCCGGGGTGCCGTCATGTTGCTTTCCTGCCGTTGGCGCATGCTTACGGCTGCATCGTGGACTTCCTCGGCTCGCTGGTGGTAGGCGGACACACGTATTACATCGGCCGCACACCCTCACCAAAGATACTTTTGCAGGCATTCAAGGAGGTGAAGCCGACGCTTATCATATCCGTGCCGCTCATTATCGAGAAGATATACCGCAAGCAGATAGCCCCGCAAATAGCCAAAGCGCCCATCAGCTGGGTGCTGAAGGTGCCGTATTTGGACGGGCTGGTGCTGAGCAAGATACGTCAGCAACTTATTGACGCTTTCGGCGGCGAGTTCAGTCAGGTAATTCTGGGAGGTGCTCCGCTTAATGCAGAGGTCGAGGCGTTCATGCGCCGCATCAACTTCCCTCTGTCGGTCGGCTACGGCATGACCGAGTGCGCGCCAATAGTATCATGGACCACCTATCCACATGTGCGCACATACTCCTGCGGCAAACTCTGGCCAGGGTATATGGAGGCGCGTATTGACGACTCCAACGAGGAGGGCATAGGCGAAATCCAGGTGCGCGGTGAGCATACCATGCTCGGTTACTACAAGAACGAAGAGGCGACGAAAGAGTCTTTCACTGAGGACGGCTGGCTGCGCACGGGCGACCTCGGTTACATTGACGGCGAGGGCTATCTCTACATCAAAGGCCGCAACAAGACAATGCTCCTCGGGGCTAACGGGCAGAACATCTATCCTGAAGAAATAGAGGCGAAACTCAACAACATGCCATACGTGCTTGAGTCGCTGGTCATCCAGCATGACAACCGCCTTGTGGCTCTTGTATGTCCTGACTACGATGCTGTCGATGCCAGCGGACTTGACAAAGACGCATTGGAGAAAATTATGGACGACACACGGAAAGAGCTTAATATGCAGCTTGCCAGCTATGAGCAGATAAGCCGCATAAAACTCTATCCGCATGAGTTTGAGAAGACACCGAAACGCTCCATAAAACGTTTCCTTTACACCTCGATGGATAACGAATAGCCATCGCGCGGTAGAGGCTACTCCCTCTTCGTAGAAGGAGGCATAGGTATGAATATCTGTATAGACCAGGGCAATTCGCGCACCAAAGTCGCACTTTTTGCCGACGAGGGTAGGTTGGTTAAGTCATTGGTGTACAAGTCGTTCACATCGTCAGATGTGGAACGGCTTTTCTCGCTTTACCCCTTGTCGGACAGTATTGTGTCGTCGGTGGTGAACATAGAACCTTCGCTGGTGAATACACTGCAGCGTCTGAGCCGTCGTTTTGTGCTTTTCGACCACCTGACACCTGTGCCGATTGTCAATGACTACGAGTCACCTGAAACACTGGGGCTTGACCGTCTGGCGGCTGCAGTTGGGGCAGTGTCGCTTTGCAAGGGGCGTGACCTGCTCATCATTGATGCAGGCTCTGCGATAACCTACGATGTGGTGACTGCTGACGGGCATTATCAAGGTGGAAACATTGCGCCGGGGCTGAAGATGCGATTCCAGATTCTGCACCAGAGAACCAAAAAATTGCCGTTGGTGGAAGCAGACGAGCAGGGATTGATACCGCTGTTCGGGCGCAACACGCGCGATGCTATTCTGGCCGGCGTTGTGCGCGGCATAGGATTTGAGGTGAAGGGTTATATACGCACTCTCACCGAGCGCGGCTCCGAGCCTGTTGTCTTTTTAACCGGCGGCAACGCGCCTTTCATCCTCCAACAAGTGCAACAGCCTCTGCGTCAGGAGCCTAATCTGGTGCTGCAAGGACTGAACGCCATACTCAATTACAGCCACTGACAGATGTAAGGCGACAGGCAAACGCCGGGATACAGAGAACAAAGAACATGGAGATGATATTCTCCATGTTTTTGTATGGTCGGGAAAACAACATTTTGGCCAGCGTTTATAGGCTTACGTCAAAAATGATAGTGTCTTTGTGCAGATTTTTTAGAAAAATGAAGTTCGGCTGTAAGATTTGGGCGGGAAAATCGTATTACATATAGAGAGCCATCAAGACTGGGTATGACGCACGAGCAGTTTACGCAAATATATTTGCCGTTCAGCGGAAAGATGTATGCACTGGCATACAACTTACTCCGTAACCGCGACGAGGCGCGTGACTGCGTGCAAGATGTGTACTCCGAGTTATGGATCAAACGGGACACGATAGAACCAGACAAACCACCACTTCCGTTTGTTCTGACCATGGTACGAAACAACTGCCTTGACCGTCTCAAAGCCCGAAACACAGAGCCAAGCGATGAACTCATCGAGACGCTTTTAGACCACAACACCGAAAATCAAATTGACGCGGCAAGTGACCTTAACGCAGTGATCCAACTGATTGAAAAATTGCCTCCCGACCAACAAACAGTGCTTCGATTACGCACCATTGACGGACTGGAGATAGACCAAATACAAGAACTGACCCATTTCAGTCGCGAAAACATTTACACCTTGCTATCCAGAGCAAGAAAAACGCTGCGGGAAAAGACCGCTTCGCTCAAAGAATAAAGACCGCGATGCTCAAAGACAAAAGACATATATGATTTTAGACATGACCATAGAACAAATCAAATCGCTTCTCTCTTTTTTCTACGAGGGACAAACGACACCGAATGAAGAACGGCTGTTGGCTGATTTTTTCCATCGTGAGGATGTGCCGGAAGAGTTGCAAGAAGACAAGCAGTTATTCCTTATGCTTGCGCAGATCTCCGACCAAGAAATGCCGCAAGACGTAGCCGAGGAAATAACTGCTTTTGTGAACAATCTCGGACAAACGGAGAAAAGGCCGGTTCTGTCTGAGGAGAAGCAACGCAAAGGAATCATTTACCGTCTAAAGACACCTCCGAAGATGTGGTATCGAGTAGCAGCAACGGTGGCTATTCTTCTCGCGATAGGTGGCGGTATGTTCTTTCGTCAACGAGCATACACAACTGACCCATTCCGCGACACATGTAGTACACCTGAAGAAGCAGCTGATGCCATTTTGTATGCCAATGACATCATAAATCGTTCCGCTGCTCCGTTCTTGCGCTCAACGATGATTGCAACCGAGCAAGTGAACGACATCAATCAGACATTAGGTAAAATTCAACCATATATTAACCAATAAATAGTATAAATTATGAAACGAATTCTTTTAGTAGCAGTCATCGCCTTTTGCGGCATCGCTGCACAAGCCCAAAATAAGATATTTGAGAAGTACGCCAAAATGGAAGGCGTGGAATATGTTTGCATCAACAAAGCCATGTTCAGTGCCGGTTTGTCTATTGCTACAGGTGGGCAAGTAGTGGTGGACGAAACCAACACTCAGGGCACTGACCTAAGCAAGTTCGCCAACTATAACCGGATGATCATTATTACTGCTAAAGGAGAAAAGAAGCAGCTACTTTATAATGACATTCAGAAATTGACAAAGGAGAAAGACTACGAAATATTGATGCAATCACATTCGGCAGATGGCAACGATGCCACTTTTTTGCACAACGAGAAAGCCAATCCTAACGAGTTCATCATCTGTAATATCCGTGGGGAAGATTGCTCGGTGGTAATCTTGCTCAAAGACAAATAACGCTCCCTAAAACATAGTGTAACATGAAATCACGTGTGCTATTTGTAGCACTGGCAATCGTCAGTGCAGGGGCGTCGTATGCCCAAAACAAAGTGAATGGAACCGTAAT
>JAFPZY010000031.1 GCA_017417025.1 Paludibacteraceae bacterium | reverse complement strand
CTTGCAGCCCTTGTCTCTTCGCAGTCTCTTCGTTGTTTTCCTGTCCCTGTCCCGCTTGCAGCCCCTTGTCCTTTCGCAGTCTTTTCGTTGTTTTCCTGTCCCCGTCCCGCTTGCAGCCTCTTGTCCCTTCGCAGTCTTTTCGTTGTTTTCCTGTCCCTGTCCCGCTTACAGCCCCTTGTCCTTCCGCCGTCTCTTCGTTGTTTTTCTACCCCTGTCCCGCTTGCCGCCCCTTGTCTCTTCGCAGTCTCTTCTCTGTTTTTCTATCCCTGTCCCGCTTGCAGCCCCTTGTCCCTTCGCAGCAGTCTTTATTGTATTCCGCTTGCAAAGTTCGGAATATTTTTTGATATACGCAAAGCCTTCCGCAAAAAAGAGCATAAAAAAATACAAAATCTTGCTCTTTTTGTTTGCAAGTTCCCATAAAAAGCATTACCTTTGCAGCCGGAAATCAGCATGTCAAACCGAAGGATAGCCGAAGGATAACCGAAAGATAACCGAAGGATAGACGGGACTACACCGTGACAACACCGCCACAACACCGCCACAACACCGCCACAACATCGGCACAACATCGCCCCTCCGTCTCTCCTGACAGCCGTCTTTCTCCTGCTCGGTCTGCTGTTTGGCAGCTTCTTCACCTGCGCCTGATACCATCGGCGCGGAAGAACGAAGCGCTGAAACATAAACAAAGGTATAACAAAACTTCTTGAATACTATGGCAAAAGTCAATCCCGCAACCCATCTTGCCGACATTCGCGGCGCGCTCAGCCGCGGCGACAAAATCGTCTATCGCGTCCGCGACGGAGTCCAGCAGGCGTATGTCATCAAGCGCGACAAAACCGCCAAACCCTCCGAGGCGCAGGAGCAGAACCGCCTCTCCTTCAAGTCGCTCACGCAGCAGGTCAAGGCCGTCTATGCCGACCCCGTGCAGCTCGCCGGCTGGAAGGCGCGCTTTGAGGCATACACCGCCACACGCGCCTATCGGACGCAGCTCAACCGCTACATCCGCGAGGAGCGCTCGCGCTCGCTGGCCAATCCCCTTGCCACGTTCCATTTCCGCCCCGCCTCTGCCCGCACCCCAAAACCGCCCACCACGCTCTACGGCTTCATCCTCTCCACCCTCGCCCAAGAACTCCGCCCCCGCCCATAACCTCCACACCCGCCCATGACCTTTCCCGCCTCCGCCCATAACCTCCGCACCTGAAGTGGCAGCCCCCACCCGCCTGACACGCAGTCCCCACCGGTGTACGCAGGCTTCCAGCCTGCGGTAAACAATAATGCCGATAAGCTTAAAAGAGCTACTATGACTATAAAAACAATCAGGACTATCAGTCCCAATCTCAGCAGATTTGAGTAAATTTTCCTAAACTTTTGAGTAAAAAAAGCAATAGATTTGAGTAAAAAAAACAATAGATTTGAGTAAAAAAAAACAATAGATTTGAGTAAAAAAAACGATAGATTTGAGTAAATGTTTGCACATATCAGGAATAGTTTGTACCTTTGCAGCGGATTTGAAAATCATTGCGAAAAGAAAGTATGATACAGCGGCCGTATTATGAAAATTTGCTGCGTTCCCGTTTGTTGGAAGAGCGGCGATTTATCCAGGTTGTCTTAGGTCCCCGTCAAGTGGGCAAAACAACTCTGGTCAGGCAAGTCCTTGAACAGGTCACTATTCCATATTCCTTCTATACAGCCGATACAGAGCAGGAGGGCACATGGATAAACGAAATCTGGCAGCGTGAGCGGTTAGAGATGCAATTCTCCGGCCAAAAAGAGCGTCTTTTGGTGATAGACGAGGTTCAGAAAATCCATAATTGGAGTGAGTTCGTCAAAAAACAGTGGGATGAAGATACTTGGAATAAAAACAATATCAAGGTACTACTTTTAGGCTCGTCACGCCTGATGATCATGCACGGCTTGACGGAATCGCTTGCCGGCCGTTTCGAACTCATCAAAATGACCCACTGGACATTTTCGGAAATGCATGAGGCTTTTGGCTTCAATCTGAATCAGTATATCTATTTTGGCGGTTACCCTGGAGCTGCCGGTTTGATCAATGATGAACGCCGCTGGCGCAGGTATGTGCGCGATGCGATAGCCGAACCCAGTATTACAAAAGATGTTCTGCAGACCAGCAATGTCTATAAACCGGCTTTGCTGCGGCAGATATTCGAAATAGGATGTAGTTATTCATCGGATTTGCTCTCTCTCACAAAACTGATGGGGCAATTACAGGACGCTGGCAATGTCACTACTATTGCGGCTTATCTGCAACTCTTGAAGGAAGCAAACCTCTTGGCGGGATTGCATAAATATGCCAACGATGATGCCCGCCGCCGGCAGAGTGTGCCCAAACTGCAAGTCTATAACAATGCGCTGTATAACACCTTTTCCCGTCATTCGTATAAACAAGTGGTAACAGATCCCAAACTATGGGGACACCAAGTGGAGTCTGCTGTGGGTGCTTATCTGCTTAGTCAAGCGGAGCTATATGATATGAATATATGGTATTGGAGGCAAAAAGATGAAGAAGTGGATTTTGTGGTTGAGTGGGATGATGCTATCGTGGGAATAGAGGTTAAAAGCAATCATGAGAAAACGACAACAGGACTTGTAGCTTTCCGTAACGCATACCACCCTAAATTAGCTTTTATCGTCGGTTATGAAGGAATAGAGGTTGAGACATTTCTCCAAACAGACATACGGAAGTTATTCAACTAACTCCTAACTCCTAATTCCCCACTCCTCACTCTCCTCTTTCCTCATTTTTTTACACCTTTTCTCGCTTTTGTTTGGTCAGTCCAAAAAAAAAGGCGTACCTTTGCAGCGTTTTTGGGAATAACCCCATCAACCTCTTGTGGTTCCGTTCATGTTTCTCATGCAACGGATTAAAAGGGAAACAGGTGTGAATCCTGTGCAGTCCACGCTGCCGTAAGTTTCTTCTATAGCGTCCTCCATGTATGTCACTGTCCTCACGGATGGGAAGGCGGAAGGGCGTGAAACGAGCCGGAAGACCTGCCATGACTGGAACACTTTATTCGTACTCGTGGGATAGGACGGCTTGAGACAATGCAAACAAACACATTCCTCTTTGGTGTGACTTATACAGGCTGACAACCGTCAGCGCATTTCATCTTTCCGCTCCCGGGCGGAAAGACCGGCGTGTATCCGTTTTGTAGCGGATATATGCGGTGCGTCTGCCTGCCTTTTTTCTTTCTGCCTTTCGGCAGACGCACCGTTTTACTTTGAATAATAAATGTTTGATATGGAAAAGACGTTGCTTATATTGTCACTTCTTCTTGCGGCTTGTCTATCGCGTGCTGCGGCTGATTCGCAAACAAAAAGAGCCCTCGGCCCGTTCTCCGTTGGGGAAAACATGGCGGTTACTTTCTCCACGGGTAATCTGCAGTTCAATGCCATGAACGGTGAGCGGCAGTGTGCTGACGGAACAACCCAAACCGGAACATGGAGGTTTGCGGAAAACCAATGGGATTATATTGGCGATGACAATAAGAATATCAGCAACTCATACAACGGATGGATAGACCTATTCGCCTGGGGAACAAGCGGGTGGAGTAGTGGCGCAGAAGAGTATATGCCATACGCGACAAACGAGAACAACAGCGCCTATTATCCGGGCGGAAACCTGATTTACGGACTTACTGATGCTTACGCCTATGCAGACTGGGGGCGTTACAACAGGATTGGTGCAGATGCTCCCGGTACATGGAGACTTCTTACTAACGAAGAATGGCTGTACTTGCTGCACAAACGCAAGGATGCGGAGTTGTTATTCGCTTTGGGGACTGTAAACGGGGTAAACGGGCTGATTCTCCTGCCCGATAACACACATATACCGGATTCTATCGGATTCACGCCAAGCACAACAAAAAATCTGGAATGGTATAACGGAGGCTTCTACTATTTGCGAAACGGCAGATGCTACTTCCACAACAACTACACTGCCGGACAATGGAGGCAATTGGAACTGTTGTTCGGAGCTGTCTTTCTGCCGGATGCCGGATACAGGGACCTGACTTCGAGTCTGATGTATGTCTCCGGATTTGGCGGCTCATATTGGGAGTCCGTTCCAGCAAACGCGGATAGAGCCTATCGCCTGCATTTCAGTGCCAGCTATGTTTACCCGCAGGACTATCAGGAACGGCACATGGGGTTCAGCGTAAGACTCGTGCGAGATATTGCAACCGGTTGTGAATGCCGCAAATACCAAAGCAGATAGCTAATATAGCCTGAAGCAAAAACAATATAACAAACAAATTAAAAACATTTTTATTATGAAAAAGAATTTTTTATTATGTATGGCATTCCTTGTCTCTCTTGGTGTGCCGCATGTCGCCGGTCAGGAGCTTGACATTTTCCGCCTTAAGTTATGGGACCTTGCAACTAAAGAGGCGCGGGATGAGTCGGGGTTTAACATCGTACTGGACACAGAAGATGATGAGTCCGAAACTGAGGATGGCAAGTGGAACAAAACATATAGTCCTGATGGGGATATGTTGTCATTTTATTATGAAGATGAAAATCATGAAAAATCCTTTACGTTTTCTTTCTCTCATTCAGCACCGGGGATGTCAAGCAGCGACGAAATGGCATATTGGGATGGCTTTACCTTCTGCACCAATGGTGACAATACCGACTGGGGGCATGCAGGTTCTTCTACAGATTGGCCTTTGCATCAATGGGGCTGTATGGCCGGCGGAGGAATTGATGAAGAAGGTAATGTCGTTAAAGGTAATCCGTATCTTGTCGGGTATTGGGGATATGGGCAAGAAACACCTGATGATGTTACTACATACACTTTAACAATCGGATTCAATGCGACAGCATTTGAATCTTCCGATCTTTATCAGCCTCTCAGAATCTGCGTATGCAACCATCCGTGGGCGTATTATGGCATTCAGCACGATGACGGTTTTGCACACTCTGCGGCAGATAACGGTGCCAAGTTCGAACTTATCATTCATGGTATTGATGCTGATGGCAGTGAGGCAGGAGAGCCGGTACGTGTCACAATGGCAGAGTTTTACGACAACTATCTGCATATATCGCCCGATTGGAAGTGGGTGGATATATCTTCACTCGGCCCTGTTGCAGGTCTTTTCTTTACTATGGATAGTTATGATATGACAAACGAGACTCTCGGTATGAACACTGCTGCCTATTTCTGTCTTGGAGGTCTGGAAGTTCAGGAGATAGATTATGACGCGATTGTGCCGCGTCCGGCCAATGTCGTGGCAACTGCCATTAGCGAAACAGAAATAGAACTGACATGGGATGCCCAGTCAACGGATGATATTTTTTCCTACAATATTTATATGGACAATGATAAGATTGTAACTATTGATAATGAAGGAGAAGACAATACTTACACTATTTCAGATTTGGCTGCATACACCGAGTATGAGTTTTATGTAGAAGGTGTGTCAGCCAAAGACAATGAAACTCTGTCTCCTAAAGGCTATGCCAAAACGCGCACATTGGATACACATGCGCCTTCGAAACCGCAGAACGTGACGGCGACATGTACAACAACTTCCATTCGGCTTCAGTGGGATGCCGCCACGGATAATATTGGAATAAAAGGTTACAATATAAAGATTAACGACCATAATGTATTTAACTCACAAAACTCTGACTTATTAACCTATTCATCTTCTTTTTTGTCAAAAACTATTACTCAAGAAACTTCAAATACTTCATTGGCGCCGGGTAAAACATATACAATCAAAATACGTGCCGTTGATTTGTCCGACAATTCTAGCGAGTGGCTTGAAATGGAAGTGACAACCTTGGGTGAATATAAACGTACCGGTCTTATTGCGGGGCGTATGGGAACCATTTGCCTGCCGTGGGCTTCCGATTCATATAAAGGTGCAACCTTCTATCGCATCTTGTACAAGCAGTTGTATGAGGGCGAACCGTATAACATCACCCTCGAGGAAGTAACACAACTCGAACCCGGCGTGCCCTATATCTTTGTGCCCGAGGCGGAAGAGATTAAAGTCTTTTATCAAAAATCTTCTGAAGAAAGTACCCCTAAAAACATGAATGGTCTGTATGGTACATTTGAGCAGATTCAAGACCATGATGCCGGTTCGTTGGGCAACCAGCTGGAAGGCAACTACATCGTTTATGAGAACAAGTTCCATCGTTGCGCGGACAACTGCTCGCTGGCTGCCAACAGGGCATATATCAAAATGGACGAAGTGCCTGAAGAAGGTACTGCCGGCGCTCCTGCTCCTGTTCCCGGACGCAGACATATCGTGCTCGGCGGCGAAATGCCTGACAAGACTCCTACTGCCCTGCAGTCCGCAGACGGTGAGGATGCCGGTAACGGCGGAGGAGTATATGACGTACTCGGAAGACGCTTGAACGGGAACGCTGTCAACCATCAGGGTGTGTATATTATTAACGGAAAAAAAGTAATCAAATGACTATGAAAATGTATTATAATGCCCCGCAAACAGACATCTCCCCGCTGTCGGCGGCACAACTCCTGCTCGTGAGCGGGAACCCTGGAGTAACAACTCCTGACGGGAATGTATCTAAGGAAGTTATTTCATACACCCCCGGCGACTGACCGAAAAACAGGGCGGGGTATATATTGACACCGCTTGCCCGCTGTCACCGTATTGCCCCTGCATCGGCAGGCACGACCACCCCTCGTGCCTGCTCTTTTTCTTGCTGCCTGCTCCTTTTCGCCTCATTCGCTCGCCTGTGATAACATGCTGAAAATTAAAGAAAAATGCAAAAAAATGAAAAATTCTTGCAAAAAAGGTGATAGATTTGCCCCTTTTTTTGTATATATAATGGAGGGGTATATGTTCTGACGGTTCGGGCGGGCGGCAAAAAAATAAAAAACACGATTTCTGTTGCACGTTCCAAAAAAATAATGTATCTTTGCAGCCGCATTACAAAGTGAGGCTGTGTCAGTTGTCTTGATGCAACCTTTTTGTAATCTAACTGTAAACTATGGCAAAGAAAATCAAAGCAATATCGGTTCTGCTGCTTGTCTTCTTGTCCGCACTGCAGGCAACAGCACAAATAACAGGCGCGGGGAGCAGCGTTTACGGGTTCCTCAATCTGCCCGTGTCCTCGCGTCTTGCGGCGTTGGGAGGGGAGAATGTTACTATTAAGGACGGCGAGTTGTCCTCGGCTATGCTCAATCCGGCATTGCTCGGCGGCATGACACACAATATCTTGAGCCTCAACTACTCCTACTATCTCCCCGGTCTCATGGGAGGTACTGCTATATACGGCCATAATTTCGCCCGCGCCGGCTTCGAGAAGAAACCGGATGCGGCCGACAAACCCAACTGCTTTGCTGCCGGCATACAATACTTGGACTACGGCAGGATGCGTTACGCCGATGCGCAGGGCAACGACCTTAACGGTACTTTTACGGCGAAAGACATACAAATCAACCTCATGTACGCCCGTCAGCTCGGAAGTATGTTCACTGTCGGGGTCGCCTTGAAACCGGTGATGTCGTTCTATGAGAGTTACTCGGCTTTTGCCCTTGCCGCCGATGTGGGCGGGCATTTCCAGACGAGGGATTCCGCCCTGCATGTCGGCCTGGCTCTGCGCAACGTGGGCTGGCAGCTCAAAGGCTTCTATACTCTTGAGGGCGGGCAGAGGCGCGAGTCGCTGCCCCTGAACCTCGAAATAGGCATCTCTTACCGCGTCAAACACGCTCCGCTGCGCTTCAGCATGACTATACATAACATGCAGCGCTGGAACCTCGGCTATGAGCTCACCAACGTGCCCAAAGACGGACAGACTGATATTAAGTGGTACGACATGATGTTCCGGCATACCGTCTTCGCCATCGACATCGTCCCCAAGAGCGAGCGTTTCTACCTCACTCTGAGCTACAACCACCGCCACCGCGCGGAGATGCAGCTCAAAGACCAGCGCAGCCTTGCCGGATTTGCCCTCGGCGCAGGGGTGCGTATTAAGATGCTGCGTCTCGGGTTCGCCTTGAGCCAGTACACCAAGAGCAACCTGACATACCAGGCATCTCTGAGTTTTGATATTAACAGCATGCTGAAATGAAAAAGATAACAGTGGCTATAGACGGCTATTCGTCGTGCGGCAAATCTACCATCGCCAGGCAGTTGGCGCATTATGCGGGCTATACTTATGTTGATACGGGGGCTATGTACAGGGCTGTGGCTCTGTTCATGATGCAGGACAGCCGCTGCCGGACGGACAACCCCGTGGCAGACCTCATACCGCTACTGCCTCAGATAAACATCGGCTTTGCCCTTCAGCCGGACGGCAGTCAGCACACAATCCTCAACGGGCGTGACGTGGAAAACGAAATCCGCGGCCTGGAGGTTGGCAGCATGGCTTCGCAAGTGTCGCCCGTAAAGGAGGTCCGGGAATATCTTGTGGCGCAGCAGCAGCGTATGGGGGCGCAGAAAGGCATTGTGATGGACGGGCGCGACATTGGCACGGTGGTCTTCCCTGACGCTGAACTGAAACTCTTCCTCACCGCCTCCCCCGAAGTGAGAGCGCAGAGACGTTTCCGTGAACTGCAGCTTAAAGGGGCTGACCCTGTGTTCGCTGATGTCCTGGCCGATGTAAACGACCGCGACTGGCGCGACACACACCGCAAGGAAAGTCCCCTCCGGCAGGCGGCTGACGCTGTCGTGGTGGATAACTCGCAGATGACTCCCGAGGAGCAGATGAAAGTGGTCATCGGTCTGTTCAACAAGGCGGCGGGTGTGTGATGGAAGTGAGAATAGATACCGGTAGCGGATTCTGCTTCGGCGTGACAAGCGCTATAAAAAAAGCAGAAGAGGAGTTGCAGCACGGGCAGTTGTACTGCCTCGGAGACATAGTACACAACGGGCAGGAGGTCGAAAGGCTCGCAAAACTCGGGCTTCAGACCATCAACAACGACGACCTCCGCCGTCTGCACAATGTGCGTGTCCTCCTGCGCGCTCACGGCGAACCGCCTGCCACATACAAAACCGCGGCCGATAACGGCATTGAGATCATAGACGCTTCCTGTCCTGTCGTCAAACGCTTGCAGGACCGCATACGGAGCACCTTTGAGGCGCATCCCGCGGCGCAGATAGTCATATTCGGCAAACCCGGGCACGCGGAGGTGATAGGGTTGCAGGGGCAGACCGACAACCGCGCCGTGGTCATAGAGAACACCGCCGGAGCCGCCGGCATCGACTGCCGGAAAGACATCTACCTCTTCTCGCAGACTACCAAGTCGGTGGAGGACTTCCTCTCACTCGTAGAGGCGATAAAACGGCGGCGCGAAGCACTGCCGGAAGAGCAGAGAGGTGTCTTCGAGTGGCACGACACCATTTGCCGCAATGTGGCCGGCCGCGTGGCGGGCGTGCAGACTTTTGCGCGGCAGAACGATATAGTGGTCTTTGTCGGAGGGCGCAAATCCTCCAATGCGCAGGTGCTTTTCGCACGATGCAGGGATGCAAATACAAGGACGGTCTTCGTCTCCGGCGAAAGCGAACTCACACCGGCATGGATCCGTGAACTGAATATCGGGGCGGATACAAAAATAGGAATATGCGGAGCCACCTCCACTCCGCTTTGGCTTATGGAAAAATGCAAAAGCAAAATAGAAGAACTATGGAATATGCAATCAAAACAATCGGGGTGCTGACCTCTGGCGGAGATGCTCCCGGAATGAACGCGGCTGTGCGTGCTGTGGTACGTGCCGCAATAATCAACAACATTCGTGTCAAGGCGGTCTTTCGGGGCTACAAGGGGCTGATGGACGACGAAGTGCAGGAGTTTACCAGTCAGGACGTATCCGGAATCATACAGCGCGGCGGCACCATACTCAAATCCGCACGCAGCGAGGAGTTCCGCACTCAGGAAGGACGTGCACGCGCGTATGCGACAATAAAAAAGGAGAAAATCGATGCGCTTATTGTCATTGGCGGTGACGGCTCCTTCACCGGCGCACGGCTCCTGGCGCAGGAGTACAACATCCCCGTCATCGGTATCCCGGGCACCATCGACAACGACCTCTGGGGCACCGACGCCACCATCGGATACGACACTGCCCTCAACACTATCATGGAGTGTGTTGATAAACTGCGCGACACCGGAACCTCCCACGAGAGGCTCTTCCTCGTCGAGGTCATGGGGCGCGATGCCGGATTCCTCACGCTCAGCGCTGCCATAGCCGCCGGAGCCGAAGCCGCGATTATTCCGGAGAAAGCAACTGTGGCGGAGCAGCTTGAGGCTGCCATCGGCCACGGGCGGCGCAAACACAAAAACTCAAGCATAGTGCTTGTGCAGGAGCACGCCATCGAGGGTGGGGCGCAGGCCGTCGCTAAGGTCATTGAGCAGTCGCACCCCGAATACGGCACGCGCGTCACTATCCTCGGACACCTGCAGCGAGGCGGCAGTCCTACGGCTTACGACCGCATTCTGGCTTCACGGCTCGGCTGTGCCGCTATTCAGGCACTGCTCGACGAACAGCGCAGTATAATGGTGGGTGTGCAGAACAGCGAAATCGTTTATGTCCCTCTCACACAGGCTATCAAGTACAAAAAGAACATCAAGGACGACAAATGGCAGGCCCTGCAGGTCCTGAGCATCTGAGTGTCCCTGCTTGTGCCTGTTATTACAGTTCCTATGCCGCTTTGGCCTGATTGGCAAACATGAAACTAATTTATTATGAAAGAAATATCAACCAAAAAACTTGTGGAGACCATTGTTGAGGGCATCCGCAACCGCAAAGGCAGAAACATTACTGCCATCGACCTCCGGAAAGTCACTGACGCACCTGTCGAGTACATGGTTATAGCCGAAGGCACCAGCTCAACCCAGGTTGCCGCCGTTGCCGGCGAGGTGGACAGCTACGTGCGCACACAGCTGCATGTGCACCCGCTGGCGGTGGACGGAATGGATAATGCCGAGTGGGTCGCTATGGACTATGGCACAATTTTTGTCCATATCATGCAGCGCGAGCCGCGCGCATTTTATGACATAGAAAATCTTTGGAGCGATGGAAAACGAACCGATTATGCCGACGAATAAATCCGGCGGAAAGCAACAGCCGAAAAACAACAACGACCGCAAACCGCGCAAGTGGTTCAATTTCTACTACTTGCTCTTTGCCCTGCTGGCTCTCTCCTTCTTTTATCCCTGGGGCGGCGACAAAGGTGTGCAGAAGGACTTGAGTTACACCAAGTTCTCCGCCTACATCGAGCAGGGCATGGTCAGCGAACTTGTTGTCTATGACGACAATAAGGCCAAGGCGCACATACGTCCTGAGAGTTATGCCGTCGTCTTCGGCGGGCGCGAAGAGGGTGAAAAGGCCAAAGGCTATCTTACTGCATTTGTCCCCTCCGTGGATTCGTTCACTGAGTTCGTGCAGAAAGTGAATGACAAACGCCGCGAGGAAGGCAAACCGCAGATTGACGTGGCTTATGAGAAGTCGAAGGATATCTGGTACATGCTGCTTATCAACATCGTGCCGTGGATACTGATTTTCGTGTTTTTCTTCTTTATCAGCCGTGGCATTGGCTCGATGGGGAACGGAGGCATCTTCGGCGTGGGCAAAGCCAAAGCCGTCATCTTCGACAAAGACAAGAAGGACAAAGTCACGTTCAAGGACGTTGCCGGTCTGGCGGGTGCTAAACAGGAGGTGGAAGAGATTGTCTCTTTCCTCAAGAACCCGCAGAAATACACCGAGTTGGGAGGCAAAATCCCCAAGGGGGCGCTGCTTGTCGGCCCTCCGGGCACCGGTAAAACATTGCTCGCTAAAGCCGTCGCCGGCGAAGCTGACGTGCCGTTTTTCAGCATGTCAGGCTCCGACTTTGTGGAGATGTTTGTCGGCGTAGGGGCAAGCCGTGTGCGCGACCTCTTCAGGCAGGCGAAGGAGAAAGCTCCGGCTATCATCTTCATCGACGAGATTGATGCTGTCGGACGGGCACGTGGCAAGAATATTATGACTGGCGGCAACGACGAGCGCGAATCAACTCTCAACCAGCTGCTTACAGAGATGGACGGCTTCGGCACTAACTCTGGAGTCATCATCTTGGCTGCCACCAACCGCGCCGATGTGCTCGACTCGGCTCTGCTGAGGGCAGGGCGTTTTGACAGACAGATTCATGTCGAACTGCCTGACCTGCAGGAGCGTAAGGAAATATTCCAGGTGCACCTGCGCCCGCTCAAAACCGACGACTCGCTTGACATAAACTTCCTCGCCAGGCAGACTCCGGGCTTCTCCGGTGCTGATATAGCCAATGTCTGCAACGAGGCTGCGCTCATCGCAGCGCGCAAAGACCGCAAACTGGTCGGCAAGCAGGACTTCATGGACGCGGTGGACCGCATCATTGGAGGACTCGAGCGCACCAACAAAATAATGACGGACGACGAGAAACGCTCCATCGCCTTCCACGAGGCGGGGCATGCCACCATCAGCTGGCTGCTGCGCTGGGCTAATCCGCTCGTCAAAGTCACCATCGTCCCGCGAGGCATGGCGCTCGGAGCAGCGTGGTATCTGCCTGAAGAAAGGCAACTTACCAACAAAGAGCACATTCTTGACGAACTCTGTTCGCTCCTCGGCGGTAGGGCTGCAGAGCAGCTCTTCCTCAGTCAGACCTCCACGGGGGCACTCAACGACCTCGAGAGGGCAACCAAGCAGGCCTATGCCATGGTCGCCTATTACGGCATGTCCGACCGCCTGAAGGATATCAGCTTCTACGACTCTACAGGGCGTTACGACTACGGCTTCACTAAGCCTTACAGCGACAACACTGCAGAAATCATCGACGAAGAGGCGGCGGCTATCATTGCTGAGCAGATGAAACGCGCTAAACAAATCCTTGAAGAGCACGCCGAAGGCCACCACAAACTGGCGGAGATGCTTATCGAGCGCGAGGTCATCACATCCGAAGATGTTGAAAATGTGCTCGGTCCGCGACCCTGGAAAAGCCGCGGTGACGAACTTCTTGAGGAAGAAAAACAGAAGAACACAGCTTCTGAAGATACTGACAACAACAAAAATACACAAGAAAATGAAAAGACTGATATTTAGTTTCGGACTGCTTTGCGCAGTTCTCGCAGGCTCTGCACAGCAGACGCAGAAACTTCCTGTTGAAGCGGATGTCCGCATCGGGCATCTTGACAACGGACTCACTTACTACATCCGCCACAACGAATATCCCAAGCAGCGGTGCGAGTACCACATCGCACAGGCGGTCGGGGCGGTGCTTGAAGAGGACGACCAGAACGGACTCGCGCACTTCCTCGAGCACATGGCTTTCAACGGCACGCAGCACTTCGCCGGAAAAGGCATCATTGAGTATTTCGAGTCCATCGGTGTCAATTTCGGAGGCAATATCAATGCCTATACATCTATAGATGAGACTGTTTACCGCCTCAGCGACGTGCCCACCGTCCGCGAGGGCATCATCGACTCCGCACTGCTCGTCATGCACGACTGGGCATGCGGCCTTCTCCTCGAACCCGAAGAGATTGATGCCGAGCGCGGGGTCATCCGCGAAGAGTGGCGCACACGCAATTCGCCGGGCTATCGCATGTGGTCAAGGCTGCTTGCACAGAAATACCCGGGCACGCAGTACGGCAAGCGCGATGTTATAGGCGACACTGCCGTCATCAACAACTTCGCCTACGATGCACTGCGCGCATACTACAAAAAATGGTATGGTCCTGACAATCAGGCTATCATCGTGGTCGGAGACATTGACGTGGACGCTATAGAGGCAAAGATAAAGAAGCTCTGGGCTGACGTTCCCGAGCGTGCCAACCGCGGCGAGCGCCCGTTGCACACTGTGCCTTTCCCCACAGAGCCCCGCGTCTGCATCGTCACCGACAAAGAGGCGCAGTCCACCAACTTCCAACTCGAGTGGCTGCACGAGCAACTGCCTGAAGCTATGGAGAATACCGAGTTCTCTTATCGCCGTGGCATCTGCCAGTCTCTTATCACGCAAATCATCGACACGCGCTTCCACGAACTCTCTCTCGAGCCGGATGCCAACTTCACAAGCGGAGGCATAGGCTATGGCGAGGTTGTCAAACTCCGCGATGCTTTCATCGGAGTCATCAACCCCAAAGAGGGGCACGAGACTGCTGCTTTCTCCGACCTCCTCTACCAGCTCGAAAAAATGCGTCGCTACGGCTTCACGCAGGCCGAGCTTGAGCGCGCCAAAATCAATTACCTCAACGGCACAGAGCGCGCATACAACAGCCGCACCACACGCGACAACATCTCTTATGCTCGCGAGTATATACGCAACTTCGAGGACGGCGAGTCCATTCCAGGCATAGAGTGGGAGTATGAGTTTGTCAAGAAAACCCTCCCCACTATCACTACCGGCGAGTTGGCGGAAATGGTAAAGCACTACATGCACGCCAACCCCATCATCTCTGTCACAGGGCCTGAAAAAGAGGGCGTTAAGATTCCTTCAAAGGACGAGATTCTCGCTATGATGAACGGCATGGCGCAGATGCAGGTCGAGGCTCCCGTTGAAGAAGTAATGGATAACAGACTCGTCAAAAAAGCCCCGAAAGCCGGCAAAATGAAAACAAAGAAGAACCCCCTCTTCGGCACCACCGAGTGGACTCTCTCCAATGGCATACGCATCATCGTCAAACCCACCAAGTTCAAAGAGGACGAAATAAGCATCACAGGTTTTGCCAAAGGCGGCACTTCGCTCTATGACACCGAAGACCTCGCATCGGCCGTTTATGCCTGCGGCATTATGGACTTCATGGGCCTGGGCGATTTCTCGCAGGCCGAACTCGGCAAAGTGCTCACCGGAAAGAGCGCAAGTGCGGGGACATGGCTCGGCACCTATGAAAAAGGGGTCAGCGGCTCATCGTCTGTCAAGGACTTTGAAACCATGCTGCAGCTCCTCTATCTCAAGTTCACTGCGCCGCGCCGCGACGACAAAGCCTTTGAAACATGGATGAACCGCACACGCAACAGCCTCATCAACAAAGAGATGAATCACAAAGGCATCTTCCGCGATTCTGTCAGCCTCATGGCTTCCGACCACTCCGACCGCACCTTCATACTCACCTCTGACAAGCTCGACGAAATATCGCTTGACAAGATAATGAAGATATACAAAGAGCGCTTCTCCAATCCGGCGGAGTTCACTTACATCATCGTCGGCAATATCAATCCTGACGACGAGGCCGTCAAAAAAGCCGTCTGCCAGTGGCTCGGAGGACTGAAAACCAACAAGAAACACGACAGCTGGACCGACCGCGGCGTGCGGGCTCCAAAAGGCGTGCAGAAGAACTACTTCACACGCAACATGGAGATTCATACTGCCACCAACCGCATACAATACACCGCCTACGACATACCGTATTCACTTGACAACGAACTGAATATGGAAATGATTGGGCGCATCCTCTCTACCCGCTACCTTGAGTCTATACGCGAGCGCGAAGGAGGCAGCTATGGCGTTGGCTGCGCTGGTTGGATGGACCGTCTCCCCGTTTCGCGCGCTGTGCTTGTCATGCAGTTCGACACCGACCCCGAGAAGCAGGAGAGGCTGATGCAGATTATCCACGAAGAGGTGCAGACCATCATTAAGGACGGACCACTCGCAACCGACCTCCAAAAAGAGAAAGAGTCTATGCTCAAAGACTATCAGGAGAACCTCGAGAAGAACTGGTGGTGGCGTAGCACTATAGAGGGCAACCTCAAGTACGGAGAGAACAACCTTACCGACTACAAGCCTGCTGTTGAGCGCATTACGGCTGAATCTGTGCAGGCAATGCTCCGCAAACTCGTTGAGGCTGGCAACATGTTCGAGGTCGTCATGTTCCCTGAAAAATAACCCTCCCGCAGATATTAAGTGTTAATGCTATACTCACTAATTAATATTAATACTTAGGCACCCGATTGATGTTAATGTCAGAGTTGATGTTTATATTAACAATGTGTTACTGATTAATGTTAATAGCAGAGCTGATATTTTATATTAACAATGTGTTACTGATTAATGTTAATAGCAGAGTTGATATTTTATATTAACAATGTGTTACTAATTAATGTTAATAACATAGCTAATGCTTAATACTTGATGTAGATATTTGCGTAGATAAATCTCAACATATCTGTTCCTCAAGAGAGTCCGGCCTCCCGCCGGACTCTCATCTTTACTTAACTTCTCATCTTTACTCAGCCTCTCATTTTTACTTAACTTCTCATTTTTACTTAACTTCTCATCATTACTCAACTTCTCATCTTTACTTAACTCATCTTTGCTCACCCTCTCATTTTTACTCAACTTCTTTTACTGCGCCCCTCATCTTTGCCTTACCCCTCATCTTTGCTTTACCTCTCATCTTTATTGTTTTCCTCTCAACCTAATCTCAACCTAATCTCAACCTAATCTCAACCTAATCTCAACCTAATCTCAACCTAATCTCGGCCAATCTTCTCGGCCAATCTTCTCGGCCAATTTTCTCGGCTATCTTCTTTGCCTATTTATCTTTGCCTATTTATCTTTGCCTATTTATCTCTGCCTATTCATCTTAGCCTTATTTCTCTTAGCCTAATTCCTCTCGGCCTATTCCTCTCTGCCGATAATATATATCTGCCTCGCTCCGATTGCTTTATCTTTCTTCTCTGCTTTGAACTATCCCTTTTCTCTCTATCCGGAGTACTCTTTTTTCTATCGCCCCTGAGCACTCCTTTTCCCCTCTATTTAGAGCAGTTCCTAATTCTCCATCCAGAGCACTCTCTTCTCTCTCTCCCCCTTGAGCACTTTCTTCTCCATCCTGAGCACTCTCTCCTCTCTCTCCCTTGAGCACTTTATTCTCCATCTTGAGCGCTCTCTTCTCTCTCTCCCTTGAGCACTTTATTCTCCATCTTGAGCGCTCTCTTCTCTCTCTCCCTTGAGCACTTTCTTCTCCATCCTGAGCACTCTCTCCTCTATCTCCCTTGAGCACTATCTTCTCCATCCAGAGCACTCTCTTCTCTTTCTCCCTTGAGTACTTTATTCTCCATCCAGAGCGCTCTCTTCTCTCTCTCTCCCTTGAGCACTTTCTTCTCCATCCTGAACGCTCTCTTCTCTCTATCCCCTTGAACTATACCTTCCCCTCTACATCTCCTTTTTTACTCTGCATGTTTCAACACAGGATTAACACAGGATTAACACAGGATTAACACAGGATTAACACAGGATTAACACAGCATTAACATATCATTTCCGAATAAGACTGCAGAGACTCGCGGCATGTCAGTTAGTTCCTGCAGGTGATATATACTTAATGTCTGCAGAATTACTAATAAACAAAAACAATCCGCAGGCCTTGCAGCCTGCGGAATAATATCAATTGCCCACCGGGTACGCAGGCTTCCAGCCTGCGGTAAAAGTATCAGCAACGAAATATCAATTATCAATTGTCAATTATCAACATCCCCCGTCACTTTACCTCCCAAGCAGTCATACAGGGTCTCTCCTTTGCGGATATACAGACGGCCATTGATTATAGTCTTGCGCACTCTTTCGCTGTTCGCCTTGCTCTGGTTGAGGCCTGTAGCCACTTTCTCTTTTACGCTGACAGTGATGGTATATGTTGAGTCACAGCCGTTTGCTGCTGTATAGACTGCCACTAATGTGGTGTCGCCTACTGGCAGTTCTTTGAGTTCTATGTGCTGCCACTCTACCTCGTCCCCCTCTGTGATGGTCATCGGAGCATCGTCTATGTGCTTGAGAGGAAGGACATTCACATTCACTGTCACTAACGAGTCGCCGCCGTAGATGTTCTTTTCCTCAATCAGTATCGGACCATCAACTGTCGGACGGGTATATTTCTTGCCTGCGTACTCTGCTGTGTCTCCGGCGCAGATGACAAAGTTCTCATTGCCGTATGTCGTCGGGCGGACTACAACCGCCAGAGCGAGTTTATAAACCGAGTCGCAGCCGGACACTGTGGCATATTCTGCAACCAGCAGTGTGTCGCCAACGGGCAGTTGGCTCAGCTCTACGCCTTGCCATGTCTCTTCCGTCCCCTGATAAATCTCGCGGCTCCCTTCGTCGAAGAGGTAAACGGGATTGACTTGCAGCGTGAGGACAATCACAGAGTCAGTGCCGTACATGTTCGGGATGGTGTCGTAATACGGACCGCCGGCCGTGAGGTTCTCAAAGTTCTCGTCTGAATATGCGTCACCTTCGCAGATAGATGCTGTATAGGCGTATGAAGTCTCAGCCGGAATAATAGTCAGCACTTTGGTCACCTGTTCTGCGGCATTGTAAACTCCATTGCCTGCCTGCGAAGCGGTAATGGACACCTGCCCGAGACCGCTGATAGCCAGTATCCCGTCCTCGAAGGACACAATCCCCTCTGGGTCAAACGAATATGTCACATCTAAGCCGGACGAAGCCGTCGCCGACTCAATCGAGCCGTTTGACAGAATAGGACTCTCTGTCTGCTGCTCCCAGGTTATCGACTGGTCAAGCTTTATGCCTTTACCTGTCACTTCCACCGATGCACTTGACACTCCGTCAGTTATAGTGACTGTCGCCTTGTACTCTTTCCCCTCCTGCGGCACAAAGTAGATGTCGAAACCGTAGTTGGCTATATTGCCCAGCGCACTGCCGCCTGCTGCTTCGGCCTTGCCGTTGCTGCTGGCGCAGGCATTGGCCCCCACTGCATACTTCAGGCCCTCGGTGTTGTCTGCCGAGCCTATACGGAAAATCTCGGGTGCTGAAGAAGTTACTGTAATGTCCGCCGCAGAGAGAAACGAGCGCAGATCCACATGATAAGCAGACGAAGCCGATAGAGCCTTCTGACTGTCGAAGTCATGCGAAGCTGTGGTTGTGCCGTAGTTGCCCGAAGGCAGCAATATGTGTCTGGCAAGCGGAATATCAATGTGATAGACCGACACTTTGTGGGTCGGACCGTTCAATCCTTCATCATCAGGACGGTTGAACTTTATCCAGTTGATGTTGCGGCTGACCGTAAAATGCTCGGTTGTGTTGCTGTTGTTACCTGTGTTCTCCTGTAACTTGCCGCGTTGCGTTGTGTTTTTGCCGCCGTCGGCTGATTCCAGGACTTGGGTATTGACTTTGCTGAAAGCTCCGAACAAGTCAATCCACTCATATTTCCATTGCACGTTAAGTTGCCCGCCGGTAGGGGCGAAGATGCCGCCTGTAGCGTAGTCCCCCTGCGTGTTCATGGTGTGGGTCTCGGTGTCATAGATGGAGTACCAGACTCCGTCCCTGTAAGTCTGTGCGGATACAGATGCCAGACAGCAGATAAAGATGTTTGTCCAAAGAAGTTTTTTCATGTTTGTGTTTGTTTATAAGCAGGCGCACATGCGCCGTATTTTATTTTATACGCACGCCGGCAGCGTTATACCACGCTTGCCCACGGCGTATAAGCAGTTGTCCGTCAATCATCACTTTCTCATATTGCAGTGCCGCTGCCGGAATCTCTGCCAGACCCTCTTTTATCGGCTCAAGGTCGTCGGTCTGGCTGTCTGTGAAGTCCATGCGGTAGAGGCTGTATTGCTTTGTCTGTGCATAGTCGTCGGCAATGATATAGGCGTAGGCGCATTTGTGTGCAGCGTCATATCCTATGAACACTTGCGAGGTCTGTCCGTTGCCCTGTGCGTCCATCACGTAGCAGCTGTCGCAGTACTCGGCATCAATCTTGGCGATGTCCTTTTCAAACTTGATGTCGCTCTTCCCGTTCTTGTCGGTGGCGCTCAGCGAAAGCATTTCGCGGTTGTAAACCAGCTCCACATCGTCAAGATAAACGCTGTCAAGCACGTTCACTTTGGTCAGTTTGCCCTCTGAATATGACGAACCTCCGCCGGGGGTCATGTTCGTCGTGAATGTGGCAAGGATATATGCAGGCTGTTTCTCGGCGTTGGCTGCTTCATATTCAAACGGCACGGAGATGCGCTGCCAGTCCATATTGGCGGTCGCGGCGTAGTTCTTTATAGCCGAGCCTATTTTGATTTCTGCATAGTCGTTCTCCCCTTCGGGGTCCTGATAGCGGGCGTCAGTGGTTATTATTACGCTCACGCGGGCTTTGTTCACTTCGTTCTCCGCATTGCGGTCGGCGGGCTGGTACTTCGCCCAGAACACAATCGAGTCTGGACGGCCGTTGAATGGAGTGTTGAAGCCTGACTCTGCAGGGTCCGAGAAGTTGTAGTTGCCTGCTGCGTCTTCTGCTGTCATCGAGCCGGCATTGATGCGGCCGTTGGTGCAGTTGCCGTTGGCTTTTGCGCCTGCCACCATCTTTGAGGAAATTAAAGCGCTTGCAGAGCCTTCTGAGCCCGGGCGTACATCAGTGGCTTGTACAAACTGGTCGGGCTTCTTTACAAAATCCACCATTATGCCTGTGGCGCTGTTGAATGAGTGCCAGCCTGCGGGCTCTGAATCTTTCCACTCGCCTTCAAAGCCGCCGTTGGGCAGAAGGTAGTTCGCTCCGTTTTCCGATTTGCCGTTGTAGAACACGAAGATAGGCTCTTTCAGAGAGGGGGCTGCAATCTGCAGAAGCACCTGTGCTTCTGCTGCCGAAACAACCGAGTTGTACACTGTTCCGCCCTCTTCCAGACCGTTGATGATATCGATGGTGGCGCGCTGTTCCAGACTTGCACCTATGTACAGCGTGGCCTTCTCCAGCGAGAGTTGTCCCTTGTCGTCCATCGGGATATTGGGCAGCACTATATTGCCCAGTTTCCCTGCGTTGTATGTGAAATCAGGGAGCACAAAAGTGACGCTGTTGTTCACCGTCCCGGGCAGCAGATAAATCATCTTATCGGCAAAATCAACGCCGTCAACAGTCAGATTGCCGTTGTAGCGGCCGCATACATCAGACACCGATACGGCAGATACTTGTGCTGATACCAGCAAGCCTGCCAAAATAGTAAGAAACAGTTTTTTCATTGCTTTGTTGTTTTTATGTAGTTTATTTATAGTCTCTTTATTGTTCTTTCCTCATCTTCCGCCCCAGCAAGTCATATACGCTCTCGTCCTTGCGGATGATATAGAGTCGCCCGTTGCGGATTTCCTTGCGCACTTCGGCTTTCTCTTGCTGCGTCTCGCTGCCGCCTGTAGGCAGTTCCACGGGCTTCACTGTCAGGTGCAGCACCATCACCGAGTCGCAGCCGTTGGCTGCATAGTAGTATGCTTTCAGCTCGCGCTCGCCAATCGGGAATGTGCTCAAATCATATCCTTCCCAAGAGCCGCCTTCGCCGGTTGTTATGGTCTGATACTCATGCACTTTGGGCGACTGGAGGACATTCACCGCCAGACGGACTATCGAGTCGCCGCCGTATATGTTTGGCTGCGGCAGGCGCACTTCGCCGTTGAAAGACTCTGTATATACAGTCCCGCTGTATGTGAATTGCTCTCCCTCGCATAAAGTGGTCGTGTAATCTCCGTAAGTCACCGGAATCGGCGACACCTTCAGATGCAGTACTATGGCAGAGTCGCAGCCGTTGCTCATTGTGTGCCTTTCGGTCAGCACATAGTCGCCTTCGTTAATCAGCATTACCGAGTTCTGCTTCTCAAACACCTTGCCGGATGGATACTGCACATCATAGTCCGCATGACCAGCCCATGAATAGTAGTCGGTGTTCTCGTTGCTCACGTAGGCTGTCTGCTCTTGCATGTAAGCGGTCTGCACTGTCAGCGAAAGGACATGTACAGAGTCTTTGCCATAAACCGACTTCAGCGAGTCATATATGGTGAACACCCCTGTCTCGGCGGTCGGAAGTGTCTTGCCGTGCCACACCATGTCCTCATAGCGGCATGCCGTAAGCTCTTCCTCATAAACGGCGTCTTCTGCGCGCACCGACAGCTCAAGCGTGTAAACGGAGTCGCAGCCCGCAACTGTCTTCAGCTTTACAGCGTCTGTGTAGTCGCCTTCTGCCGTATAGCTGTACTCTTTCCCGCGCCATGTGTATTTCTCCCCGGGGCGTATTGAGGCCGATACCGGAAAAGTGTATGCTGTGTTCACTTTCAGCGTCAGTGTTATTAGCGAGTCGCCGCCTTGTGTGTTCGGAATAACGGCTGTGTAGGTGCCGCTTTTCTTCAAGCCGGAGAAATTCTCATCCGAGTATGGCTCGTTTGAGCACGTGGTCGCATTATAGGCATACTCCGTGTCCTTGCTCGGCGGTGCCATCTGCAGAGTGTAAACCGAGTAGTTCCGCGCCTGGGAGTAGTTGTGGGCTACTACATATATATATACGCGCGCGTTAGCGGCATCATATCCCACAAACGACTTCGCCCCTTTGCCGTTCATTTTTGCGACAAAGTCGTAGTCGCTGTCGCTATATACCTGCTTCACCGAAGCGCTATTGCCCGTAAACTGCACAGCCTTCCCGTTCATGGTCAGCGACGTGAGTGCATGGTTATAAACCATCTCTACATCGTCTATATAAACATTGTCCAAATAGTAAGTCTTTGAAATAGTGCCTTCTGAATGTGACGACCCGCCTCCGGGAGACTGGTTGGACGAGAATGTGATGAGCATATATGCCGCCGATGCCGGATTCACCGACGTATATTTGAAGGGCACTGCCAGGCGCTGCCACCCCATGCTTGAAGTGGCGGAATAATTGAGTGCCGCATCTGCAATCTTTATCGATGAGTAATTTTGCGACTCGGGGTCCTGATAGCGCGCTGCCGTCGTTACCACTGCATGTACGCGCGCCTTGTTCACCGAGTTCTGCGGATTCTTGTCGGCGGGGATGTACTTCGCCCAGAAGACCACTGAGTCCGGATTGCCCACAAAGGGCGTGTTGTAATTGCTGTTTGACGGGTCCGAGAAGTTGTAGTTGCCGCTTGCGTCATCCGCCGTCATAGACCCTGCGTTTATTTGTCCGTTGGTGCAGTTGCCGTTGGCCTTTGCCCCTGCCACTATCTTCGACGAAATCATGGCGCTGTGCGAGCCTTGCGACCCGGGGCGTTTGTCTGACGACTGCTTGAATTGCTCGGTCGTCTTCACGAAACTCACAAAAGAGCCGGTGGCGCTGTTGAACGAGTGCCAGCCGCTGGGTTCGCCGTTTGACCAGCTGCCCTCAAAACCGCCGTTGGTCACAGCATAGTTGCGGTTCGTCACTTTGCTGCCGCTGAACAGCACAAATATGTCTTCGGGCAGCGACGGGGCGGCAATCGTAAGCAGAACCTGCGCCGAGGAGTTGCCGATTTCTGAGTTGTAAACCGTTCCTCCCTCCTCCAGACCGTTGATGACGGACACGGTGGCGCGCTCCGATATAGGCTTGATATACAGCGTCGCCTTCTCCAGTGTCAGGCGGCCGTTGGACCCCATCGGGATATTAGGCAGCACAATGTCGCCCAACGAGGCTGCATTATACCTGAAGTCCGGCAGCACGAAAGTCACCGAACTGCCGCTTGTCCCGGGCAGAATATATACCTCCTTGCCCTGGTAGGTGTCGCCGGCTATGTTCAGCGAGCCGCGGAACACTCCTGTCACATCGTTCACAGACACGGCGGACACGCTTGCTGCCAACCACAGTGCCGGAATAAGTGCTATACAAAATCTTTTCATTCTCATAACTGCTTACAATTGAATATTCAGTCTGCATACAAAGGTGCGTGGAGCAGACAGGGCCATGGGGCGGAAACTATACTCGGTGTTCAGCAGGTTGTTCACAAGGAACTGCACCTCGGCATAGTTCTTCAGCATGACGGACGCACGCACGTCCATTGTGAAGATGCCGGTGTTGTGCTGCATCCAGTAGTCGTGCAGCGACACACCGTCCTCATATCCGAAGATGAACTTGCGCGCATAGTCCATAAGGTCGGGCTGCTCTTTCACCCGCTCGTCCACCATCAGATAATCCACCGCCAGTATCTTGCTGCGGTACATCATATTGACACCCACCGAGAACCACTTGACGTTGTAGTCGAGCGTCGCCTTGAAAGAGTGGTGGTTGCGGTATTTGAGGTACTTCGAGTCGTTCGACTTGTTCTTCATCTGCAGCGGGTCGGTGTAGGTCTTTTCCTCCTCTATGCGCTTGGCGTTGTCTATGTCTTCCGGCTCCGTGAAGGTGTAGCCGATGTTGTATGTCAGCGCCATGTCCTTTTTGATGTCCACCTTGCCCGCTGTGCTCACCTCTGCACCGTAAATACGGGCGCGGTTCACATTTACGAACTGTGCCCCTATGCCTATTCCCGCACCGGCAAGCGACTTCGTCTCCACTATGCCGTTTATCATGCTTTTGGCCTCTTCTATAACGTCGTACATTGAGTTTATCATGCTGAAATCGGAGTTGCGGAACAGCCCGAACTGATATTCAATCATGTCGCGGTACTCCGTGTAGAACCCTGCTACATCCAACATACCCGTTATCGGCCCGAACTTGTATAACTGCCTGTAGCCCAGCTCCGTGTTGTAGCCCGATTCGGGTTTGATGTCGTGGTTCGGATAAACGCCCACGCCGCCTATGTCTTTGCGCGCGAATTTCTCGGTGATAGAGGGGTTGCGGTAGCCTTGTCCGAAGTTGGCGCGCAGGAATCCTGCCTTGTATATCTCCCAGTTCAGGCCGGCGCGCATTACAGGTCTTACGGGGCATGTCCAATTCCCTAACTGGATGTTAGCCTCCTTGTAGCAGGTGTCCATCCTGTAGTACTCCAGGCGCAGTCCTGCGCTGAGTGTGAGGCGGTTGGCTATGCGGTGGTCATACTGGAGATAGGCGGCGAGGTTGTCGGTCTCGTGAGTGCCGGTTATGTTCGCCGTGTTGGTGATGTGGTTCCATGTCACGCCTGTCGTGAGGTGAACGCCCGACTCCCACTCTTTGGCGAACTGATAGTCGATGTAGCCGTTGTATGTCATCTCCGGGCGGGTGGGGGTGTGGTCCGTCACCATGTTCAGCGCGTATGCCACCACGTCCTGCAGCTCCGCCACGGTGCCTGTGTACCCCAGCCCGTTTTTCACAAGGTCAATGCCGTTCACTACCGCGTCCAGCCACCGCTCTTCCATCACCGGTATGGCTACGTCCTGAAAGGTCACCAGTAGCGCGTCCTCTATGGCCGAGCCGTTGTCCGTATAGCTTTTTATCTTGTCGTAGTAGCCTTTCAGCTTGTCGAAGTCGAAGCTTTTCACTCCCCACTTCACCAGTTCCTCGGTCGTCATTGTTGATGAGGGCGTGGTGAGGTTGTCGGCTGTCAGGTAGAAGCGTGTCCGCACTTTGTGCGAGATGCCGCGCTCGGTGTCGTTGTAGTTGAGGAACGGGTCGATGTTGAAATTGTGCTCCTTGCGCCCCATGTTAGTCAGCGGAGAGGGGTGGATCGGGTCTTTCGGGCTGCGCCAGATGAAGAAGTCGCCGTATTGGTTGGCTACGTAGTTCATGTTGAAACCTGTGTTCAGGTACTTCTCTCCCTCCATCGGCGCATGATAGGTCATGTTGCCCCCGAGGCGCACGCGGTCGTTGAAGCTCTGCTGCCTGAACCCTTCGTCCTTGAAGCCGCTCAGCGCTGCCGACACGTCGAAGTTCCCTATCCGGCGCGAGTGTGACACTTCCGCGCCGTAGTACAGAGGCAGGCGCGAACCGGTGTATTTGTAGTTCTTGTAGTTGTCATATACGCCCACATAGCCCGAAAGCTTGGTCACGGGCTCGCTGTTAGGACGTTTGGTGCGGACGTTGATAACGCCGTTGAGAGCCGACGAGCCGTACAAAACGGAGGACGCGCCTTTTATCACCTCCACCTGAGCTACATTCTCAAGCGGAACGTTGTTCCAGTTTATCTCGCCCGTCTTCGGGTTCAGTATTGTCATTTCGTCCATCAGCACCTGGCACCGCGAACCCACGCTGTAGGTCCAGCCCCCGCCGCCGCGGATGCTCGGCTGCTTGTCTATTATCTCCACGCCGGGCAGTGTCTGAAGGGTCGAAGTCAGGTCGGTCGGGGCCTGTGCTTTTAGCATCTCCGGCTTTATAACTGCCATTGATACAGGCACATCCGTCTGGCGCTGCTCGAAGCGGCTTGAGGTCACTACCACTTCGTCCAGCTGCTCGTTGTGCTGCATCATCGTTATGTTCAGTGTCGTCGCACCCGGCTTGAGCAGGCGCTCCTCTTTGTCGTAGCCGACGTATGAAAACACCAGTTTCTTCTGCTTGTCGCTGCCGGAAAGCTCTATCTTGTAGGCGCCGTCAAAGTCGGTTATGGTGCCCGTCGAGGGGTTGTTACCGTCCACCACGGTCACTCCTATAAGAGGTTCGCGCGTCTGCGCGTCGGTCACTATACCTGTCACTGTCTGCCCCTGAGCCGTCAAAGCCAGCAAGACGGCGCTGGCAAATGCAAATAAACGTGTATTGATGTTCATAATCCTGTGTCTGATGATGTTCATAATTTTGTGTTCAATGTGTTCATGTTTTTTTTGTGCCCATGCTGTTCATGGTTTTGTGCGCATGATTGTTCATGCCTTTTGTCCCATGATGTTCATGGTTTTGTGCCCATGATTGTTCATGCCTTTGTGCCCATGATGTTCATGGTTTTGTGCCCGTGATTGTTCAGGCCTTTTTGCCCATGATGTTCAGGCCTTTTTGCCCATGATGTTCAGGCCTTTTTGCCCATGATGTTCATGGTTTTTTGCCCATGATGTTCATGGTTTTTTGCACATGATGTTCATGGTTTTGTGCCCATGATGTTCATGGTTTTGTGCACATGATTGTTCATGCCTTTGTGCCCATGATGTTCATGTTTTTTTGCCCATGATTTTCATGGTTTTGTGCCCATGATTGTTCATGCCTTTTTGCCCATGATTGTTCATGGTTTTGTGCCCATGCTGTTCATGGTTTTTTGCCCATGCTGTTCATGCCTTTTTGCCCATGATTGTTGAGGCCTTTTTGCCCAATCAAAAAAACGGTGCAAAGGTACTACTATATTATCATTGCGGAAATACCTGTTTTTTAGAAAAAGTATTCATTTGTTATAATTTGCCATATTTTTACACTTTGTCCTGCGTATTTTTTAATGAAAATATAAAAAAGAGAATATAATTTTCGCCCAAAAACTGCAATTCTCTTACCTTTATCTAAAAAATAGTAATGTTTCTCCCTCCCCTCACTCATACTTTCTACTTCCTACTTCCTAATTCCCTCCCCCTACCTTCTCCCTCCTTCCTCATTTCCTCCTCATCCCTTCCTCCTCATCCCTTTCTCCTCCCTCCTTCTTAAAAACTCTTCCTCCTTCCTCCTTCCTTCTCACTCCTAATTCCTAATTCTTAATTCCTAATTCTTAATTCCTCCCTCCTAATTCCTCCTCCATCCTCTTCCCGTCCTCCTCGTTCCTCATTCCTCCCTCCTCATTCCTTATTCCTCGTTCCTCATTCCTCATTCCTCACTCCTTATTCCTTATTCCTCCATCCTCTTCCCGTCCTCCTCACTCCTCATTCCTCACTCCTCATTTCTCATTCCTCATTCCTCATTCCTAACCCCTCATTCCTAACCCCTCATTCCTTATTCCTTCCTCCTCTTTATTCTTTCAGCAGTATGTATTGAATTATTATCGCGTAATTATTGGGTGATTATTGAGTGATTATTGGGTGATTATTGGGTGATTACCCCATTAGCATGCAGAGAACACACCGGAAACACCCTTCCTGTACCCCCTCTCTTGTCTGCTCTGGCGGGCAATGCGCCTGTCACTGCGTGGCATGATATTTGTGCATCATTTATGTACGTCAAAATTATTGTTCTTGAAGCAGGGAGAATTATGGCAATTTCAAAGTGGTTGTTAGGCGGACTGGGCCTTATGTTGGGCGGTCCCATTGGCGCGCTTATCGGTGTCGCTGCCGGCTGGTTGTGGGAGACTGTCGAAGGCATGGCAGATAGCGGAGAAGAGCAGGAAGACAGCAGTTATGATGCTGATAATGAGGATTCTGCCGGAGGCAGTTGGCGCTCGTCGCGCAGCCGTCTTACTGGCGGCGATGTCCGCGTCTCTCTCCTGGTGCTGATGGCGTGCGTGATGAAGGCTGACGGCAAAGTACTGAAGTCGGAGGTGGCGTTTGTGAAGCCGTATCTGATAAAACTCTTCGGCGAAGAGGAGGCTTTGCAGGCGCTGAAACTGCTCAAAGCGCTGCTGGATAGGGACATAGATGTCGCCAAAGTATGCGGGCAGATAAGAGACAGCGTTAATTATTCCACCCGCCTCGAGCTGGTGCACCTGCTGCTTGAACTTGCCAATGCCGACGGCGATTTTGACTCCCGCGAAGAGGCCCTGATAGCGCAGATTGTGGCTGGTACTGGCATCTCGCGCCCCGACTACGACTCTCTCGTGGCGTTGTACAGGCGCGGAAAAGAAAAAGACTGGGCGTACAAAGCACTGGAAATCAGCCCTTCCGCAACCAACGACGAGGTCAGGAAAGCCTACAGGCGGATGGCGATGAAGTATCATCCCGACAAAGTCACCGGCGCTGCTGCGGAGGTCCGCGAGAGGGCGACTGAGAAGTTCCGCGCCGTCAAAGAGGCATATGAGCACATCAAAACTCTCCGCGGAATGAACTGAGCATATACCGCTGCCGTCGCGCGCAGATTGGTATATGGACTTGTCAAAATATATTTTTTTGAGGAAATGTTTGGCAAAATGCCGTTTTTGTACTATCTTTGCATACTTTTTGACTGAAGTGGTGCCTCGCGCCTTTCAGAGATGGAAATAATAGCTTTTTAGAACAAAAATAACAATATTAAATAGCAAGATTATGTTTATAGAAAATGTACATGCGCGTGAGATATTGGATTCACGCGGCAATCCTACTGTGGAAGTTGAAGTAACGCTGGAAAGCGGTGTAATGGGGCGTGCAAGCGTTCCATCCGGTGCATCTACCGGCGAAAACGAGGCTCTGGAACTGCGCGACGGCGACAAGGGCCGCTATCTGGGCAAAGGTACGCTGAAAGCGGTCGAGAACGTGAACAGCATCATCGCTCCCGAGCTGATTGGCTACAGCGTGCTTGAGCAGCGTGCTATTGACCAGCGTATGCTGGAGCTGGACGGCACGCCCACCAAGTCCAAACTGGGCGCTAACGCCATCCTCGGCGTGAGCCTTGCTTGCGCACATGCTGCCGCCAACTATCTTGAGATTCCTCTTTACCGCTACATCGGCGGTGCCAACGGACACGTGCTGCCCGTCCCCATGATGAACATCATCAACGGCGGTGCACACAGCGATGCTCCTATCGCTTTCCAGGAGTTCATGATTCGCCCCGTGGGCGCACCTAACGAGCGCGAGGCTATACGCATGGGGGCTGAGGTCTTCCACGCACTTGCCAAACTCCTCAAAAAACGCGGCTTGAGCACTGCCGTAGGCGACGAAGGTGGCTTCGCTCCTGCTCTCAACGGCATCGAAGACGCTCTCGACAGCATCATCCAGGCCATCAAAGATGCCGGTTACGAGCCCGGCAAGGACGTGAAAATCGCTATGGACTGCGCTGCTTCCGAGTTCGCTACATGCGAGAACGGCGAATGGTTCTACGACTACCGCCAGCTCAAAGACGGCAAAAAGAAAGACCCCAACGGCAAAAAACTGACTGCCGCACAGCAGATTGACTATCTCGAGGAACTGATAACCAAATACCCCATCGACTCTATTGAGGACGGCCTCGACGAGAACGACTGGGACAACTGGGTGCTCCTCACCAAGCGCATCGGCGACCGCTGCCAGCTCGTGGGCGACGACCTCTTCGTCACCAACGTGCGCTTCCTTGAAAAAGGCATCAAGATGGGCGCTGCCAACTCCATCCTCATCAAAGTCAATCAGATAGGCTCGCTCACCGAGACCCTCGATGCTATCGAGATGGCGCACCGCCACGGCTATACCACCGTCACTTCCCACCGCTCCGGTGAGACGGAGGACACCACTATTGCCGACATCGCTGTCGCCACCAACAGCGGACAGATTAAAACAGGTTCGCTCAGCCGCACCGACCGTATGGCCAAGTACAACCAGCTTATCCGCATTGAGGAGCAGCTGGGCACCCGCGCCGAGTACGGCTACAGGAAACTAAGATAATCAGGACAAGGGAATATAAGGTATTAGGCAGAACCATGTGTCCTGCCTAATACGGTTTTATAAAGCAGAACTTTGACATTATATATTTATGCGATTTCCAAACAAATACCTGCGGAATATAAAGCCATACAAACTTGCTTCACATTTAATATGGTCTGTAAAGCCGGAGGAAAGATGTGAAATTCTGAAACTGGATTGGAATGAGGCTACTATTCCACCTTCTCCTCATGTCAAACAGAAAGTGCTGGAATTAGTTAATGGACCCGATTTCTTCAATTTATATCCTACAACACATAATGAAAGACTATTAGAATTATTGTCTGATTATGTGGGATTGGACAAGGAATATATCCAATATTTTGCCAGTTCCGATGCTTTACATGAATACATCTGCAAGGTTTATATCAGCGTTGGTGATCCTGTTTTGATATTAGGCCCGTCTTATGACAATTTCCGTTTGACATGCCAAGCAAACGGTGCTAATGTTTTCTTCTCCAATTATACAGATGATTTTGAATTTAATGCTTCACAGTTCATTTCTGATATACGAAATATAGAACCTGCAGTTGTTTATATATGCAACCCAAACAATCCGACAGGGAACATACATTCTTCGGATTTTATAGAATCATTATTGCAGGAGTTTTCTGACACATTGTTTCTGATAGATGAGGCATATTATGAGTTCTCCATGCTGACAGTCAAGGATTTAGTACTGAAATATGACAATATATTGATATCCCGCACAATGTCAAAAGCTTTTGCACTTGCAAATTTCAGAGTGGGCTATCTTATAGCGTCAAAGGAGAATGTACAATTTGTCAATCGCATTCGTAATCCGAAGAATGTAAGCACAATAGCGCAAACAGCAGCAATTGCAGCATTGGAAAATATTGACTATATGCAGAGTTATGTCCATGAAGTATTAAATGCAAAAGAACGTTTTGTCAATTGCTTGCAGAAATACAAACATATCCGAGTTTTCTCAGGGCATGGCAATTTTGTCTTATTACGATTTGCCACACATGAGGAAAAACTGAAATTATTATGCCATTTAGCAAATAATAAAATCTTTGTTCGTGACACAACACAAGAACATAGTGTTGAGAATTGTTTCAGGGTAACATGTGGTACCTGTCAGCAAATGGAACGTGTAATAGAATGTATATCACAATTTTATGCCCAAGAAAAATATTGTAATATTTGATTTTTGTGGCACTTTAATTAGTTTTCAAACAGCGGATCGATATGTAGATTATTGCCGCAAGCACCTATGCTATAAATCTATAAACAGGCGTTATTATATACTTCGTCTTTTAGAGCGTTTAAGAATCTTCAAAATTGCTAATAAAATCTGGAAAAGAAACAATCTGCATAAAAAAATAGTGTTGTATCAATTGAAAGGTGTTTCAAAGACAGATTGTGAACGAATGGCCCAAGATTATTTTAGAGAAGAACTACTGCCAAACGTAATTGATGTTATATTACAACGACTCTACGAGCATAAGCAACAAGGCGATGAAATATGGATTTTATCCGGGGGATATGATATATATATAAAATATTTTGCTGAGTATTTTGGCATATCCAGATGGAAAACTTCATCAATACAATTCGAAAATGGACGATGTACAGGGCATATATCAGGTGAGGACTGCATGAGTAAAGCCAAAGTCACATATTTTAGAAAAATATGTAACGCTCAAGAAAACACAACCATATTCTATTCAGACAGTATCTCGGATTTACCCCTTTTACGTACAGTTCATTATGGAATTGTAGTCTCTCATAAAGAGCATCAAACATGGGCAAAACAAAATAATTTAAAAGAAATAATATGGAATTAAATAAATTTCTCAAGAGGAATTGCACACATAGTGATATCCATTATTTGATTTGTCGCATAATTTATGATTTGTGGCTTTGGAAAAATTACAAACGGTTCAGTCGTGAAGCCATAGTGCGCCGTCGTTACAAACACTCGTTTGGGAAAGATTTGGATTTGCAAAATCCAATCACTCTCAATGAAAAAATACAATGGCTCAAATTAAATGAATTCCATGACTATTACACAATATGCGCGGATAAGTATGCCATGAAAAGCTTAATAGCAGAGCGCTTTGGAAATCAATACAATGTGCCGGTTATATTCCACACATCGGACTGGCGAGAAATCACAAAAGAAAACATCACTAAATTTCCATGCATTGTCAAAGCCAATCATTCTTCTCATGATTATATGATATTCTATTCAGAACAAGAAGTGGACTGGATGGCACTGCGGCGATTATGCCGCTTTTGGCTACATAGAGATTATTTTGCAGAATCTCAGGAATTACAATACAAAGACATTCCACGTCAGATTATTGTAGAAGAATTATTACAGACCCGAGAGGGGAAAATCCCTAATGATTATAAACTACATTATATCAATGGCAAACTAGCGTTTGTTTATGTATCTATTGACAGAGAAGGATTAAATGTACGCAATATTTATGATGAGAACTGGAAACCTCTGCCATGTGATTGGGATTCAGATAAAGACGAACATTTGAAAAAACGAGTAATCGATGTTTCTTCTCCTGCCAGTTTTGAAAAGATGAAACAATTTGGTGCAGAAATCGCAAAACAATTTAAATATATTAGAGTAGACTATTACGACGTAGATGGTCAACTATATTTCGGGGAAATAACATTGCATCATGGTGGGGGATACAACAAATTCCGTCCTTCAGAGTGGGACACATATTTTGGAAACATGTTATCTTTAGCATAAAATGCGACATGAGCATATAATATGGTTTCGTTGCCAACAAATGATTGAACTCTGCCGAGTTCTATTGGCGGCTATTATATCTATATTTTATAAAAAATGCCCTATTTGGCTGATAACGGAACGCGGAACTGATGCAAGGGATAATGGATATTGGTTCTTTGTTTACTTGAAAAAGAATCACCCAGACATAAAATCATATTACATAATAAGTAAAGAGTCTTCAGATAGGAAACGTTTGGCCGATTACACGGATAGTATTATTGATTATCGTAGTATGCAACACTATGTTATGTTATGGCGGGCCAATTGTTTGATTAGTACTCATATACAAGGATATTTCCCTTTTGCAGGTTTGGGATTGTGGTTTAAGAAAGTATGTCCGTCTTATAGGAGAAAGACACATATTAGTCTAAAACACGGAGTGACATGCAACTATACGACTTTCCTTGATTATAAAAACACTACGTTAGATTTACTTATCGCAGCCACACGTCCTGAATATGAATACTTCAAAAAAAAATATTTATATCCAGAAGACCATCTCGCGTTAACAGGTTTCTGTAGGTATGATCAACTTAATCATTACAAAATAAAACATCAGATATTAGTAATGCCCACATGGCGAGAATGGTTATATAAATCAAATGACGTGCTATTGTCTGATTACGTCCGCACATACGTGGATTTTTTGAATGATTCCAATTTACATCGATTATTGGCACATCAAAATTTGAATCTGGTGTTTTATCCTCATCACGAGATGCAACCTTATTTGGATGTGTTTTTGAAAAAAGTTCATCATGAAAACATTATTATTGCAAACCAACATGAATATGATGTTCAGCAATTATTAAAAGAGTCTATAATTCTAATTACAGATTATTCCAGTGTATTGTTTGATTTTGTATATATGAAAAAGAACGTTATTTATTATCAATTTGATAAGGAATATTTTTATAATTATCATTATAATGCAGGATGGTTTGATTATAATTCTTTAGGCTCTGTAGTTTCAACAAAAAACGAATTGTTAAAATGCTTAAATACTATTTTAGATAATGATTGTCATATCAAATCCATTTATATGCAACGAATTAAAGAGTATTTTGTATATCATGATAACAATAATTGTGAACGTGTCTATAGTGCTATACGAAAAGTCTTAAATAGCAAATCAACAATAGGAACAATAGTCCAATGATGTTGAGTGTCATTATATGTACTTATAACAGAGCAAAGTATATAGGCGGATTGCTGGAGAGCATTGCGCAGAACGATTTGTCGAAAGCGGATTACGAAGTCGTGCTGGTGGACAACAACTGCACCGACAACACCCGTGAGATATGCGATGGTTTTGCGCAAGCGCATCAAGACATCGCGTTTCATTATTGTGTGGAGCCGGAGCAGGGATTGTCGGCGGCCCGCAACAAGGGCATAAGAGAGGCCAAGGGCGATGTGCTGGTGTATGTGGATGATGATGCGCTTGTGGATAAATGGTATCTGCGGACTGTGCGTGATTACATGTGTGCAAACGAGCATGTTATGGCAGTCGGTGGTCCTATTATTCCGCAATACGAGACTGCAAAACCTGCATGGATGACCCGTTACACAGAAGAACTGCTCGGTGGCTATCTTTATTTTGGCAGCAAAGTAAGGAACTTTCCGCGCGGGCGTTACCCGGGAGGGGGTAATGCCTCCTATCGTGCTGTAGTCTTTGAGCGTACCGGCCTGTTCAACACCGCGTTAGGGCGGAAAGGTGACAGCCTGATGGGGGCGGAAGAGAAAGACATTTTTGACAAGATGGACGCTCTGAAAATGCGGTACATCTATCTGCCGGACATGATACTGCATCATCTTATTCCCCCGAAGAAACTTGAGCAGGACTATTTTGACCGCCTTACACTGCAAATCGGCAGAAGCGAATATCAGCGCACTAAGGCAATATCACAGCGCAAATATGTTGTCAGACTCCTGAAAGAGGCTGTCAAATGGGGCGGGACAATGGTGCTGTGGTGCTATTACGCCCTGCTCGCTCATCCCTCAAAGGGCAACAAACTGGTGGCGTTCCGCAAGAACGTAACACGCGGATTATTCGGCGGTTAGTCAGACCTTCAGTGCCTGCATCAGGCGTTGTGTCAGTGCCCATGCGCGCGGATGCCGCCGTGCAGAGGGATAGATGTGCTTGTTGAAAAAGTTGTGCGCAATGCCGAAGAGCGAGCGCTCGTAAGCACGTTTCTCGCGCAGGCGTATGCGGAGTTGCTTTACAGCCCAATAGTCGCGCGAATATCGCTTGGCAGCCGACGGCTCCTGATTGAAGATATGCTGCAGGAAATCATCCAGCTGCTGTATTGTTTTGGTCACAACTTCAGGGTCGCGCAGTGCAGGAGTGCGCAGCATCTGCAGCCAGAGATTGTCGTTCTGGTCAATCTCACGCACACGGCTTACAACCGCTTCCCAATCAGGGAAATCAATGCAGTTGATGAATGCCCCTGAATCGAAAGTGTCGGCTATGGCAGGGTCCCCCCAGTATATGGGAACCGTCTGCGCAGCAAATGCCTGCACAAGTTTCTCTGTCGTGTAGCCGCAGTGAGAAGTGTTCTCAAAGGCGATGGCGAACTTGTGCTTGAGTTGAAACGATAATTTGTCTTTCACCGGTCCGCCTACATTGTTAAGATACTTGCCGCCGGAATTGATGTGCTTGTAGGCGGACAAGGCATCGTAGAACTGCTGTCTGGCAGGCGCAGCGTTTGAATTGGAATATACAAAACTGCAGAAGTCTGTTTTCGCAGATATGTCAGGGCCTGTGTGCTTTGCCTGCATCTGCTGTACATCGTCAGGATAAATCATCCACAATGGCAGACGCATATATCTGTCGCCGAATTGCAAATGTTCAAAGCCGATGGCATAGTCGCACAGATTGAAGTCCGGTGCCTGGTTCTCTCCTGTGAAGAATATCTTCACGCAGTCGTTGTATGCCAGGTGCTCCTGTCCGAAAACGGAGTAGAAGAGCCAGTCGGGGCTGTCGGACAACTCCACTTCGTAGTGCTCCTGCAGGTGTTGCAGCAATACTTTGACGGCAGTCGCCCCTTCGTTGAAATCTACAAACTTGATTTTAATCAGCTTTTTCATCTTTCGGGCGGCGTAAAGAGAATACAATGGAGGCGGCAAGTGTCAGCAGGAAGATAATAAGGCAGCTGACGGAAATAATGTTTCCTATACGCACGCTGTCAGGGGCAAAAGACATAACAACTGAGTGTTCTCCTGCGGGCAGGTTGATAGCGCGGAGCATATAGTTGACTCTGAAGATATCTGCAGGCTGTCCGTCCACAGTGGCTTTCCAGCCGTGCGGATAATAAATCTCGGAGAAAACAAGGGTCTTCGGGACGGAGCATGAGGCTTTGTATTCCAGTCTGTCGGGGGCATAGCTGACAAATTCTGTTCGCGCAGTCGGGTCATTGGCTGACGTGGAAGCAAAAGCTTCAAACTGTTTGTCTGTTACCGCCGCTTTCCGCAGGTCAAGCGTGCGCAGAGCCTCCGACTCCTCGTTGGCATTGTCCACAACGAGCACCGAATCGACAAACCACGCGTTTCCCATAGCCTCCGGATTCCGTTGGGCGACAAGTGCGCCATTGTTTCCTTGTGTGATGAAGTATTTTGTATTCAGCATGTTGAATACGTTCATATTCATTTTCATCAGATGCTCGTCAATCAGGTCCTGATATCGGCGCAGTTTGGCAGCCGAGTATCCGCCTACAGAGTGCAGACGGTAGCTTGTCCGCGCTTCGTTGAACGGATTGTTGGTGAAATTGAAAACACGGTAGTAGGACTTGTCGGTGTCAAGCAGCAGTTTCTCGTATGGTTGTATGGCGAAGTTCTTCTCCTTGTCTCTGTTGCTGATGAAGTGCGAGTCGTTGCAGAAACGCTTGTCCACAGGCCACATGTCTGCCACAATCAGTGCGCACAGTGCAATGCCGAAAATCATGGTCTTAGGCTTGCTTGCACCCTCCCCTTTGTCCATTTTTACCGGTTGCACGTACCAGAAAGTCAGTGCAGTAGCCGGCACAATGAATATCAGCGACCGCCAGGCATCTGAACTTATCATGGCAGTGCGCTGCGCCATGACAGCATCAATCACATAGTCCGGCATGCGCGAAGTCCATTGCGGGTCATAACTGGAGGTGACATCAATGCTCCCTGCAAAGAGTGCAACGAGCAGGCACACGCCTCCTGTTATGCCGCCGGAGATAAGCACGGCTTTCTTGTACCATCTTGTTTGGCGCTCGTCTTTCCCGCTGTTGCCCAACTCCTTGAGGGCGAGAAAAGCCAGCAGGGGCATCGTTATTTCCGCCACTATGAGTATTGACTCCACTGCGCGGAACTTGTTGTACATTGGGAAATAGTGGAAGAAGAACTCCGTCAGCGGCATGAAGTTGTGCCCCCAACTGAGCAGCAGCGAGAACAGCGTTGCAGCCAGCAATGCCCATTTGTAAGGTCCTGTGACAACCAGCAGCCCGAGCAGGAAAAGGAAGCATACAATTGCACCCATATAGACGGGGCCTGACGTGAACGCTTTTTCGCCCCAATATGTTGGTGCGGATTGGCAGAACTGCCTGGATGACGATTTCGGGACACCCGCATCTACCAGTTCCTTGTAAAGCACGGAGTTGGTGCCTGCATTGTAGCCACTTGCGCCGCCCATGAAATTTGGAATGAGGAAAGTCATGGTCTCTTTTATGCCGTAACTCCAGGCTGTGGCATAATCCAAGTCCAGTCCGGCGGTCTTGTTGGTCTCGTCTGTTGCTTTTGCAAGGTCGGAATGTCCTCCGCGCATCGTTTCGGCGGCATACTCCTTGTTGGTCAGTATGTTAGTGCTGCCCATACCCATGCCGACGGCAAACGAGGCAAAGAATATCAGAGAGGCAACTGCAAAGTGTTTCCACTCTTTTTCTTTGGCGGCAACAGCCAGTTCCGCAAAGAAGAGCAGCCCGATGAGCATGCAGATATAGTAACTCATCTGCGGATGGAGGAAGAAACCTATATAAGTGAAGAACATTACAATCAACACCCCCCAGGCATATTTTTTCCTGTATGTCAGTACGAATCCGACTATGACGAGTGTCATCCATGTAATCGAGTAGCACTTCCCGTGGTGGGAGGCGGCGATAATGACGAAGAAGTAGGACGACAGCGCTATGGCGAAGGCCCCTGCCATGCTCAGCCATTTGTCGATGCCGAAGCTGCGCATCAGCAGGAAGAACGCGCATAGATAAAACAGCAGGATAAAGAAGGCGTTGCGTGTCCCCCATGAGAAAAACATACGCACGGGGCGCAGTATATGGTCCACCATTCCTCCGCCGTTTCCGCCAATCTGGTAGTTGGGCATGCCGGAGAACATGCTGCCTGTCCAGTAGGTGTATTCTCCTGTCCGGTCGTGGTATTCCCAGCTCTCATGCACGGCTGCGGTGCCGTTGATGTTGTCCACGGCATAAACCACCTTGCCCTGCAGTGCCGGCATGAAGTAGATGGCGGAAGCAAGCAGAAAGACTGCAAGGATGATAATGTCAGGAATATATGTCTTCCATTTTGTCTGTTTCATAATTGTGAGCGTATGTTTAGCAGTTCTGTTTTTATTTTTTGCAGCAGTTCTGTTGCTTGCTGCCGTTGTCCGATGTTGTTCCGGCTGTCGGCTATTTCTCTTTTTATTGCCTCTATCCGGGTTATCTTCAGGTCGTCTCTTATGAACTTTATCTGTTTGATGAAGTCGATGTCCTCCTTTTTGTAATATCTGTTGTTGTGCCCGTCTCGGCGCGGATTGATTTGCGGGAACTGCCGCTCCCAGTAATAGAGAGTGGAGGCGGGAAGGCCTGTTTCGGTTATTACCTCCTGCAGGGAGGAGTATATTTTTTCGTTATCCATGTCAGCCTCCTATTCTTAAAGTCTTTCCGGCACGTATATTGTCGTTTTTCAGTCTGTTCCATTTGCGCAGTTGTTTCACTGACACATGGAATTTCTTTGCTATGCCGCCCAGTGTATCGCCGCTTTTTATCTTGTAGAAGGTCACTCCGTTAACGCTGTAGCCGCCGTGCAGTCCCTGTTTGTGCAGCAGGTCAATTTCGGCCCGGCGGTTGTTGATAAGTTCGTCGGCGCGGTGTGCCACAATGGTGTCGTGCATGTCGATGAAGCCGCCTGTTTTTTCTATTGGCAGGCACAGTGTGTATGCTTTCTGCCCGCCCGGGATTATATCCCGCATGTATTGCGGATTCAGCCTGCGCAGTTCGTCAAGTTCGATGCCCATTATGTCGCTTACCTGTTTGAGGTGCAGGCGCTCGTGTGTCAGGATGGTGTCAGTGCGCATTGTCTTGTCGGTCTCGGCGGGGCAGATGCCGTGCGCGTCTGCGTAGTTCATGGCGTATGAGGCGGCTATGAAGATTGGCAGATATGAGCGTGTCTCGCGCGGGAGATACGGATAAATGCTCCAGAAGTCACGTTTGCCCGAGCGGTGGATGGCTTTGTTCACGTTGCCCGGACCGCAGTTGTAGGCGGCTATGGCCAGGTTCCAGTCACCGAAGGTTGCATATAGCGCTTTCAGAAAGCGGCACGCTGCGTCTGTGGCCTTCAGCGGATCCATGCGCTCGTCCACCAGTGAGTTGATTTCCAGCCCGTAGAGCTTGCCAGTGGAGGGCATGAACTGCCATAGTCCTGCCGCTCCCATAGGCGAATGGGCATTCGGATTTAGAGCCGACTCTATCACGGCGAGGTAGCATAGTTCGTAGGGCAGGTCGTACTGGCAGAGGATATCCTCGAAGAGTGGGAAATAGTATTCCGCTTTTCTGCTCAACCCTGCAAGCCGCTGCGAGGACTTGATGTAGCGGTTGATGAAGCCGCGTACCACTTGGTTATAAGGCACTTCTATTACAAAAGGCAGTTCCTGCAGCCGCGCCTTGTACACCGAATCAGGCATCTCGAGTATGATGCTGTCGGAGGTGCAGTCGGTGGTGTCGAGCCATGCCAGCGCCTGGTCAAAAAACAAGTCTTCTGCTATTGAGTCCGCGCGATGCAGTTCTGCAGAGTCGGGGAGTGCTATTATGGAGTCGGGCACTGCCACCGGCGATGTGCGCAGCGAGTCGTTGTCCTGTTCACCGGCGTAGCAGACGGCGCTGAACAGGCAGAGGGGGATTATTATATTTTTCAAGGTCATGTGTTTTTTTTCAGAATGTTATTGCAACTTTAACTTCTGCAGCCCGTTGGTGTTGCAGGTCGTGATAGAGTTGCGGTTCTATGTTCAGTGACAGGTCGGGCGAGATGTCGAAGTCGAAGAGCTGTGCATCGACGTATGCGTCTATTATTGTCAGCACATACAGCAGCATTGTGCCGGCTATCGACAGGTCTCTGTAGCGCCTGTACAGGTTCATGCGCTCGCTCAGCGTATTGGTGTATTGCGAGCGTCCGCCCATTGTCTCTATCGTGTAGCCGTTGGGGAGCATCGCGTTGTAGGAGCGTGTAGGGTCGTCTGACAGGGTTGCGTCGAGCTGTATGTCGCGGTACGCCTCTTTGTAGTCGTTGTAGAGTCTTCCGTTCCATGTGCTGGCGTACAGGCAGCCCATCAGCCCGCCATACACAATGGGCAGTTTCCAGTAGCTGCGGTTGTATATCTGCCCCAGTCCGGGCACAATGACGGCGAACCATGTCGCCTTGGCGGGGTCGGGTTTCCAGTAGGCGGCAGGTGCATGGGTGGCAGTGTCGCCGGTGGAGTGCAGGTCGTTCACGTTGGTCAGCATGGTTATTGTGTCCGGAGCGTTTTCTGCAACTCCGGCCGTGCTTTCCGCCGCTCTTACCGGCAGCAGGCACACAAGCAGCAATATGACTGAAATCAGGCGTTTCAATGTATGTGTTTCAGCAGGGCTTCCAGTTCTTCGCGGTCGCGGAAGGGGATGGTTATTTTGTTCAGGCCTATTTTTATTTTTGTCCCGAATTTCTTCTCCATTTCGGCCTGTATGTCGTCATATCGTGTTGTAGCTGTTTTCTGCTGCCGTTGCGCTGTCGTTTTGCTGTTGCTTACCAGTTCTTCCACTCTTCGCACGCTCAGCCCGTTTGTCAGAATTTTCTTGTATATGTCAAGCTGCTGTTCGGTTGACTGGCTCCCGAGTATGGCGCGTGCGTGGCCCATGTCAATTTTCTTTTCCTTGATGCCTATTTGTATTTCGGCGGGCAGTTTCAGCAGTCTCAGGTAGTTGGCTACGGTGGTTCTTTTTTTGCCGACGCGCTCGGCCATGCGTTCCTGTGTCAGGTCGTAGTCGTCCATCAGCCGCTGGTAGGCGAGTGCTATCTCTATCGCGTCAAGGTCTTCGCGCTGAATGTTCTCTATCAGGGCCCATTCCATCACCTGCTCGTCTTTGGCGGTGCGTATGTAGGCGGGTATGGACTGCAGACCTGCCATTTTTGCTGCGCGGAAACGCCGCTCGCCGGCTATTATCATGTAGGTCCCGTCCTCGTTTTTCCTTAGTGTGATGGGCGAAATCACCCCGTGCTCTTTTATCGAGTTTGACAGTTCGTTCAGAGCGTCCTCGTCAAACGAGCGCCGCGGCTGGTCGGGGTTGGCTGTTATCAGCGACAACTCCACTTCGCTTATCGACGACGACCCGTCGGTCATTATGTGTGTGTCTATCAGCGCGTCAAGTCCGCGCCCGAGTCCTGTTGTCCTTTTCATCTCTGTATCAGTTCTTTGGCAAGTTGTATGTAACTCTGTGCTCCTTTTGACGACGGGTCGTACTGCAGTGCCGACATGCCGTGGCTCGGTGCTTCGCTCAAACGCACGTTGCGGGCTATCACCGTGTTGAAAACAAGGTTGCCGAAGTGGCGTTTAACCTCCTCATAGACCTGGTTGCTGAGTCTGAGGCGGCTGTCGTACATAGTCAGCAGGAAACCTTCTATCTGCAGCGACGGGTTCAGTTTGCTCTTTATTATCTTCACTGTGTTAAGCAGCTTGGCTATCCCCTCAAGCGCGAAGAACTCGCATTGCACCGGTATTATGATGCTGTGGCTGGCGGTCAGTGCGTTCACCGTTATAAGGCCTAACGACGGCGAGCAGTCTATCAGTATGTAGTCATATTCGTCCGCCAGGAGACTTGTCACTTTTTTCATCAGTGTCTCGCGCTCGGGCATGTTCAGCATCTCTATCTCCGCCCCGACAAGGTCTATGTGGCTCGGAATAATGCTCAGGTTCTTTTCGCTTGTCTTTATCACTGCTTTGTGAGGGTCTGTGCCGTTGATAAGGCACTCGTAGATGGTGTTTTCCACGGTGCGTATGTCCACGCCGAGACCGGAAGATGCGTTGGCCTGCGGGTCTGCGTCTATAAGGAGCACGCGTTTGCCTTCGTGGGCGAGGCCGGCGGCCAGGTTGATGGCGGAGGTCGTCTTTCCGACACCGCCTTTTTGGTTTGCTAATGAAATGATTTTTGCCATATTCTTGTTGTTCATGAGGCGTTCTTTTGTTCAGACAGAATATCTTCTGCCCTTTTTATTATTGTCTCTGCCTGTATCTGGTGGCAGGCAAAGTTCAGATAGCGGCAATGCCCTGTGCCGTGTATTGTGCACGGGCGGCATGGCAGCTGTGTCTGCAGGCAGTCTTCGGCGCGTTGCTTCCAGCCGTAGAACCCAAGGCGGGGGTGGGTGCCGAGCCAGATGCTCAATGCCCTGAGCCCTACCAGCGAACTCAGGTGCTGGTTGGCCGAGTCCATGCATATCATCAAGTCCAACTGCCGCATCAGCTCAAGTTCCTCTTCCAGAGGCAGTTGCCCCGCAATGCAGAAAGTGTTGGGCATTATGCTGCTCCACTGCCGCAGCATCTCGCTTTCTATATTGCCTGCGCCGAACAGATAAACCCTGGTGTCCGCCGACTTGGCAAAATGCTCTGCCACCTGCTTCATCGTGCGCAGGGGCAGTATGTTGGTGCGGTGCTTGGCAAAAGGGGCTATGCCTATCCGGCGGCAGTCGCTGGTGCCGTATTTCTCTTCCACCTGCCGCCGTGCTGTTCCGTTTACTGCCAGAGCCGTGAACAGGGTGTCGGTCTTCAGGCCTGCACGGTGCAGTGTCTCCATGTATCGCTCCTGCTCGCTTGGCAGTGTCCCGACTGCGCTACGCAGATATGTCGCCGCCAGTTTCTGCATGCGCCCGTAGTGTATGGTGTACACAGGTGTCTTCTCCAGCCTGAACAATGTGCACAACGCCCGTGTGTATATGTCGCCCTGCAGGTCAATCACTGCATCGGGCTTGTACTCTGCCAGTTGCCTGTGCAGGGCGGGGAGGTGTGCCGCCCGCATGGGGGACGGCGCTTCGTGGAACACCACGTTGTCCATGCTGCCGAACATGGCATGGAGCCGCTTTCCTGCCACCACAACAAAGCGGTCGTCTCTCTGCAGCCTGCTCAGCGAATCTATTACAGGCACCGCCATAGCCACGTTGCCTAATGTCGAAAAGCGCAGTATAAGGTAAGTCATGGCTCTGTCCTGTTTTTGGTCTTTTTTATCTCCCACAGCCACCCTATGTTGGCGCTTATGTTCATGGCGTGCGACTGGCTGAAGTATGCCTGTTTGCTGTGGTCGAACACGTCGCCGAAGCTGTAGTTGAAGCGCGCTTCAATCTGAAACACACCGGCTTTGCTGCTCCTGTAGTACATCCCCAGGCCTGCCGCTATGCCCCAGTCGAAAGGATAATACACGCGTCCGTATTGGGCGGTTACGGTCTTGCTCTGCGCGCCTTGCGACATGTCGTGTATGCAGTAGCCTATCTGCGGACCGGCGTTAAGGAACCCGCGCCAGTGCTCGTTGCCCACATACAGGTGCATCAGCACCGGCAGTTCTATGTAGTCTAACCGCCGGAAGTATATCCCGCTGCTCCCCGTAACGGAGTTGGTGGAGCTTATCTTCTCGTGCCAGCCGCGCTGCATGTAGTTCAGCTCTGCCTGTATGCCGCAGTACTTCATGTTGTTGTAGCGGAACACTGCGCCGCCGTTGCCGCTGAAGTGGAGGGCTGTGTTTCTCATCGACGGCTGGAATATCACTGTGGACATCAGCACGCCGCCGTGAACACCGGCATACATCTCCGCCTTGCGCAGGCGGGGCTGCGTGTATGCCGCCATAGCCGTCAGGAGCACGATGCAGGTCAATATGTGTCTTTTCCCCGTCCTCATCGGGTCTCTATCCTGATGCCGTGGTTTATGTAGCCGCCTGTTTCAGTGGCGCGTTTGTACTGTATGTCCGACTGGAGGCCGTAGTATGTCTTTGTCATCACCACCTCCCTGTAAACAGGGTCGGCTATGTCCTGCAACTGCTGCAGCATGCTGATTACCTGGGCGGTAATGTCATAGCCGAGCAGGTCGTAGCGGGGGTAGGATGTTGTGTGCCGGTAGCCGAAATAGTGCTCCCACTCCAGTTCGTAGGCGTTGGTCTCGTTTTCTATGCTGTCGGTGCTGAAGATGCTGGTGTATATCTGGTTCATCGGCACATTCTCTTTCTGCCACGAGTACTGCGACAGCAGGGTCAGCACGTGTCCTTGTCCGGCGCTCGTCACGTGCGGCAGCAGCACTTGCAGGTTGCCGTATTTCTCCGTGTTGAAAATCAGTATGTTTTCCATCGTGTCTTTCAGTGCCGTGTCTAACGAGTCGTTCAGTATTCCGTGCAGCGAGATGCGGCTTATCCGCGCGTTTCGTGCTTCTAAGGCCTTGTGCAGCAGTTGTATGCTTTGCGGAATCTGCTCTTCTTTCGCTTCCACCACCACGCAGTTGATTTCGTTCTCTCGCGCGGTTATGTATTCCGCCATTTTCTCGGCTTCTATGGCGGGGGTGGGGTTGAACTGCAGGATGAACGGGTTGGTGGCTATGCTCGGTATGTTGTTGGCAAACGGCACCACCATCAGCACGCTGTCTTTCAGCACGCTCTCGCTCATGTATTCGGCCTGTGCCGGATAGACGGGGCCTATTATCGCGTCCGCCTTGTGCAGAAAACTGTCGCTCAGGCACTGGTCTATTTTCCTGAAGCCTTTGTCGGTGTCATACACATGCACTTCTATCGCCTGCCCTGCGGCCTCGGCGCGTCTCACTGCCAGCAGTGCGCCTGCATAGAAGTCGAAGAAGCGGTCGTCGTTTGCGTCGCGCTCGGCTGCATCGGCGCGCAGAGGGAGCATCAGGCCTATGCGCAGCACGTTGCCTTCCGCCTGTATGTAGTTGTCTGTGCTGTCAGCCGGCTGTGTGCCGTCCGTCAGGCTGTCCGCCGCTGCCTCTTTCGGCTGTTCCGCGGCTGTCAGGGGTTGTTCTTTCTCCTCCGCCTTTGCCGGCAAGGTGTCCTGCGGCTCCTGCTTTATGCGCGACAGCTGCTGCTCCCTGTCTTCCGACTGCGGCATGGGCGGCTGCTCTTTGTCTTTGCGCTCCTTTGCGGCTGCGGCTGCCTCTTTCTTGCTTTGCTTGACGGGGATGAGCAGGGTCTCGCCAAGTTGCGGACCGCGCTCCTGCAACTGCGGGTTCCACTGTATTATCACGTCCTGCGGAACGCCGAAACGCACGCTTATCCTGTAGAGCCCTATGCTCTTTTCAGGCGTGTACTTATATACGGCGGTGCCGTTTACGGTGTCTATCGGATACGGCTGCGGCGCGGCTGCAAGCCCGCTCAGAGGCAGGCACAGCATTGCGCAGAGCAGCAGACGTTGTACTTGTTTCTTGTTCATCATGTATATCTTTTTTTGCGTATTGTCATTGTGCATACACCTGTCAGCAGCAGCAACAGCAGGGGGGCCGCTATGCTCACTGCCTGTATCTTTGTCCTGTCTTCGTGGGCGCGTTTGTCGTTCAGCAGGCGCAGAGCCACTGTTTTCTGTTTCAGTTTCAGCAGTCCGTGGTCGTCGGTCAGCCACAGCACCGCGTTAAGCAGAAAATCCCTGTTGCCGAACTGCGTCTTGCTGTATCTGTCGTAGCCTGCAGGCAGGGGCTGTCCCTGCTGCCACTCGTTGCGCGCTATGCTGCCCGCTGCGGCTATTATCTGCTTGGTCCTTACGCTTTTCTGCCGTGTCTCGCCTGCGTTCTCCACGCCTTCCGGCACGCTGCGGTGCGCATACAGCGACGTGAACTCGCCCTCCATGCTTGCCGCCACAGGCAGATACGACCGCCTGAACATCTCCTTCTCCGCGCTCAGGTCGCTCAGGTCGAGTTCGGCGGGAGTGGCTGTAAGGCAGGAGGCGGTGGAGGTGCACAGCAGCACCTGCTTTTTCAGGCCGTCATCGCCGCCTACAAAGTCGAGGCAGGAGGCGAAGGTGGCGCTCACGGGCATTATGTTGTGCGTCACAGGCGACTCGTCGGAGGGCAGCAGCAGGGGTGCGTAGGTCCACGGAATAGGCTGATATTGCGGGTTCTGCGGGTCGCGCGACACGTCCACGGGCACCATCAGGCACTGCAGGTCCTGCACTATGGCCGCGTTTATCCTCACGCCGTGCCTGAACAGCAGGTCGGTCAGGCGCAGGTCCAGTGCCACGGCGGGAGTAACCCCGTTGTCCGACAGCATGTCGCCCGAGAACTGCACACCGTTGAGCAGCCACATCACACGCCCGCCGCGCATCACATACTGGTCAAGTATGTACTTGTCCGTCTCCGAAAAAGGCAACTGCGGGTCGGCTATCAGCACGGCCCGGTAGCCGTCCAGTATATGTGCGTCCGTCCCCAATACGCCTCTGTCCACCTGGAAGTGGCGGCTCAGTGCCGCGCTCCAGTCATACACGTTCTCCGCCGGCAGTTCCCCGTGTCCTTCCAGAAAAGCCACGCGCTCCACTTTGTCCTTGCACAGCGTGTTCAGCGCCTCGGCAAAGGCATATTCCAGTCCCTCCGTCGAGAGGTTGAGGTTCTCTTCGCCCGACAGACCGCGGTGCTGCTGCAGCAGCGGCACTATAGTGCTGCGCCCTTTCAGCTGCACTTTGGCGTAGGGCCAGGTGCGGGTCTGCACCGTCTGCCCGTCATGGGCGCGCTCATGCACTATGATTGGCCCGAACCCGCTTTGCTCCAGCGCTTTGTGCTCGCGCTCCGTGTCCTCGTCGGCGGGGGCGTGCACCCTGATGTGGCGGTGTACGGCGTTCATCTCCTGCAGCAGGTCGTAGGTCGCTCCGCGCAGTTTGCGGAATCCAGGGTTCATCTCGCCTTCCAGATAAACGGTGATGTCGGTCTCCCCCGCTGCACGGCGGAGCACTTCTCTTGTCTCTGCGCTCAGGGTGTGACGCTTGTCGCCGGTCATGTCCCAGCGCACCACCGTCCTGTGCAGACCCGCGTTAAGAGCGGCAAGAGCGGCTATCAGCAATATGCCTGTCCTCGGTTTCACTTCTTCAGCGACTCGAACACTTCTTTGTTAATCACCACATTATGCTTCTTCTTCAGCTCTTTTATCCACTCTTTTTCGAGCTCGTCCTGATAGTCGCTTGTCACGCGGCCGCGCTCGTCGGTGTATTCTTTAGGAGCCTTCTGCAGCTTGCCGTAAGCCCGGACAACGGGCCACTCGGCTCTGGGCTTGAACTCCGTGTTTTTCTGCTTGAAGCCGTATTTGTCCACAGCTGCATTCTGCCCTTTTTTCCATACGCCGTGCTCCACGCGCACCAGTGTCGTGCTGTCGTTGTTCACGCGCTTGGCTATGTAGCTGTTTACGCTGTCGGGGTTGGCGGTTTTTATTATGGTCATGGCGCGGCGTGCTGTCGCCTCGTCCTGTGCCTGTATTATCCAGCCTTTGAAGCGTTTCTCCTCCCATGTGTAGTCTTTCTTGTGCGCGTCGAAGTAGCGCTTCAGGCCTGCCGTGTCCTTGCTTGCCTTGTCCCATACGTTCTTCAGGCTTGTCTCGAACAGCAGTATGCCGTCGTGGTATTCCTGCACAAGGTGGCGCAGGTCCTCGTATTTCTCCTCCAGGTGTGCATCGGCGTATGCGCGTACATCCTCGTCGCTCATTTCGGCGGGCAGGTTGTACTCGGCGCGGGTCTTGCGCAGGAACGACTTGTCGGCCTCCTGTGCGCGCTCGTCTCTCTGCACGTTGCGCTCCACCTGGCTGCGCATGCTGTCAAGCGGCAGAAGGTGTCTGCGCCCGTAGAGCTTGATGATGTGCCACCCGAACTGCGAGCGGAAAGGCAGACTTATATCGCCTTCCTGCATGCCGAAAGCCGTGTCCTCGAAGGGCTTCACCATCATGCCGCGGCTGAACCAGCCCAGGTCGCCGCCGCGCAGTGCCGACCCTTTGTCGTCCGACCAGGAGGCGGCTGTCTCCGCAAAATCCGCCCCGCCGAGCACAACATTGTACAGGCTGTCAATCTGCTCTTTGGCTCTGGCGGACACTGCCTCGTCCTTGCTTGAGGTCATCTTCATTATGTGGGCGGCATGCACTTCTTCGGTCTCCGTCTCTTCCTCTACAAGCGCGATGTGGAAGCCGTAGGAGCTCTGGAAAACTTCCGTTATCTCGCCCACGGGAGTGCTGTATATAGCGTCCTCAAGGCTATAGACGTATCTGAAGGGGATTATCCAGCCCAGTTCGCCGCCTGTCTCTTTGGCGCTCGGGTCGGTGGAGTAGGTGCGGGCAAGTTCATAGAAGTCGGCTGCGGGCTGCACTTTGCCTTTCACCTCGTATGTTCCGGTCGCTTTTTGGCGCAGTTCGTCTATCAGCGCGCGGGTCGCAGCTTTGGCGGAGTCGCTCGCGTCCTGACGGCACTCAATGGCTATGTGTGCGGCGCGGCGGATGTGGGTCATGCGCCTGTAGCTCAGCTCCACAAGGCTGTCTAATGCCGCATCGTCGCGCATGTACTTGGGCGTTGCCTGCGCCCTGTAGCCGGCCAGCTCTTTTTTGAACGCCGCTGTGGTGTCTATGCCTTCGCTCTCGGCTTCCGCCACTTTCAGCTTGAAGTTGGTGAACAGCTCTAAATATTCGTCCAGACTCTTCTGGTCGATGGTGCTCTCGCTGTTGTTCTTCCGGTAAATGTACATGAACTCCGATGTCGTCACCTCCTTGCCGTCAATGGTCATCAGCACGGGGTCTTTCCGCATGTCTGCAACTCGCAGGTCTGTAGCAATATCCGCATCCCTCACTTGGGTCGCTATAGCGGCATTGCCTGTTTGCTGTGCCTCGCCTGACACTCTCATGTTCTGCGACTTGCCTGCCACTTTCATGTTTTGTGCATTGCCTCCGACTTTCATGTCCTGTGCATTGCCTCCGACTTTCATGCCTTGTGCAAAAGCATCAGTGCTGCTCAGTGCCGCACCCGCTGTCAGGCAGATGCAGCATAATGTAAACAGATTCTTCTTCATAATATAAGTTTTCTTCATGTTTTTTCTTTTGTTTTTTTTATGTATGATGATATGCTGTTTTCCGCGCTTGCGTATATTGAGCCTGCAAAATTACGGCTTTTTTTTCATATATGCAATTTTTTTTTCACTTTCATTCCCTTTTCCGCTTTTCCGCCCTTGCTCCGCCACTTTTCCTGCCGCTGTTCCTGCCGCTATTCCTGCCGCTTTTCTTTTTGTTGTTTCTTCCGTTGTTCCTGTTCTTTTTTGCTCTTGCTCTGTTCTCGGACTCTGCTGTTGTTTCTGCTGTTGTTTCTACCGTGTCACTACCGTATCACTACCGTGTCAGCAACTCTCTTAGTACCCTCGCAGTTTCCTCACAGTTCCCTCGCAGTACCCTCGCAGCCCCTCTTGATTCCCTCGCAGCCCCTCTTTTTGTTTTTTTTCTTTCTATGTCCATATTTTCCCTTTTTCTTTTCACAGCCGGTCAGAGTCGGCTCACGGAGCCGAGTTCAAATCACATTTGAACGCAACAGACGAAACTTTTCCGCCTTGTTTACAAACCGGAAAGCCGTCTATGCTCCGAAAAAGAGAAGCGTAATTCGCGTTTTTAGCAGCCCTTTGTCGTCAGAACCGGATATGACTGAAGATGTAAGAGAGTGCCGCTATGCAAGAGAGTGGCAGATATGCAAGAGAGCGGCGGGTTATATCTTAAATGCTGCAGACATCTGTTCCTGTTCTTCCCGCGGAATGTGGTAATGTCCTGCCCATTTGCGCCAGTCGGATATGTGATGCCCCATCAATACGGGGGAAGCCACCCTGAAATCATCAAAATAAACATAGATATTTTGCATTGTCACTTGGTTTTGGATACCCGTTTGGCGACAGTCAGTCCTGCGTCCTGGAGTTTGCGCCCGAGAATGTCGTCCTGTGCCACGTTGCGCAAGTCCTCTTCCAGACCGAGCACAATCAGGACGCGCAGATAATAGCCGATGGCCACACCTTCGTCGCCGTTTTCAATTTTGATGAGAGTGTTGCGCGCAATTCCTGCACGTTCAGCGACTTGCTCGGAGGACAAGTTGCGTCTCAGGCGCGCCAAACGGATGTTCTCTCCCAGTCCGCGGAGCAGTCTTTCATGCTTAGGCAAAAGTGCTCTTTTCATAGTGGCGGTTGTTGCTAATGTTCGTAATTTTGCGCAAAGGTACTGCTTTTTGCGCAAGTATGCAAACATTTTATCAAAAAAAGTGTATAAAGATTGATTTTTGCCGTCCTTTTCTTTTATTATTTGCAAAACATATACCCCTCCATAATATATGCAAAAAAAGGCTGAAATCTATCACCTGAAAATGCAGAAAAATGCACTTTTTTTCAAAAAAATGCATAACGTTCTCGTTATTAGTGATATATGATATGCCGACACCGGCACTATATTGCGCCGGCGGTAGTCGGGATAGTCGAACTGGTAGAAATAGTCAAACTGGTAGAACTAGTCAAACTAGTAGAACTAGTCCTACTATCAATTATCTACTATCAACTATCAATTAAAAAAGAAGGGGGAGGGGAGAAACCGAATCTTTATTTTATATCTGCTAAGCCCCCCAAGTCACATGGAAGAAAATAACATACCCCTCCCCCGCTATAAGTTTGTTCAATGCGTTTAATCTTCAAGATTGACATCGGTGCCAG
>JAFPZY010000030.1 GCA_017417025.1 Paludibacteraceae bacterium | reverse complement strand
TATAGGTCGCATTACCGTCCACATAGACAGTTCGTGTACTGCTTGTGTTTCCATCGTTCCATTTGATGAATTGATAGTCGTAGGAGGGCGTTGCAGTAAGTGTGACTGCATCCCCGCCATTATACGAGCCGCCGCCAGTTACTGTTCCATAGTTGGCATTGTTCGCATTGGCAGTAATAGTACCTGCATTGGCATTGCGGAACACGGCAGTATAAGTAGCGGCGGCGGTTACGGTCGGGGTGATGGTTGCTCCGCCTACGTAGTTGTTACCGTCTTTCAGCCAGTGGTCAAAGAAATAGAGGTGTTCGTTGGCAGAAGTGGCGGTAAGAGTGGCTGTGCTGTTTTCATAATATTTCCCTGCACCACTTACCGATCCATAAGTTCCCGAAGGCGAAACGGCTGTGGAAATGGTATATTCTGTGGCGGCATTGGCTTCGAATATAGCGGTGTATGTATCATTGGCATTTAGTGTTACACTTAATGGGTTGGCGGTGTTTCCCGAGAAATCCGCACCGTTCTTCTGCCATTTAACGAAATTAAACGCACTACTATTGGGCGAAGCTGTCAAATTAGTATGCGAAGTGCCGGCTCCGTAGTATTGACCTCCTGATGCAGAGCCATCACCGGACACCGACCCCATAGAGGAATTATCAGATACAACTGTCAGTTTGTAATAGTCGGTAAAATCGATTCTAGTGCTTCCATCGCTTGCAAATGGATGAACTGAAAGAGTTTGATCGAAAGAGAATACAATTGAGTTATTTTTCCAATTAACACATCCATAAGTTGAATTGTATGTATATCCATAGCAATTATAAATCTGTACACGGTATTTTGGATAGCCATCACTGCCCATACTGGAATATGTAAATTTAATCTTTCCATAGGGATTGTCAACATAAGTTTGTGGACTACCATAAGCTTGGCAAAACCAATTATCAGACTCCGTACAATTACTATATGAAGATGAAAATGAATGTTCACCGCCGATAGCAGTATTAGATCCGAAGTTCGTCCCCATAATTACAAAACCTGTATATACTGAGCTATTATAAGAGGTTTTGATATAAACATTATAGCAATTGGTAGTGGAGGTTTTTTGGACATTAACATATTGCGGCGTTGAGTTTACCATAATACTTTTAGTAGTAGCAGCCGGTGCTTTGCGCGATCCATTTTTTTCTATGATGTAATACTCACCGTTGTCGTCCGAAAGATTGATTTCTCCCGAAACAACTTGCAAGGACGCATCCACAAGATTCGCATCCCGTAAAGGGGATTCGTTCAACGCATCAAGCAGTTGCGCCTGCGTTACAATACTTGCCGAGAGCAAGAGGTAGCAGAAAATTGAGAAAAGCTTTTTCATAAAGATTCGGTTTTTGAGGGTTAAACTTATATTTTGTTTTTATTATTTGCAGTGTCTTTTTCTCGCAGGCCGGAAGCCTGCATTTCCTGTGCATTTTCGGTGCGTCTCCAGTTGCGTTTCCGGTTACTCTTGTTGTCGTTTTCCGCAGGCTGGAAGCCTGCGTACTGCGTCTCAGAGTGCATTTTCGGTGCGTCTCAGGGTGCATTTCCGGTTGCGTCTCAGAGTGCATTTTCGGTTGCGTCTCTGGGTGCATTTCCGGTGTGTATTTCCGGTTGCATCCCCGCCTTGCGGCACACACCTGCGCACACAAAAAGCGGCAATACCGTTTTCACTGATATTACCGCTTGTAGGTGTGTTAGTGAGATGTAACTAACTACAAATCAATAGTCGCAAGGAATTGTGCCGCCGTCATAACAGGCATTGTGGCAAACTGAAAATGTTTCTCATTGCGTGTCAGAATGAAATCTGCCTTTACTGCCATTGCGGACGCGTATTGTAAAGCGTCTTCAAAATCAGGATTGGGAGTGTTGATGGCGAAAGAGGTTTCGTTGGCTGTGGAAGGGGCTATCTTCAGGAAAGAGTATAGTTGCCTGATTGTATCCGTTGCCCGCTGACTGTCAAGTTGTTTGCGTAAGATATAGACGGTGTTGGCAAGAGTCAGATTGGTGATATAGACATCAATCCTGCCTTTCTTCGCCATATCCATCACAGTGGCAGCAGCAACAAACTCCGCCCGCTGCGCAAGAAAATCAATCAGGATATTGGTGTCAACAAAAACAGTCGTTTTCATAGCAGCATGCCCTCCAGTCTTTCGGCTCGAGCCCTGTCTCCGTCCAAGTCGTCCTCGTCCACATTTATCACGCCGCACAACTGACGGATGCCCTCATCCAGTCCTTTCAAAGGCAGAACGGACTTCGTCGCACTTTCTCCCACAACATCTTTCTGCTCCGTTTTCGGACGCGGGTAGAGAATCAAGACAAACTGCTCGATCTTGCGCTGTAGTTCCGGAATCTCCACCTGCGGGATATATGACGGAACACGAACTGAAACATTGCCTGACTGCATAATCATAATCTTATTCTGTTTTGTTTTCGCCTGCAAAGGTAGTGCATTTTTGCGGAACGTGCAAGCGGCGGGGCAAAAATAATTGCTTTTATCTGAACCCTATCGGCTCTCTGGGAGTCTGCTGACGCTTCTCTGTCTGCAACTCTGCAAGTGCCATGCTGATTGCCTCAAGTTGTGCGCTGTGTTCTTCGTTAATGTCGTTCTGGTCCTTGAGTATGTCTTCAATATAATCTTTCACCTCTTTTATTTCTTGCTGCAGTTGTTGGTAAGAGGCATTCCCCATTTGTGTCAAACGGCGCAGCTCGACAAACGCGCGCATTATATTGCGGTTTGTCTCTATTGCCGTCGGCGAGTGCAGAACCGAGCTCAACATTGCTACGCCCAGTTCGGTAAAGGCAAACGGCGCATACTTGAAGTTCTCTCCGCGCCTTGCTGTCATTGCCTCTTCCTGTGCCGGATGTCCGCTGTTCAAGATGCCAAATTGGCGTCTTGAACCAATCGCTTGTATTTCATCTTTGGTCAGCACAATCATAAAGTCCTCTCCGTCAAACCTCTCGATGTTACGACGGACGGCCCGCTTGAGTTGTGACGTTTCAACGCCGTAGAGTTCTGCCAACTCAAAATCAAGCATTACCCGCTGATTGCGAATCTCATAAATTTTCTGCCGGATTAAAAGAAGGTCATTCATGTTTTCTGCGTTTTTCGCCTGCAAAGGTAGTGCATTTTTGCGGAACGTGCAAGCGGCGGGGCAAAAATAATTGCTTTTTGCGGTAATATCAGTATGTCAAAGTCCGTTGCAGCTTTTGCGGCTCAAGGCCGGTGGCGGCTGCCCGCCGTGTC